>JAUYRZ010000101.1 GCA_030695565.1 Archangium sp.
CAACCCCGAAGGCGTCGTCACCATGTCGCGCCACTGGGAGTACGCCTACGCCGACGGCAGCGTGCCTTCGTTCACGGCCGACGTCGATGGCACCTACGACATCCAGCTGCAGGCGAAGCTCGCCTTCGCTGACCGCGCCTACCCCGAGAACCGCGACTCCACCTCGTCGCTCAAGCTCAACGCCTCGCCCGACGGGAAGAACGGCGCCCAGACCTGCAGCGCCATCCCGATGGATGCGTCGCTCGCCGCGCTTGGTCTGGGCCTGCTCGCGCTGGCCCGCCGCCGCCGCAGCTAAGCGCTCGGAACTCAGTCGTGAAGGAGAGCCCCTCGTCAGCGATCGCTGCCGGGGGGCTCGCCCGTTGTAGGCTCACCGTCGTTCTCTCCAGGCCGGAATCACCGGAGGTCGTCTTGAAAGCTCTCCCCGCTTCGTTCATCGCTGCGCTGGTCGCCGTTGGCTGCACGGACGCGCTCGTTGAGAAACGCCAGGTTCAAGACATCAACGTCGACAACCGCATCGCCATCGCCGGCCGCGTGTGCACCACGCCGCCCGATCCCTCCGGCTTCCCGGTCAAGGTGGTGCTGGTGGTCGACCAGTCGGGCTCGATGTGCGTGTCTGACCCGCCGGGAAGCCAGGGCAACATGGGCTTCTGCCAGGTGAACGGTTTCAACCAGGGCAACATGCAGCCGGCCCGCGTTCGCGCGATGCAGCGGCTGCTCCAGCAGTTTCGCTCGCAGCCCAACGTGCAGGTGGCGCTGGTGCCTTTCGAGACGAACGTGAAGGGCGTGTGGCCTCAGCCCAGC
This sequence comes from Archangium sp., assembly GCA_030695565.1. GTDB lineage: Bacteria > Myxococcota > Myxococcia > Myxococcales > Myxococcaceae > Archangium_A. The sequence goes on from JAUYRZ010000101.1 coordinate 802, forward strand.
GGCATGAACCCGCAACGCTTCGGCCGCCCCAACGCAGAGCTCGACGATCGCCTCAACGCGCTGCAGTCGGAGCTCGGCAAGGGCACCGACTACCAGGGCGCGCTCGCCTACGCGTACTCGCTCATCGCCAGCGACATCGTGGAGACCGAAGCCACCACGCCCGAGGTGCTCCCCCGCACGCGGTACATCGTGGTCTTCCTCACCGACGGCGTGCCGTTTCCCCGCTGCTCGGGCAACGACAACCTCACCCAGTACGCCGACGATCTGAACCCCGAGCTGACCTGGCAAGACTCGTTCGGTGCGGGTCCTCCGAACATGAACTTCTGCAACATCGTCGACCCCGACGATGCCGACGCGATCACCGGCTACGTGCGGGGCACCGATCGCAACCAGAACTACCAACTGTTCAGCTACGTGAAGCAGATCGCTGAGCTGAAGGATCAATACAACGTGGGCGACGTGCGCCTGCACACGGTGTTGATGTTCAACGAAGAAGCGGTGCGCGCATGCGGGCCCATCTGCCAGGACATCTACGGCCGCTACGTGCGCTGGCCGGGCCCGGTGATGGTGCCTGATGGCGCCATTTCCGCCAAGGCGATCGCCAAGTGGACGCTGCAGCAGCTCGCCCAACGCGGCAACGGCACCTACCAGGAGTTCTCCAACTTCGCGGGCCTCGCCCAGTTGAACCTCGGCGCCCTCGACTACGCCTCGCTCGCGTCGCGCAACGTGATGAAGAACCTCCTCGTGCAGCCGCTCTCCAGCGAGCCCGGCCTCGAGAAGCGTGAGGTCGACACCGACGGTGATGGGCTCATCGACGCCTTCGACAACGACTTCAGCCACAACACCAACAAGAACTTCCCCGACAGCGACGACGACGGCTTCGATGACAACTTCGAGGTGCGCCGCTTCGACGACGGCTTCCGGCCCGACGCGAAAGATGGCCGTGGGTGTGACCCCGCCTCGCCGCTCACCCCCAACTGCCGATCGCGCGACACCGATGGCGACGGGCTCTCGCAGTTCGCCGAGGCGTACCTGAAGACGCGGCCCACGCTGGTCGACTCCGATGCCGACGGCGTTCCCGACGGCATGGAGGTTCGTTACGGGCTCGACCCGAAGCTGCGCCTGGCCAACGGTATCGACACCGATGGCGACGGCACGTCGGACAACGAAGAGTTCCGGCTCGGCAGCAACCCCATCGCGCGTGACGTGCCTTTCCAGCAGAAGAACGCGATGCAGTTCGCGCTCGAGTCGGAGGTGCAGGGCGACGACAGCGTCTGCTACGACTTCAAGGTCAGCAACCTCGAGATGGTGACGCCGCCGAACCGCGCGGGCCTCACGCAGGGCTACAACCTCTTCAAGGTCTGGTTCGCCGAGGCACCGGAGAGCGGCGTGGCCACCGACTACGGCGTGTGGAAGGCCGCCTGCTTCTGGACGCAGTACGACCCCCCGTCGGTGCGCATTCCCGCCGGGCCTGAAGGACCGCCGCTGAGCAACAGTGACTTCGTCGCGCCGCAGAACATCGCCACGCCCGCGCAGTACGACACCACCTGCCTGGGCATCTCGCCTGCCCGGGGGACGCGCTGATGTCGTCGTCGCCGTTGAAGATGGGCCTGAGCGCGTTCCTGGTGGCTGCGGTGTTCGCGGCCTGTACCAACACCTATCTCTACGACGAGCGGCGTGACGACGAAGTGCCGCGCGATCGCACGCTCACCCTCGAGGGCAGCTTCTGCACGCCGGCGCCCAGTGAAGTGGTCAGGCCGATCAAGATCATCATCGCGATGGATGCGTCGCAGTCGATGAACATCACCGACCCGAACGGTTCACGCGCGCAGGCCACCGTCGACCTGCTCGACAACCTCCCCCAGGAGCCCGAGATCAGCTTCGTGGTGATGTTGTTCGCCGGCAGCACCACCGCGTGGCTGTCGAAGAACGGCATGACCCAGTTCGATCGCGTGGTCGACTACGACCAGAACGACAAGACGGCGTTGCGTCAGCGCATCCTCACCTACGCGGGCATGGGCGGCCCCAACCCGAACCGCGACTCCACCGACTTCGTCAAGCCGCTCTCCGACATCTACGCGCTGATCAACAGCGACATCGCCAAGAACCGTCTGGCGCAGATGAACGACGAGACGCGCGCGCGATACTCGGTGATCTTCTTGTCCGACGGACAGCCCACCAACAACCAGGACGATGAGATTCTCTGTGGCAGCGCGGTCAGCCGCATTCGCCAGCTCAAGGATCTCGCCGATGACGTGAAGGTGAACACCGTGCACGTGTTCATTCCCACCCAGCCGCTGGCCTCCAGCGCCTGCAACTTCGACGGCGGCATCACGGTGCCGGCCGGTGGCAACCAGTGCGGCATCCCCGACCTGCCGCCCGGTTCGTGCCCGTTGTTGATCGTGAACCAGAACGCCGAGCGGCTCAACCGCATGGCCAACCTGGGCGGCGGTGACTTCCGCGACTTCCGCAACAGCGAGCCCATCAACTTCTTGAACTTCCGCTTCGGGCAGGTTCGGCACACCTTCGTCTTCGACAAGCTGGTGGCCTCCAACTTCAGCGCGCCGGCGGGCAGTCCGCTCGATGCGGGCGACGCCGACTCCGATGGGCTGACCGACCAGGAGGAGCTCATCGAAGGCACCTTGCCGTGGGTCGCCGACACCGATGGTGACGGCTTCTCCGATGGTGTCGAGGTGTGGGCGCGCGACAACAAGAACGGCGCCTTCACGCCCAACCAGGTTCTCCTCGCCGATGGCGGCGGCGTCGATCTCGGCTGCCCGCCCGAGCTGCGCGGCGTCGACGATGACTGCGACACGCTGACCAACTGCGACGAAGAGATCATCGGCACCAACTCCCAGCGCGTCGACTCCGATGACGACGGCATCTCCGATGCGGTCGAGTTCAAGCTGGGCAGCCAGCCGTCTTCGAAAGATCTGCCGCAGGATCCCGACAACGATCGCCTGCCCACCGGCGACGAGCTGACGATGCACATGAACCCGCTGGTGGTCGACTCCGACAACCTGTCGGTCACCGGCTACCGCTACCAGGTCACCAAGCAGGGCGGGCTCGAACCGAACGGGAAGCAGTGCTGGAACTTCCGCATCAGCAACGTCTCGTTGGCCAACACGATGCCCGACTCGCGTGACGCAGGTAATCCAGACGGGGGTGAAGATCTCCCGCGCGTGGGCGCAGGCTTCAACAACATCTTCGTCTCGTACTCGATGCTGCCCGGCGACGATCCGACCGCGAAGTCGGTGCTGAGGACCTTCCGTCACACCTCGTCGCGTTTTCCCGTGGGCGGAATCAAGTCGCCGCACGACGGCATCATCAAGGTCAAGCCTGAGGATTTCGTGTCAGGCTGTCAGAGCGTCGTGCAGTCGGCGCCGTAGTCAGTTGTTCTCCCAGGCCTCAGAAAAGACCGTGCTTCCCATGCGAACCATTTCCCGCGTCGCCGCTTCGTCGTGTGTGCTGTTTTGCCTGATGGGGTGCCCTCCCGAGCCGACGGAGTGCATCGAAGGCACCGAGGCCGTGTGCGAAGACGCAGGCGGCCTGCCCCCTGACTTCTGCAACTCGCAGGCAGAGGCCGAGGCCGACTCGGTGAACTGCCACCTGAGCGTGACCACCGGCGGTGAAGCCAACCGCGCGATCAAGACGGGCGCGTACATCAGCCGGCTCTCCGACGCGGGCGTCGATCAAGACTGGTACTTCGCCCAGGCGCCCGGCGGGTTGACGGCGCGTTCGCTGCTGCACATCGGCGGCGGGTATTCGGCTGCACAGACGGCGGTGAACTTCTCGGTCAACGTGCTCCGCGAAGCGAGCGACGGCGGGTTCGTCTCGGTGGCCACGGCGATCGATCGCCACGGTGCCGCGGCGCCGCGGCCCATCGACGTGATCGTTCCGTTCGATCAGTCGAACGCGCGGCTCTTCGCGCTGGTGGCCGACGAAGGTGCCTCGGGCCAGAACCGGGTCGACAACCGCAGCACCTACTCGTTGTTCATGGAGATCATCGACAACCCCGACGTGAACGAGCCGAACGACACCACGCCCACGGTGATCCCGCTCGCGGGAGCGCCGCTGCAGGGCAGTGGCACGGGCTACCTGGCCACCAACGACGACGTCGACCTCTTCAGCTTCGCGGTGCCCGCGGCCAGCCGGCAGATCATCTACATGCGCATTCAGGGGCCCGACCCGCACCCGATGAGCCCGCCGCCCCCGTTCAAGCTCTCGTACACGCTGTTCGATCCCTCCGATCGGCCCATCGCCGAAGGCTTCATGGCCAACGAGTTCCTGCGAATCGACCTGGCCACCGCGCGCCTGGCGCCGATGGCCGGCACGTACAAGGTGGTGGTGAAGGGCTTCAAGCCGCCCACCAGCACGCTGCCCGTCAGGGGCGACCTGCGCGTTCAGTACACCGTGCAGGTGCAGCTGCTGCCCGACCTCGACGCGCAGGAGGGCACCAACGGCAACGACACGGGCGCCACCGCGCGCATGGTGAACATCGCCGCGAACGGCAGCGTGAACCTCACCGGCAAGCTCTCCTACGTGGCCGACGAGGAGTGGTTCCTGGTCTCGTTGCCCGCGCGCGCCAGCCCTTCCACCCTGCGGTACCGGCTGACCGCGGCCACGGGCGGCGGCCGGTTTCCGCCGCTCACCGGCACGCCTGCGCGTCAGCTGCGCGTGCTCAAGCGCGTGACCACCGGCGCCACCGCGCAGGATCGACAGGTGGCCTGCCGCACCAACAACAGCATCTGCCCGCACAGCGACGAGACCAGCCGGCCGCTGGTCGATCAGCTGTGTGACGCGAGCGACCCGCCGTTGTGTCTCTACGCGCAGCGCAACGAAGAGCTGCCGCTGGTGCCCAACCTGCGCAACCTCGTCGGGGCGCTGCCCGTCACGCAGAACCAGGCGACCGAGTTCCTGGTGATGTTCCGCGACGAAGGGCAGGGCGCCAGCAAGTACGCCGACGATCGCGACTGGACCTTGAACCTCGAGTGGCAGGACGACGCCGACGAAGCGGGCCGCGTGGGTGGGCCCACCAACGTGGGCCTCGGTGGTTCCACCACCGTTTCCCAGGGCGAGCTGAGCTTCGGGTACGGCCGCGTGTCGGACACCCGCGAGTGGTACTTTCAGAGCCGCGGTTTGCGCCGGCTGGCTGACTACGACGCCATCGAGACCGACCGCGATCTGTTTCAGTTCAACTTCGGCGGCGCGATGGGCGATCAGTCGTGGGAGCTCTCGTGGGAGCTGCTGCACCCTTCGGACGGTGGCTCTCCGGCGGGTGATCTCGCGTTCGAGCTCACCTTCTGCGGCGCGGGTGCGGTGCCCGATGGTGGCCTGTGCGCGGGCGCGCAGACCCTCATCTACCGCTACAACGACGCGAGCCTGACGCCCTGGTACCTGCCGATGAGCGCCTCGAACGGCACCATGCTCTTCTCGCGCACCTCGACTTCGACCTCCACCACCATCACCGCCTCGCCCATCGGCTGCAGCTGCTTCTCGGCGGCGCGCACGGCGGGCGGCACCTACTTCGCGAACATCGCGGCGATCGATCGCACCGACAACGACCCGATTCGCTATCGCATCAGCCAGCGCATCGCGCCGTACCCGGCCAACTTCACGTCACCTGACGGTGGGGCTGCGACGTGCCCGGTGCTCGACGCGGGCTGCGGCTTCGCTCAGCCGTAGTCGCAAAGAAAGAGGGCGCCGCTTCCAGAAGAAGCAGCGCCCTCAGATCATCTTCCGCAGAAACGGCTCAGCGGCCGCCGTCGCGGTAGCAGGGCGACGTTCCACCATCGGTCGGCACGCCGCAGCCGCTCACGTCGAACTCGAGCGAAGGCGCCAGCTCGGCGTTGCTCTGCACGGTGATCTTCCCGGTGTAGAGCTTGGCTTCGGTCGGCGCGAACAAGACGCGAATGAAGAAGTTCTTGTTGCCCTTGATGGTGGCCGGGAGCGTCGACGGCTCGGTGGAGAGCGTGAAGGCCGTGTCGCCGCTGAAGGTCGCGCTGGTGATGTTGAGATCGGCGATGCCTCCGTTCTGAATGCGAATGGCTTCGGGCACGCTCGTGCCGATGAAGGTGCCGCTGTTGAACTCCTGGGCAAACCCGAGGCTGGCCCGGTCGGGGCAGGCCTGTGCGGCATTGGTGAGAGACTCGCCATCACAGGCCACTGGCGCCTTCCCACAAGCCGCCAAACCCGAAAGAATCGCAAGTGAGCTGATGCAGCCGACGATCAACGATCGCTTCATGAAAGTCCTCAAAAGAAGGTGGTCAAACGCCGCATGAAACTACTTCATTGGGTACTGCTCGTCGCGATTGTTGGCTCTGGGTGCGGCAGCATTCAGGACCAGTTCATCGGAACGAGAATCGAAGACGACTGTTCGGGTGCGTGGAACGTGTGTGCCACCACCGTCGGTTGTTTCGTGGGTGATCGCAGCTACGTCGAGGGCCGTTTCCCCGGGAAGAACAAGCTGGCCATCAAGATCTTCGAGCCGTCCGAGGTGAGCATCGGGCTCTTCCTGTTCGAGATCGCCGGAGCGGGCGAACAGACCGTGATGAACTTCTTCGAAGAGAGCTGCAGCTCGCGCGTGCGCGTCGAGGTCACCGGCAAGACGTTGGTCGGTGAGAACGAGAAGATCGGGTGGGTCACCCGCAAGGCCGAGCTGTCGGGCACGGGGGATCATTTGATCGAAGTCGACTCCGATGCGCGCACTCGCTACCTGATGAAGATCGACGTCTTGCCGCTGCGCCTGCGCGACATTCAATAGAGGCTTCACTTCTTCAAGCTCGCGACCATCTTCTGCGCCACCCGGAAGGAGTTGGCCGCGATGGTGAGCGTCAGCGGCACGCCGCCGCTGGTGGGCAGGAAGCTGCCGTCGACCACGTAGAGGTTCTTCACCACGTGGCTGCGGCAATCGGCGTCGAGCACGCTGGTCGCAGCGTCTTTCCCGAAGCGGCAGGTGCCGCCTTGCAGAATGGTGGTCTCGCCGGCGGTGCCCACGCGATCGACCTTGTCGGGGTTCATCGCCTGCAGCACCTCTTCGCCGCGATCGACCAGGAACTTCGTCATGGTGAAGTCGAGCGGGTGGCGCTTGATGGTGATCGCCGCCACAGGCAACCCGAACTTGTCCTTCACGTTCGGGTCGACGCCCACGTACGTCGAGTCGTTCGAGAGGAACTCGCCGTAGATCTCGAACTCGAGCACGCGGCTGTCGCGGTACGTGCGCAGCTTGTCTTTGAGCGCCTTGCCGAACACGCCGTTCTCGCCCTTTCGGGCGATGCCCACCGCGGCGAAGATCGGGTTCGGGTGCGCCCACATGAAGCCCAGCGTGCCGCCCTTGCGGAAGCCGAACCGGTCGTCGGGCATCACGTAGAAGTCCTGCAGGCTGCGATTAACGAAGGGCATGTTCGCCGTGAGCCAGGGCAACTCGGCGCCCCGTTTGGCCACCGAGAACGTGGCCTTCGACTGGCCGAAGCTGGAGAACAGCAGGTTCTTGCCCACCAGCCCGTTGTCGTTGCCCAGCCCGTTGGGGAAGCGGCTCGACTTCGAGTTGAGCAACAGGCGCGCGCTCTCCACCGCGGTGCACGAGGAGACGATGATTCGCGCAGGCTGCTCCTGCTCCACGCCATCGGCGTCGAGATAGATGACGCTCTTGGCGAGGCCCTTCGCGTCGACGGTGATCTCCTTCGCCATGCACTTGGGGCGAAGCTCGACGTTGCCGGTGGCGATCGCCGCGGGAATGAGAGAGGCGGCGGTGCTGCTCTTGGCGCCATGCTCACAGCCGTAGCTGCCGCACAGGGTGCAGTACACGCACGCATCACGCCCCCGGTACGGCTTGCTCAGAATGCCACGCGCCGTGGGGATCGCGTGCCAGCCCAGCGACTTCGCCGCCTTGTCGATCTCGGCCGAGACCGGGTGTTCTGCCAACGGCGGGAGTGGATAGTTGCCACTGCGCGGCTCGGCGAACGGGTGCGGCACCGCGTTGCCCGACACGCCCAGCTCGGCTTCGGCCTTGTCGTAATACGGCGCGAGGTCTTTGTAGGTGATGGGCCAGTCGACCACGTTGCTGCCCTTGGGCGCGCCCAGCTCGGTCTTCTGGCGGAAGTCGATGGGCTTGAGCCGGTAGAAATACCCGCTCATGTGCACCGTGCCGCCGCCCACGCAGTTCGCCGTCCACGCCTCGTTGGTGCGGGCGTACGGCTGGCCTTCGGTGCGCCAGAGGTGAGGCTCATCCCACGGGAGCGGCATGAAGAAGTTGCGCCGCGAGTTCATGATCTCGTCATGCACGAAATCGGCCTGTTGGTACCAGGCGCCTTTCTCCAGCACGACGACCTTGAAGCCGGCGCGGCCCAGCTCGAGGGCCAACGGCGCGCCGCCCGCGCCTGAACCGATGATGCACACGTCGACACTGTCCTTCGCCATCAGCAGCCCTTTCCACCACCGCAGACCAGCTGGTGAAGCCGCTGACTGCCATCGTACGGCGCCTTCGGGTCGCCCTTCACGTTGCGGCCGACCAGGTTGAAGCCGACCAGCTTCCAGCCGACCTCACCCTGATTGCCACCGTAGCTGGGATCGCCCAGGAACCCTTCCATCACCAGCACCACGAACATCTCGTACCAGCGCGCTTCACCGGTCTTCTCGCCGCTGTTCTTGAAGAGGGTGAGCAGCTCGTCTTGTTGTTCGGGTTTGGCCTGCGCGAAGGGCACCTGAAACATGCGCTGGGCGCGGCGATCGAGGGCGGCCACGCCGGGCACGAAGTTGGCTCGCATCTGCTGGAGCGCTTCGGTCTGCAGCATGCGGTCGATGTACTCGGGCACCTTGGCGTCGAGGGCGCCGGGATCCTCGTCGCGGGGGATCATCCGGTCGCACGCCGCGCTCAAGGTGGCCCACTCCGCATCCGTAAACGTCTTGTGGGAGACGGTCAGCGGCGCTTTGACCAGGGCAGGCGGCGGGGCCGCGGGTTTGTCTTCTTTGCACCCGCCCAGCAGCACGACTCCGCCGCCGAAAAAGGTGAGGTGGTGCACGAACACGCGGCGAGTGATGTCGTCATCACCGTCGGGGGCGGGCACCAGCGCGTCCAGCTCGTCTTCACGCGTCATGGGCGGGGCGCAGTGTTCCCCCTGAGGCTCACCACCGCAAGAGGAGGGTTCGCCACACAGCGGGGTGGGGTGTCCTCCACACTCGAACATGCGGGGGGATTGGCTACGATGGCGCGCTCATGATGCTCCGACTTGGAATGTCCCTGGCGCTGGCGGTTGGTCTCCTGGGGTGCCCTCCGGGCCCGAACCCCACCGATGGTGGAACGGGAGGCGGGTCGGGCGGTGGCGGCGGTGGTGGTGGCGCGCTGACCCCCTTCGCGATCACCGAGCTCGATCCCACGGCGGTCGACGCGACCTACTTCGCCATGGCCGTCGACCCAGTGCGCGAGCGCGTGGGCGTGGCGTACTTCAGCGACAAAGGCACCGAGTCGATCCCCGGCACGCCCGACTTCGACGTGAAGTACGTCGAGTGGCGGCAGGGCGTGGTCTCGGCGGTCGAGACGCTCACCACGGTGCAGCGCAAGGTGGGCATCTCGGTGACCTTCGAGCCGGTGAGCGGCGACCCCATCGTCGCGTACCTGGGCGGGCCTCCGATGCCGGCCATCTCGATTTTCTGGCACCAGAGTGACGCGGTGATCAACCGCCGCAGCGGCGGCACGTGGACCGAGACGATCGTCGCGACCGACGGCAACCAGGTCACCTGCGGCAACGCGGTCAGCGATCGTGGCTTCCTGGTCGGGTTGTGGCCGACGGTCGCCTTCGACAGCACCGGCAAGTTCTACTTCGCGTACCGCGATGGTCACGGTGGCCAGTTCCCCATGCAGGACTGGGCGGGCTCCGACGTCGAGTTGTGGGAAGGCGGCCTGCCCCCCACCACGGGCACCTGCCTCGCCCAGGGCGGCAACAACAAGGACGCGTACGGCGGCCACAACCAGATGGTCATCGGGGCCAATGATCAGCCGGCCATCATCTACGATCAGATGTTCGGCACGCCCGACACCAACGGCATCAACGTCATCTTCCAGAAGCGCAACGCGGGCACCAACAGCTGGTCGAGCCCCGGCGCGCTGCTCACCGTGTCGAACACGCAGACCGGCGCGTCGCTCGCGTACGATCCCACCGAGGGCTACGGCATCGCCTTCGTCGATCGGGCCTCGAACGAGCTGAGCTATCTGAACTCGCTCAACGGCACCGCCTGGAGCGCGGTCGACCCGGTGTTCGGCGCGGGCAGCGGCGGCTGGTACCCCTCGCTGGCGATGGACCCGGTCAATCACGAGCCGGCGATCGCTTTCTACATCTGCAGCCCGCGCAGCTCGGTCAACGAGACCGCCTGCACCACCACCGAAGACAAGCTGGTGGTGACGCAGCGGGTGGTGGGCACCTGGCGTGAGACGGTGGTCGACGAAGGCGGCGGCTATCACCCGAAGATCGGCTTCTTCGCCTCGGGCAAGCGCGTGGTGGTGTACCGCAGGCCTCCGGCGGTCGATCCCAACACCGGCCTCACGGTGACCGGCGTCGGTGCGCTGAAGATCGCGGTGGAGCGATGAAGAGTTGGTGGCCGCTCGCTTTCGGCGTGTGTTTGTCGTCGTGCCTGCTCGACAACAGCCTGGGCGGGAGTCTCTCGGAGGTCTTCCCGCTCGATCTCTCCACGGTCGAGGTGGCGCAGAACCCGGAGGCGCTGCAGATCACCTACTTCCGCAACCGCGGCGTGTTCCTCGACGTGGTGGTGCGCGTGTCGGTCTCGCTCCAGGACGAAGGCGTGGCGCCCGATGGCGGCGTGCCCACCCTCGTGCTGGCCCCCGGCAAGCGGCTCGAGCTGCAAGGCGAGTCGCCCGCGGGGCAGCTGCGTTGTGCGGTTTCGCACGCGCCCGGGGGTGAGCCGGTGCGCAGCCTGCCGCGCATCAAGAACGGCGACATCGTGATCACCGAAGGTGGGAACATCGGTGAGCCCATCAAGGGCAACTTCTCCATGCTCTTCGAGCAGGAGGGCGGTGACGTGGGCTTTGGGCGCACGTTGTTCGGAAGGTTCTCGTCGAAGGAGTCGCTCGACGCGGGCTTCGGCGATCCGTGACGGGGAAAAGGGTTCGATGAATGCCCTACTACCCGTGGGTGGATGACGAGGAAGACGCGACGCTCGCATGGCTGGGTTTCGCGTGGGGCGGCGCGCTCGCGGGGCAAAGCTTCCGGCTGCGGCGCGGCGAGCCGTGTGCTTCGTGGTTTCCGAAAGATTTCGAGATTCACCTCGAGAAGTCGCGCGGCACGAAGCTCGCGAGCGCGGTGCCCAATACCGAGAGCTGGCTGTGCATCGACATGTGTTGCCGAGCGAGTTGCTTGAGGGATCCTCGGGCGGATTCGATCCAACTCGTTGCCGGGTAGATGCGTTGCAGGCGAATCAGTCGCCATTGAGCAGCCGGATCCTTGCGAGTCGCGCTGGCTGAGGGACGGTGACCCTCAGGACGGGGCTGGCGATCTCCGCCATCCGAC
>JAUYRZ010000018.1 GCA_030695565.1 Archangium sp.
TTCGGCGCGTTCGTGGACATCGGGGTTCATCAAGACGGGTTGATTCACGTGAGCGAGCTGTCGAACCGCTTCGTGAAGGACCCGTCGGAGGTGGTGAAGGTGGGTGACCGGGTTCGCGTGAAGGTGCTGCAGGTGGATGAAGCGCGACGGAGGATTGGGTTGTCGATCAAGGCGCTGCAGGCGGCGGCGCCTCAGGTGGCTCACCAGCCGCAGCAACAGGCTCCTTTCAATGCGCCTCGAAGACGTTAGGCCCTCTCCAGCGAGGGAGCTCAGGCGGCTTGTTGCCTGGGCGGCCATTCGCGGCCGAGTTCCCGGGCCAGCTGCGCGGCGAGCCGGTCGAGTGGGTCGAGCTTGGAGAACACCGCGGTCGCCAGCCCCGGCTCACCGAGCGCGGCCAACTCCTCACGCGAAGTCGCGGAGAAGAGGAACATCTTGAACGCGGTGTCGCCACCCAGCCGCCGCACCCGATCGATCAACCCGCGCCCGTCGAGGTACGGCATGTGGAGATCGAGGATGACCAGGTCGAGATCGAAGTAGCCGTCGATCAACTTGAGCAACCCTTCGCGCCCATCTTTCGCCAGGATGATGTCGACGTCGAGCGAGTGGAGCACCCGCACCAGCGTCGAGCGCCAGATGGCTTCGTCATCGACCACCAACACGCGCGGCTTGCGCGGCGGCTCGGCCAGCAGGGCCTCGATCGCTTCGAAGGTGTTCGGCTTCAAGTCGAGCAACTGCAAGCCGACGCCGATGCGCGGGCCTGACATCACCCGGTGAACCACCTCGGCGGGCAGGGTGAGCACGGCGCCGTTGGGCAACGTGAGGTGAAGACGCAGGCGCGCGCGCAGTGCGGGCGGGCCGTCGGTCGCCACGAACAAGCCTCCGTGAGAGAGGTCGCTCTGAAACCGCGCGGCGAGCTCGCTGAGCGTGTCGATGCGCACGTCGAGGTCTGAATCGAAACGCTCGATGGCCTTCGGCATGATGCGAACGTGGCGTGGTTCGCGGCGCGCCTGGGCGGTGCGGGTGAGCAGGTTCGCCAGCGATGGAGAGGCGCGCAGCTCGAGCCAGAGCCCCACCTTGCCCGGGGGCGGCGTGCGGTGAACGCGGGTGCCCCGGCAGTCGGGGTACTCGTCGGTCGGCGTGGCGAAGACGACGCTGAAGACTTCGGAGTCGGTGGGCCGCGCGGTGGGCACCCAGAGCGCGCCTTCGGCGACGTGGTGCGCCCAGCCAGCCAGGAGCTCCTCTTCGGACTCGAAGGCCACGCGCAATCTGGCGGCCGGGCCGTGGCGTTTGAGCTCGAAGAAGACGGGGGAGAGCTCACCTTCGGCGTCGGCCAGCAGGGGCACCGATTGCCGTCGTCCTTCGAACTCGGCTTGCGCGTCGCTGTCGAGGCTCTCCAGGTCGAGCAGTTGCGCCGAGAGCACCGTGCCCAACGCACCGACGCGGGTGTGCTGAAGGATGAAGCTGCGGCGGTCTTCGAAACCGAGCAACACCAGCAGCGTGTCGTCACCCTCTTTCATGCGCAGTTCGACGCGGCGAAGCGGGGGCTGGCCCAACTGCAGCGCGTGCAGCCCTTCTTCGAGCGGCTGCACGGCGCTGAGCGGTACCTGCAGTGCGACCTGGAAGAGTTCGGACTTCACGCCTCATCCGTAACGGGGTTCGTGTGCCCGGCGCACCGATTGCTCTGGTAGCGGGTCGGTCATGCACCAGCCGAAGGTGAATGACTCACTGCACTTGAAACTGAACCTGCCCCGCGCGCCCTTCGGAGCCTGAATGGCCCGTCGAGCCCGACGAGCCGTCACTGCCGCGTGAACCCGAAGAGCCACTCGACAACGACTCCGTGCGCCCGTTCACCGAACACGTGGCGCCTGAACCACCGTCGCCCCCCTCACCACCCTGCCCCCCACGGCCACCCGAACCACCATCACCGCCTGAACCACCGCGGCTCTTGATCACCATGCGCACCCACTGATCATCCGCGTGACACGGCCCGCCACACTGCAACACCACCGAGACGAAACCGCCTTCACCGCCGGTGCCTCCCTGCCCGCCATCGCCACCGCGGCCACCATCACCACCATTGCCACCGGGCTGCCCCGGCGTGGACGGACAACTCGCGCTCGCCCCGCTGGAGCCCGCAGAGCCGTCGTTGCCCGACAGGCCGGTCGCACCCTTGCCGCCCGCGCTGACCACCTCGAACGACGACGGCACGCCGCGAGGCAGTACGGCCATTCGACGCTCGCCGTCTTCACTCACCGCGGAGAACAACAACGCCGAAGCCGCCGGCTCCACCACCACGTTGACGGCGGGCCCGCGCTCCCCGGTGTTGCCGGTGAAGGAGATCGACCCCGGCGCCTCGAAACGGAGCGGCACCTGCAGCGAAGTCACCAGCCGGCCTGCGAGGCGAATCGGAAGCACCAGCCCTTCGTCGGCGCGCGCGAGCTCCATCGCTTGCGACATCTCCAGGCGCTCGGGCAACCGCAGCAATCCTTCAGTGTCGAAACGCACCATGGGGTTGGCCACCTCGACCTCACCTGCATCGATGCACGGCTCGACCACCAGCGCCGCCGCGGGTCTGCACAACGCGAGCGGCCGGCTCCACCCCACCGGAAACCGCAGGCTCGGATTCAAGTCGAGCACCGGCACCAGCTGCTCCTCGGTCTCTCCGGGCACCAACAACGTCACCACCTGCCGCTCCACGTGCTGACGCACCAGCGCGAGAAACGGCAAGGCCAGGGGCAACTCGGGCCGCGCCAACTGCAACCCCGCGGCGGGTTGAGCCCAACGGCCCTGCGCCATCAACGCGGCCTCCACCTCGGCCGCGCGCGCCTTCACTTCAGGGAACTCGGAGCGCTCGATGCGCAGCCTGATCAACTGGCGCTTCGCCGCCGCCCGCAGCGATTCATCCGGCAGCCGCGCCGTCATGCGGGCCAACAACAGCTCATCCTGCGCGTTGGTGATGTCTGCCTCGGTCAGCGCCTTGCCCGAGAGCTGGCCGTGATCGAGCTCCAGCGTGGCCACCAGCGCGTCGAACACCGGGGGCAACGCAGGCGCCAGCCTCTCGCGCGGCCACTCGAGCAGGCGTTTGAGCAACGCCTCCAGAGAAGGAGAAGCCCCCTGTGGCCGGGTGGCCAACACCTCGTGCGCCGCGATGAGGCGGGCCGCGGAGTTCTCGGCGTCGAGCGACGAGAGCACGACGCGCGCGAGGCGGCCGTAGGTGAACTCCTGCTCGGCCGAAGACAGCGCTGGCACCAGCCGCGTCGCGCAGCTCTGCCAACGCTCGGGCGAAAGGGTGTTCTCTTCGAGCGCGGTGACGAACGGCTCGACCAGCGTCTCGTCGGTGCGTTGCAGCGTGTTCGGGGCGGCCAGGGCGCACACCGAGACGTCGGCGTTCTGTTGCCCCAGGTAGTGCACCAACCCTTCACCGGGCCAGCGCGACGAGTCGGCCCTCAACTGCGCGGTGGTGTACGGCAGCGGAAAACGGTGACGGCAACCCGACACCAGCACGGTCAGCAGCACCAGCCCGACGACTCTCACGCTTCACCCCTCCATGCGCGCGCCAACCCGCCCGAGAACACGAAGCGGGGAAAGGCGAGCCACTGCTCCGCGAAGATGCGGGCGGCCACGTCGAGTGGCCCCCGAAACGGGACGGGTGGTTTTTTCTCCCGGGCGTGCCCGCGGCCCTGGGTCACCATCGCTCCGGCCATCGCACCCAGGCCCGCCAGCGAGAACCACCCTGCGCCCCAGAAGGGTCCGGTGAGCAGGAGCACGGTGCCGAGCTGGAACACGGGCACGGTGAGCACATGGAGCATCAGGTTGCCGCGATGGCCGTGGAACTCGGGGTAGTGCCGGTACTGCCACGCCAGGAGTCCACCTCGACGTTCGTCGTTCATCGGGGCGGCAGCATACCGATCGCCTCTTCGGGTGGGCAGGGTTCGCGGGCGGTTCAGAGGTGAGTCGTTTTCAGCGCTGCACTTTGCAGAACTGAAATTGCGCTGTTTCAAACGCCAGTGAAACCCGTTTTCCCGGGCACCTGCGCGTGGGCACGCCACGTGCTTAGGGGTCGCGCGCAGTCGCTGATCAGAATCGCGCTGTCTCCCCACGTCGAGGTCACATGTCCGCCGTCGAGCATTTCATTCCGCTGCTGCGGCGGGGCCGTTGTGTATTCGTCAGCGTCGCTTCGGGGCTGGAGAAGCTCGACCTGCGCCTGGTGGCGGTGGAGTGAAGGATGCTCACGATCCTCGAAGCCATCGAGCCGATGATGACCGACGCGCTGGGTCTGGCGGCCGCGCGCAGCGTCTTCCGCACGTTGCCCTCGGCGGTGCACCAGCCCACCGGGAGCCTCGACGTGGTCGAGGTGCGCGACGTGATGTTGCACCTGGAGACGAGCGGCCGGCTCTTCGCCACGCCGTCGCGCCCCTTCCCCGCCGAGCTGCTGCGCGACGTGGTCACCCGCGGCTCCGCGGCGAAACCTTCGGAGAGACGCTTCACGGTCAGCAGTGATCACGACGTGCTGGTGGTGCAGCGCGCGACGCAGGCGTTGTGCCGCGGCTTCTTCGACACCACCGGCTGCGCGCGCCTGGCCACCGCCTCCTCCGAGCTCGCGCGCAACATCTCCATGTACGCGAAGCAGGGCACGCTGACGTTGCGGCTGTCAGACGAGAACACGCATTGGCGTTTCGATGTGAGCGCCGTCGACGAGGGGCCCGGCATCCACAACCTCGCTGAGATTCTTCGCGGGGAGTACCGCTCTCGCACGGGCCTGGGCCGCGGAATCATCGGCACCCGTGCCCTGCTCGACGAGCTGAACATCGACACCGCGCCCGGCAAGGGCACCCGCATCACCGGCCATCGCAGGCTTCGAAAGGGCCCGTCATGAGCATCACCAAAGAGCGCCTCGAGCAGGTTCAGCCTCGGGCCCCGGGAAGCTCCCTGCCGACCTGGCCGGGTAGGTGGCTCCTCTCCCCGCTCGCGCAGGGCGAGGGAGCACATCGCTTCTGCCAAAACCGCGGGGGCTGCATATAACTGCGCCACCCATGCGCACCCTCACCCTGGCTTTCGCCGCCCTGCTGCTTGCGGGCTGCGCCACCCTCGCGCCGACCCTCGCCCGTGCCACCCCGAAGGACGAAGCGAAGCTCGCTGCGGCCGCCGAAGCGTTTTACCGGGCACAGTCGCCTGACCAGCTCCGCGCTGCGCTGGCTGACGCGAAGGCCGCCGGTCCCGACACGGCGCTGCATCATGAGCTCGCGGCGCGCCTGGCTCAGCTCGAGGCGCGTGACGCCGATGTGATCGAACACCTGGTGGCCGTGCTCTCCGACACCGGTGGCAACGCGGCGCTGTACCACCTGCACGTGCTCGCCACGCTCGAGCTCACCTGGGCGGAGCGCCCCATCGTGCGCGAGCTGTACCGCTCGTTGTCGGCCTCGCACCCGAGCCCCGACGTGCGCGCGCTGGCCTCGTCACATCTCTCGCTGATGCTCAACGCCGAGGGCGAGTTCGCCGATCGCGACGCGGCCATCGCCAGCATCCCCGGCCAGGTCGACCTCGCGCTCGCCGGCACGTGGGACAACGACCAGGGCAAAGGCTTCGATCTCGAGTTCGCGCCCGAGCTGCGCCCCGGCCTCGACGAAACGTACGAAGGCCGCGCGGGCAAGCTCACCTGGCGCCGTGACGCACCGAAAGATCCCCGCGGCCGCTACGACCTGCTGATGCTGATGACGCCCACGCGATGGTCGGCTGCGTTCGCGCAAGGCACCTTCAACGTCGACGCCGATGGCGTGCAGGCGATCAAGATCACCTCGACGGATCCACTCAAGGTGTGGGTCGACGGCAAGCTCGTCTTCGCCGCAGCTCAGCTGGAGCGCAGCGTGCCTGATCACCTGCTGCTCCCGGTGAACCTGAAGAAGGGCTCGCACACCATTCTGATCAAACAGGCCCACCGCGAAGGCGCGTGGCACCTCGCCGTGCGCGTCACGCCGTTCGACGGCCCCGGCTTCAAGCGTGAGCTCGACGAGCTGCTGGCGTGGCGGGTGTCGACGCTCAGTGCGATGCCGGCGCGGCAGCTGGCACACCTGGTGGGTTGGGCGCACCTGAGCGCGGGGGGCGCGACGACGGTTCGTTTCGCCGATGCAGCGGTGGTGAAGCTGCCCCGCTCGTTGGTGCTGCGTTCCTGGGTGGTCGATGCCCTCTGGTACAACCAGGAGCGCGGCCGCACCGCGGACCTCCTCGCCGCGCTCGACGCAGAGGTCGGCGCCGAGCTGCCCTTCACCCGCCTGCGTCAGGCCCGCTTCCACCAGCAGCAGGGTCTCAAGCAGAAGGCGCGCGTGCGCCTGCTCCAGCTGCAGAAAGACGCGCCCCAGCTGCGCGAGACGTGGGACTTGCTGGCCGACGTCTGGCGTGGCGAAGGGTGGACCGAAGATGAAGTGCGCACCCTGAAGCTGCGCGCAGAGAAGTTCGGCAGCACGCCCGAAGAAGATCTCGAGCTGAGCCGCGCGCTGAGCCGCTACGGCAAACGTGACGAGGCCGTCGCGCTGGTCGACGAGGTGTTGTCGGAGCTGCCCTACCACCCCGAAGCGTTGCGCCGCGAAGCCGACCTCGCCTTCGAGGCCGCCGAGTACAAGGAAGCAAAGAAACACCAGGAGGCGCGGCTGGAGTCGTGGCCCACCGACTACTCCGCCTGGCTTGCGCTCGCCGAGACGCACCGCCGACTGGGTGACTTGAAGGCGTCCGAAGCTGCGTTGTTCAAGGCCGAGGCGCTTTCACCCGAGGCCTCCGTGCCGAAGTCGAAGCGTGGTGAGCTCGCCTACGAGCGGGGCGACACCATCGGCGCGGTGAACCTGTGGAAGCGCTCCATCGAGCTGAACCCGGAGAACGAAGCCCTCGCCAATCGCATCGAGTTCCTCTCGCCCGAGACCCGCGGCGAGTGGATGAACGACATGCCCGACGAGGCGCGGCTCGAGGCGCTGGTGAAGGCGCGCACGAAGTTGAAGCAGCTGCCCGGCGCCGACGTGGCGTACCTGCTCGATCACGAAGTCACCCTGCTCAACACCGACGGCAGCACCTCGAACGTGGTGAGCGTGGTGATTCACGCGTGGAACTCGCAAGGCCGCGATCGCATCATCCGCCAGGGCGTGGGGGGTGGCCGGCTCCGCCTGCTGCACGCGTACGCAGTCGACGAGAAGGGTCAACGCAGCGAGGCGAGCAGCGAGCGCAACCGGCAGATCTTCTTCCGCGGCATGCAGCCCGGCTCGACCCTGGTGCTGCAGTACCGCCTCGACACGCCGCCCAAGGGTTACCTCGCCCGCTATTACAACGAGACCTGGAGCTTCCAGGGCGTGGGTGATCAGCGCGAAGAGTCGACCCTCATTCTCTGGGCGCCGCTCACCGCGAAGCTGCACGAGTACAAGGTCGGCCAGGCCGAGCACAAACAGGAGAAACGCGGCGAGCTGCTGCGCTTCACCTGGACCACCCGGAACACCACCCCGCTGGTGAGCGAGCCGTCGATGCCCACCGTGGGCGAGCTGGCGATCAACATCCACCTCTCCACCGTGCCTGATTGGAAGACGTGGTTGTCGTGGGAGCAGGCGCTCCTCGAGGGCGTCTTCCGTGACAGCCCCGAGCTCGAAGTCATCGCGCGCGGCCTGGGCAAAGGAAACCCCGAGCCCACCGAGCGGCTCGAGCGCATCCACACCTTCGTGATGGAGGAGATCCGCTACCAGCAGGACTACGAGAGCTTCATCGCCGGCGTGAAGCCGCACCCGGCTTCGATGACCCTCGAGCGGCGCTACGGCGACTGCAAGGACAAGGCGGTGCTCTTCATCGAGCTCGCGCGCAAGCTCGGCCTCGAGGCGCACTTCGCGCTGGTGCGCACGCGTGACGCGGGCCCGGTGCGGCAAGACGTGCCGATGCAGCAGTTCAATCACGCCATCGTCTACGTGCCGGAGCAGCCGGGCGTGGCGGCGCGCTTCTTCGACCCGACCGCCGAGCTGCTCGACGTCGCGTCGGTGCGCAGTGATGACGTGGGCACCCAGTCGCTGGTGTTCGACCCCAGGACCAACATGCACACCTGGCGCGAGATCCCCTACCAGGGGCCTGAAGCGAACCGCGAGACCACCACGGTCGCGCTGGAGATCGACCCCAAGGGCGGCGCGAAGGGCACCTTGACCCTGGAGGCCGTGGGCCGCTCCGGTTCACTGGTGCGCCGCACCGCGAAGAACCAGGCCATCTTCACCCAGGTCGCTCAGCGCATCGCCTCGGCGTACCTGCCCAACGCGACCACCTCCGATGTCCGGGCGATCGAAGTCGATTCGTTGCGGGTGCCCGCGGCCATTCGCATGGAGGTCGCGGCCGGTACGTTCGCGCGCACCGAAGGCGACACGCTGCGCCTCAAGCTGCCGTCCGACGCGAACCCGCGGAACACCTTCGCGCTGGCCACGCGCAATCACCCGTTGCTGCTGGGCACGCCCACGCAGCAGCAGATGCAGCTCGAGCTGACCCTGCCGGAGGGTTTCGAAGCGAAGAAGCTGCCCGGTGGTGGAACGGTGAGCCTGCCGTGCCTCTCACTCACGCGTGAGGTGTCGCAGGTGGGCCGGGTGGTGAAGAGCAAGCAGACCTGGCGCACCACCTGCGAGCGGTTGTCGGCCGCCGAATACCCGACCTACCGCGCGAAGCTCGACGACATGGTGCGGCTGCTCGATGACGAGCTGGTGCTCGGCCCCACCAAGGCCGTCGTCGCCGCACCGAAGAAGAAATGACGAACTCCCTCTTCATTTCCCAAGTTCACGAATGCTGCAGATCTGCCCGGCCTCGCAGTTGATCACCACCGTCTGATCAACGCCCAGCGCGTCGTTGCTCAACCGCAACGTGTGAGGCCCGGCAGGCACGTCCATCGCGAGCGGCGACGAGCCGAGCTCCTGCTTCCCCTCGAACACCCGCACCACCACCGGCGTCACCACGCTCAAGTGAGCCCGCCTGGCCTGGCGATCCTTGAAGAACACGCCCAGCCCCGCCACGAGCAGCATCGACACCACCGCCAACCCCACCAGCCACTTCCGGCTGGTCGCAGGCTGCTCCGCGGCATCGAACGAGGGCGGAGGCAGCAGCAGCACCGGCGGGGGCGCGATCACCTTGGTGGGCTGATCCACGTTGGGCGAGACCATCGAAGGAGACGTGCTCGACACCACCGAGCGCAGCGCCGGACTGCTGCTCTCTTCGCTCAGGCCCGACGACAAGTTGTGCAGCGCGACCCGCTCTTCATCACCCTCAGGCCACAGCTCGTTCATCAACTCCGCGACCTCTTCGTTCTCCGCGGCGTGCACCACCGCCACCTCGATGGCCTGGCGCATCGCGCGGGCCGTTTCGAAACGATTGGCGGGATCCTTCTCGAGCGCCATCAACGCCACCGCCGCGAGCGCGGGGTTGAGGGAAGGCATGACCTCCAGCGGAGGCCGCGGTGGATCGCTCACCACCGCCATGGAGATCGCCGCTTCGGTCTCCCCCTGGAACGGCCGCTTTCCGGTGAGCGCGCGGTAGAGCACCACGCCCAGCGCGAACACGTCGGCCCGCCCGTCGAGCGGTTGGCCCAGCAGGTACTCCGGCGCGATGTAACCGTGTTTGCCCTTCACGGTGCCCGCGGTGGTGGCCGCGGCGATCAACGCCGGCGTGGCCGCCTTGGCGATGCCGAAGTCGACCAGCTTCACCTGCCCCGAGAAGCCCACCAGCAGGTTGTCGGGCGAGACGTCGCGATGAACGATGCCCAGGTCGCGGCCTTCGCGATCCTTCAAGCGGTGCGAGTAATCGAGGCCGCTGGCCGCATCCATGATGATGCGCGCCACGATGCGTTCGCTCAACGCGACGCCCTTCGTCTTCGCCCGCTTGAGCACGCGCGCGAGGGAGAAGCCCTCGAGGTACTCCATCGCGATGTAGAGCCAGTCACCCTCCTGGCCGAGGTCGAAGATCTGCACGCAGTTCGGGTGGCTCAACATCGCCGCCAGCCGCCCTTCGTTGACGAACATCGCCACGAACTGGGGGCTCTGCGCCAGGGTGGGCAGGATGGTCTTGAGCACCACCAGCTTCTCGAACCCCGCCATGCCCAGGCTGCGCGCGAGCCACACCTCGGCCATGCCCCCGGTGGCGAGCCGGCCCAGTACCTCGTACCGCGCGAGCTTGGGTGCGTGCATGGAACGGGCGCGACCATACTTCGTTCCGCTGAGGTAGGAGTGGAACCATGCCGCCCCCGAAGAGAGCTCCGAAGTGGTTGGAAGCGGCGCGTGTCCGTGCGACGGGGCTCAGCGGCGACTGGCTCTCCCGTGCGCTCGCGCGGGCGGGCGTGCTGCCGGTGAAAGAAGCCGAAGACGCGATTCGCGCGGGCCGGGTGCGCCTCGATGGGCGCGATGAGACCGAGCCGATGGCCCCCGTGCACGCGGACTCGCGGGCTTTGCTCGATGGGCAACCGGTGTCGCTCAAGTGGCGCACGCGCGTGCTGCAGTTTCACAAGCCGACAGGCACCTTGACGCACGGCACGGATCGCCAGGGCCGGCCGACGGTGTTCGATGCGCTGCGCACGGTGCTCCCGGCCGACATGCTGGGGTACGGCTGGCACGCGGTCGGCCGGTTGGATTTCGACACCACCGGCTTGTTGCTCTTCACCAACGACGAGAAGTTCGTCGGGCATGCCACGGCGCCCGAGACGCACCTGCCCAAGCGCTATGTGGCGAAGGTGGGCGCGAAGGTGATCGACGCGAAGCTCGAGCCGCTGCGGCGCGGGGTGAAGCTGGATGACGGTGAGACGGTGCGGCCGGCCAAGGCGAGACCGCGCGGCGAAGATGCGGTCGAGCTGGTGCTCACCGAGGGCAAGTTTCATCAGGTCAAGCGCATGCTCAACGTGGTCGGGTTGCCGACGCTCGAGCTGCATCGCGAGGCGGTGGGTGACCTCGAGCTCGACGTGCCGGTGGGGGCGTACCGGGAGTTGAGCGATGACGAGGTGAAGACGAAGTTGAACTTCGAGCCACGAAGTTCATGACTGTGTCTCCCTCTCCCTTCTTCGGGAGAGGGTCGGGGCGAGGGCCACGTGATCCGAACTGCACGCATCGCCCTGTGGATTCTGGCCGGGCCACTGCTGCTCGCGCTCGCCGCCACCTTCGCCACGCAATCACCCAGCGCCTTCTTGCTGGTGCTGCTCTCGGCCGTGCTCGGGCCCTTCGTGGGGCTCGCTTCAGAGGCGCCGTACTTCACGCTGCAATTCAAGTTGAGCCTCGCTGGAGGCCTCTTCTTCTCGCTGCTCCTGGTCTTCGCGGGCGCCCGCTTCTTCGACAAACCGTGGGGCAAGCTGCTCGTGCTATTCGGCGCCATCTGCTGGACGGTGGCAGGCGGCCTGGGTTTCGGACCGCAGTAGCTACAGGTTGTAGCCCTGCAGCAGCACCGACCCGATGGCGAACACGCCGTACGGCACCATGCCCGACGCGCCCGCGTAGTCCTTCACCAGGCGCTGGCCGAAGAACAGCGAGACCACGTTCAACCCCGCCAGCGCCGCGCCCGCAAACGCGATGGTCGAGCTGCGGGTGAGCAACACCGTGAGGCACCCCGCCGCGCACACGATGCCGGCGAGCACCTCGAGCACCGTGATGTTCAGCAGCAGGAACGTGCTGAAGCGCGCGAGCGGCGACTTCGCGAAGTAGCCCCCGATGTATTCCTTGTTCCCCTTCCAATCGAAGACCTTGTCGAGACCTGACTGGAGAAAGAGGATCGCCAGGAAAGCCGAAGCCAGCGTCTGCGCAACCCACAGCGGAAGGGAGTTCATGAGCGCCGCGAGCGATAGCACGGCCCGCCTTCACCGGGTCCTGAAGACCGCCATCGACTGGAGCGCCGCGCTGATGAGCGCACCCAGCCCCACCAACGCGAACAGGCCACCCAGCACGAGGCCCACCATCCCGCTCTTCTTCGCCTGCGCGCGGTAGTCCGCCACCGTGCCGCCGCGAATGACGCTTGCCTCCAGCGCGGGCCCGGCCACGACCTTTCCCCGCACGGTGACGGCATCGCCAGACGCGAAGCCGCTCAGGCGCTCCTTGCCCGCGGTGACCGTGCCCGGGTCGGCTTCGATGGTGCGTGGCACGTCGGACCAACTGGCGCCGAGGGCGAGTTGCACGCGCACCACGCCGTTCGAGGTCTGCAAATCGAATGGCGGCGCTTCGGTGGCCTCGGGTTCGAACGAGAAGCGGATCTCGTTGCTGCCCGGCGGGTTGCGCCCCCGGGCGACCTCTCGCTGCAGCAGCGCCAGACCCTCGCGCAGCAGCGGGGACGAGGCGGACAGGCGGCCTTCCACCAGCACCTCGGTGCCCACTTCGAGGCCCCGGGCATCGACCGCGGGCAGGCTCGAAACGGGATCCTCCGGCTCGCTCCAGGTGCTCCACGCGGTCCACAAACCCACGAGGAAAAAGATCAGGCCGAAGCTGCCAAGGAAGAGCGGAGTCTGAAGGCGCGGGTCCATCCACCCGGAATCTGACAGGTTTTCGACCTCGATCCATGGCCCAGCAACTTTGCCCTTCTGATCCACGATACTTGAGAGCCCATGTCCACCACCATTCGCCGGAACCCGGTCAGCACCTTCCTGAAGACGGTTCAGAACACCGCCGCCACCGTTTCGAAGGCCGTCCAGACGACCGCCAACACGGTCGCCAAGAACGCGAAGAAGACGGCCAACACGGTGGGCAAGAACGTCCAGAAGACGGCCACCCAGGTCGGCAAGGGCGTGCAGAAGACCGCAGGCCAGGTCGCCTCCAAGACCAAAGCCGTCGCGAACGCCGCGAGCGACCACGCCAAGCACGTGCGCGCGGAGACCAAGAAGGCCACGGTCGACAGCGGCTGGCAGAACTGGAACTCGAAGTTCGAGGCCAAGGACGGCAAGGTCGAGCTCGGCGGCTCGAAGGGCTTCGGCAACAAGATGGACGAAGCGCCGACCCTCAAGAGCAAGAGCAGCTCGCGGTGGGTCGATGAGCCCGAAGCGAAGACGGTCAAGGAGAAGGCGAAGGCCACGGGCAAGGAGGTCCTCAACTCGGTCGGCGTGAAGGTGTTCGACCCCGAGAAGGCCAAGTTCGAGAAGGACTGGGACGCGACCCGCATCAAGACCAAGCGCGTCGACTCGAAGGCGGTGGACAGCAAGGGCTACGACCACGGTTACCGCGTGATGTCCGCCTATGCCGACGGCAAGGGCAACATCACCATCGGCAAGACCACCAACATCGAAGGAAAAATCGAAGCCGGCGCGGTGCTGGCGCAGGGCACCATCGAGGGCAAGACGAAGCTCGGCAAGACCGGCCTCGACGCGACGGGCAAGGCAGAAGCGACCATCGGCGTCACGGGTTCGGCGGGCGGCTCGGTGCGCGTCGACCTCTTCAGCAAGAAGCCCACCGTGAAGGTGAAGGCGGGCGTCGAGGCCTTCGCAGGCGCCAAGGTCTCGGTCGAAGGCCGCGTCGGCAACGACTACGCGGGCGTCGGCGGCAAGGCTGAAGGCTGGGCAGGCGTCGGCGTCAAGGCGAAGGCCGACGTCGGCATCGAAGGCGGCAAGTTCAAGGCGAAGGTCGAGCTGGGCGCGGCGCTCGGTATCGGCGGCAGCTTGAGCTTCAGCGTCGACGTGAACTACCAGAAGGGCATCGACGCCGTGGTGGGCACGGGCAAGAAGGCCGTGGACAACATCAAGGCGGCGGGGTCCGCGGTCATCAACGCCGGCAGCAACCTCGCCAACAAGGCCAGCAACGCGGTCAGCTCGGGCTGGAGCGCAGTCAAAAGCTGGTTCTGAGACACGCTCGGCTAAGCTCGCCGCATGTCCTCCATCAACGAACTCCTCGACCTCGGGGAGCGTGACGACGCACGCGCCCTCGCCGAGAAGACGCTCGCGCAGAAACCCACCGACGGTGAAGCGCTCTCCGCGCTCGCGCGCCTGGCGCTCGAAGACGGAGAGGTCGAGCTCGCCCAGCGCCACCTCGCGCGCGTGCTCCCCCGGGAACGCAGTCTCTTCGAAGTGCAGCTCGCCGAAGCGATGGTGCTGCAGCTCTCGGGCAAACCAGACGCGGCCCGGCACGCCTTCGCCGAGCTGACGGCGGCGCACCCGAAACGCTCCGAAGGTTTCTTCGCGCTCGGCATCGCCCTGCTGGAGAAAGAAGACGCGAAGGGCGCGGAGAAGGCGCTGGGCACCGCGGTGTCCTTTCAGCCCCAACACTTCCTCTATCGCTACCGCCACGGCGAGTCGTTGGCCCAGGCCGGTCGCATGGCCGACGCGGCGGGAGAGCTGATCAAGTGCATCGAGCTGCGGCCCGACTTCGTGCCCGGCTACCTCGCCTTCTCGCGGCTGCTCGCGGCCACCGGCCAGGCCGACAAGGGCGTGGAGATTCTGAACGCGGGCCTGGGCGCGATGCCCACCGAGCGCAGGCTGATGGCTGAGCTGGCGCGCTTGAGGCTGGTGGCAGATGACGTCGACGGTGCGTTGGCGCAGGCCGAGAAGGCTGAAGGCGGCGCCCTGGGTCTGGCCGAGGAGCTGACGCGCGGCAACGCGAACGACGCCGCGGTGGTCTTGTGTGAGGCGCTGGAGAAACGCGGCAAGGGCTCGGCGAAGGTGTCGTTGACGAAGGGCGTGGCCCACGAAGGTTCAGGCCGCACCGCTGAGGCGCTCGCGGCGTATGCGGCGGCGATGAAGCAGGACCCATCGGACTGGTCGGCGGCGAACAACCGCGGGCTGCTGTTGCTGGAGACGGGCGACGAAGCGTCGTTGGCCGAAGCGAAGACCCACCTCGAAGAGGCGGTCGCGCGCGCCGCAGGCAAAGCGCCCGACCCGCTGCTCAACCTGGCGCTCTGGTTCGGCCGGCAGGAGCAGTGGGCAGAAGGCATCGCCACCGCGCAGAAGGTCATCAGCCACCCGAAGGCAGGCGCGCTCAAGGCGCAGGCCGAGAAGATGGTGGCGTCGATGCAGCAGGCCTCGAAGAAGGCATGAGCGCGGTTCGTGCGGTGCTGGCGCTGTTGGCCGTGCTCTTCGGTGGCGGCTTTCTGGTGTTGGCGTTCACCGCGGCGCGCACCGCCCAGCGACTTCGCGCGTGGCGCTCGTGGAAGCGGGTGCCCGCCGTGGTGACGAGCCTCGACTGGGAGGCGCGGCCCGAAAGCCAGGGCGTGTTGCTGGTGGTCTTCGAGGCCGAGGGGCGCCTGTCGACGGCGCTCGATACGGGCAGCGAGGCGCACCGGGAAGACGAGCGTGAGGGTCTGCTCGAGCGCTTCGCGGTGGGCACGCGGCACGAGGCGTTGGTGGACCCTTCGGGGGCTGCCCCCTTGCTGGTGACCGGGCTCCTTCAGAAGCCGGTGGTGCCGTTGATCATCGGCGGCATCTTCTTCGTGCTCTCGAGCGTGATGGGCACGCTGGCCTGGTACCTGGGTCAGCCCGGCAACCTGCTCTCCCGGCTGCTGGGCTGACCTTCAGCCTGGGTTACGCCTCCACGCGGTTTCGACCGCCGTGTTTGGCCCGGTACAGCGCAGCGTCTGCGCGCGAGACCCAGGCAGCCCCCGTCTCTTGAACCTCGAGCGTCGCGACGCCCGCCGACGCGGTGACGTGCAACGAGCGGCCGTCATGTTTCACCTCGAGCGCCGCGATCGCCTCACGAGCGCGCTCAGCCATCGAGCGGGCCTCGGCCGGGCTGGCGTCACGCACCAGCACCACCAGCTCTTCACCGCCGTAGCGCGCCACGAAGTCGCTCTTGCGCTTGAAGGTCCGCACGCACGTCTGGGCCACCGCCTTGAGCACCGCGTCGCCGGCGGGGTGACCGAACGTGTCGTTGACCTGCTTGAAGTGGTCGACGTCGAAGATCATCAGCGAAGAGGGGCCGCCCCCCAGGCCCGACAGCGCGACCACGCGCTCGAGCTGCTCGTCGAAGGCCTTGCGGTTGAAGAGCTGGGTGAGCGCATCGATGGTCGATTCGCGGCGCGCCACCTCGAGCTGCGAGCCCACCGCCTCCAATCGGCTGGCGATGGCTGCGTACTCGCGCTGCTGGCGCTCGCGGCGAACGCTCAAGAGGCCGTGCACCTGCCGCACCGTCGCCAGGGCCTCCCGGCGAAGGTCGGCGGGCGACGCCGTCTGCAGCGTCGACTCCAGGCCTGCGAGCGTCTCGTTCAGCACCACGTCGTCGACGCGATCTGCCTTCACCTCGCGGTTGAGTGAGGACACGAACATCCACACCACGTCGCGCAGGACGTCTTGCCCGAGCTGAAACTCGCTCTGCTCCTGCTTGCGGTGCGAGAGGAAGACCTGCCGCAACCCCGGGTGCCCGGCCGCCGCTTGAGGTGAGGGGGCGGCGGCGCCGGTGAGCAGGTGCTGGGCCCACTGGTCGAAGACCGAGCGGGTCTTTCTGGCTTCTTGCCGCTCGAGGTCGAAGGCGTGCTGGCCGAAGTCGCGCAAGAGCCCGGCGAGGGTGTCGAGCAGTTGATCAACGTCGTGCCGCATCACCAACGCTAAGGACCGCAGTGCGGGGCCGCAACGCGCTCACGCGCCAACCTTCTGACGCGTGAGCCGCCCTCCGAAGGGCGGCCAGTCATTCCTGGGCTTGCCGCAGGCGCGCGAGCGTACCGGCCGCCAGCTTCAGCTCGAGCGCGCCGCGCGCTTCCTTCCGGAGCGTCTCGCAATCGGCCGCCTTGTTGAGGCACGCCACGCGCGTGAGCAACGCGAGCGGCTCCCAGTACTGGTTGGGCGCGTTCTTCCGCGAGGGCTCGAGCTCGAGCACCGCCGCCCGCAACACCTGCTCGCCCTCTTCCGCGCGGCCCAGGTCGAAGAGCGTCTTGCCCAGAAACGCCTTCGCGTTGGGAATGCTCGCCGACTTCGCGTCCTGGAGCTTCGTGTGCATGGCCACGGCCTGTTGGTGGTGCTCCAGCGCCAGCGCGTGCTGGCCCAGCGCACCTTCCGTGAGCGCGAGGTTGGTGAGCACCCGCGCGAGCATCACGTGCTCCCCCTTCGGGTACAGCCGCCGCAAGGTCTCCACCGCAGCCGTCTCGACGGCGAGCGCCTGCTCCGCCTTACCCGCCTCGCGCAGCGAATCGGCCGCGTAGCTCTGCGTGAGCGCCGCGTTGATCTCGTTTCCCATCAACTTGTATTCGCCTGCGACCACCTCGAACTGCGCGGCGGCCTCATCGAAGCGGCCGACGCCGAAGAGCACGCTCGCGAGATCCGAGTAACCCAGCACGGTGTTCTGGTTGTGCTCGCCCAGCACCCGCCGGGACTGTTTGACGTACTCGTCGATCAGCGCGAGCGCGCGCTCCTGCTGTCCGCTGCGTTTGGCCAGCCGAGAGAGCCGAAGACCCGCGCGCAAACTCGTCTCGGTCGGCTGCGTGTAGATGCGGCGATAGGCCTCGTAGACCTCGTCGGAGAGCTTCAGCCCTCCCGGCAAGTCGCCCGCTTCCGCCTGTGCCCACGCGAGCATGCTGGCGAGGTTGAGCGTGGCGGCGTGCTCGAGCCCCAGGCGCGTGCTGCGTGCCGTGTACGCGCGGCGCAGTGACACCAGCGCCTGCTCGGGGTGCCGGTTCCGGCTGGCGAAGGCGCCCTGCGCGAGCCACACGTCTTCGCACGCCGCGTCGCGCGCCAGCGGGCCTTCGCACAGCGCCGCCGACTCCTCCAGCAAGCGCTCCTGCTCGGTGAGCTTCTCCTGCTCGCCGAAGAGCGTGGCGCGCCGATGAAGCGCCTGCACGAGGAGCGCGCTCCCGGGCGCCCGGCGACGCAACACCACGAGGGCTGCGTCGACCCGCTTCGCGCCCTCCTCGAAGAGCGGCGGGCTGAGCTGCCCGCGCAGCGCCCCGGCGAGGCTGAGCACTTCGGCGCTGGGCACGGCGTCTTCGCCGAACAGCTCGACCCGCTTGGCGTGGGCGCCGTCGCTCAGCTCGATGGCCTGCTTCGCATCACCCACGCTCAGCGCCACCTGGGCGAGGGCGAACTCCACGCTGGCGAGGCTGGCGGGTTTGTCGGCCAGCTCGCTGCGGGCGCGCCGGGCGGCCTCGGCGATGAGGCGCGAACGATCGAGCTCGCGCGCTTCAGCGGTGCTGGGAGCGAGCACCTGAAGCAGGCTGCCCAGGTAGTCGAGTTGCGCTTGCGCCTCGGCCGCAGCCTTGTTCGCCTTACCCGCCTGCCAGGCGATGCCCGTCACCCCGAAGGCGATGGCCAGCACCAGCAGGCCCGCGGCGGCGACGCCCCAGCGGTGACGGCCGATGAACTTGGTGAGCAGGTAGCGGCGGGTGGGGTTCTGCGCGGCCACCGGAGCGCCGTCGAGCCACGAGCGCAGATCCCGAGCGAGGGCACCGGCCGACGCGTAGCGGCGCGCGGGCTCAGGGTGCAGGCACTGCCGGAGCATCGCGCTCAAATCACCCCGCACCGCCCGGGCGAGATCCCTCGAAGAAGCGAGGCCCCGCGCGCGTGCATCATCATCGCTCGCTTTCGCCGCAGCCCGCGTCGGTGGCTCGCCGGCTTCACGCGGCGCCGGGCCGCAGAGCAGCTCGTGCAACACCACGCCCAGGCCATAGACGTCGGTGGCGGTGGTGATGACGCCGCCCGAGAGCTGCTCGGGGGCCGCATACCGCGGGGTGTGCGGGCGCTCGCGGGTGACGGCCTCGGCCTGCCCATCGTCGAGCAGCTTGGCGATGCCGAAGTCGAGCAGCTTCACCTGCCCGTGGGCGTCGACGAACACGTTCGCGGGCTTCAAGTCGCGGTGCACGATGAGGTTCTGGTGCGCGTGCTGCACGGCCGCGCAGACCTGCAGGAACAACTGCACCCGCTCGCGCAAGGTGGCCCGCTTGGCGTCACACCAGGCGTCGATGGGCTGACCTTCGACGCGCTCCATGGCGAAGTACGGGGCGCCGGTGTCGGTGAGGCCGCCGTCGAGCAGCGTGGCGACGTGAGGGTGCTGGAGCGCCGCGAGGATCTGCCTCTCGCGAAGAAACCGCGCGCGCAGCTGCGGCGTGTCCATGCCGAGGCGGATCAGCTTGAGGGCCGCGCGCTGCTGGAACTGGCCGTCGTCGCGTTCGCCCAGGTACACCGCGCCCATGCCCCCGCGGCCGGCGATGCCGGTGATGCGCCAGGGGCCGATGCGCGTGGGTTGTTCTTCTGGCTCAGCGGCGTCGAGCAGCGAGTGCGCGGGCCGCTCGAGGAGCCCTCCGTCAGCGTCGGCCGAGAGCAACTCGAGGAGCTCCGCGTGCAGCGCCGGATCTTCAGCGTGCACCTTCTGGAGCGCCGGGGTGCGTGCGGTGGCGTCGAGCTCCACCAGCTCGTCGAAGAGCGAGAGGGCGCGGCGGCTTCGGTCGGTGGTGTTCACGGGGCACCCCTGGTCTCTGGGTGGAGGGCGGCGCGTGCTGACGCGCTGAGGTGACGGTCGTTGGAGGGGTCGTTGAGTCCTCTCGAGCGGCATGCGACTGCGACGCCATGTCCGACCTCGCCCTGTTGGAGAAGCGAATCCGCAGAACCGCCATTCAGGATGCCGGCATCGCCGTCGTGGTGTTCGCCATGGCGCCCGTGACGCTGTTGGCTGCCTGGTCCACCACCAAGGAGGGCATCACGGGGCGCACCGCGATGATGGGCTTCTTCGGGCTCGTCTTCTTTTGGGTCGCCTGGGTGATGTTCGACGCGGCCCGCGCTCTTTGGCCGGCGCAGGAGTCGACCGTCTACAAAGAACTCTCGGGGGACGGCAACGGCATCGCCTGGTCGCACCTCACGACCGGGTCGCTGTCCGCCATCAAGGTCTATTTCGTCGACGGAACCTTGTGCACCCTCTACGCGGGGAAGCGCGACGCCGAGGCGCTGCTCAACCTCGTGGGTCAACGAGCGCCGCGCGCGATCCTCGGGTTTGGTCCTGAACAAGAGGCCGCCTACTGTGCACTCGTCGACAAGCGCCGAGCCGATGCGCGGAGTGCTCCCGAAATCTGACCTGGAAGCGCGCGCGGTGGTGTTCACGGGGAGCCCCTGATTTCGCGGTGGAGAAAAGCTCTCGCCTTGCGCCAGTCGCGTCGCACCGTGCGGTCGGTGACGCCCAGCAGCGAGGCGATCTCCTCCTCGGTGAGGCCGGCGAAGTAGCGGTACTGCACCACCTTCGCGAGCCGGGCGTCGAGCTGCTCGAGGCGCTGCAGGGCTTCCTCGAGCTTGAGCACATCGACGTCTTGCGCGTCGCGGGCCATCACCTCGTCGGTGAGCGTGACCCGCACCGCCTGGCCACCGCGCTTCTGACTCATGCGGGCGCGGGCGGCGTCGACCACGATCTGCCGCATCGCCGTGCTGGCCATCGCGAGGTAGTGCTCACGATCGTTGATCTTGAAGTCGGCCGCGGAGAGCTTGAGCCAGGCCTCGTGAACGAGCACCGTGGGCGTCAGCGTCGCGTGCTCCGCGCCCTGCCGCCGCAGCTGCGAGCGCGCCTGGTCGTGGAGCCGCCGGTAGATGAGCCCGTACGCCTGTTCAGCCGCAGACGGGTCGCCGCCCTGCGCCTCGCGCAGCAGTTCCGTGAGCGACGTTTCCTCTTTCTGAGACCCCATGTCCGGTGCTGCCCCCCTTTTCCGATGAGTGCGCTGAGGAACTGAAGACCTTCCACCCTACAAGGAGATGAAACCGTGAAAACACTGATTCTACTGACGATTCTGAGCGTGACGGCGGCGTGTGGTGCACCGGGCGGATCCGGTACGGGTGGCGGTTCAGGGAGCACCGGCGGCGGCACGGGGAGCATGGGCGGCGGCACGGGGAGCATGGGCGGCGGCGCGGGGAACATGGGCGGCGGCGCAGGCGCCATGGGGTGGAGAGAGATTGCGCCGCCCGATCCGTTCAGCAGCAGCTCCAACTACGTCTACGGCGTGTACTGCACGGCGGCAGACAAGTGCGTGGTGGCGGCCGGCACGGGCAGCTCGCGTGGTGGCGGCGTGTACGCGCTGGGCGCCTCGGCGTGGGGTGAGCTGCTCGTCGACGGTGACTACGAAGACGGTCCGCTCTCGGGGATCAGCGGCTCGTTGGGCGACTTCGGCTTCCTGGGTTTCGTGCCCTCACGCACGGGCGTGGTGGCGCGCGTCACCTCGTCGGGCGTCATCGTCTCGGCGACGGGCGACATCACCACCAAGGCGAACTGGACGGCGGTGAAGACGGGAACCGTGACCGGCGGCAACTTCGGCCTCAACGCGACGCTGACCCTGCAGTCGGCCGCGGACAACGACTGGGTGTTCGTGAACAACAACGGCTACGTCTACTCCGCGACGCAGGCGCCTTCGGCGAGCACCACCTGGACGCGGCTCTGGGCGCCCACCTCAAATCCCCCGGTGCCGGCTGACTTCGTCGCGCAGTACACCGCTGACAAGACGTTGTGCGATTGGGACATCTCGACCACGGCGCAGCCCTTCCCCTCGCAGTCGTTCTGGGCCGCGCAGGATCTCTCGGTGCTGATCCACCCTGCGTACGGGCTGAACCAGAACTCCTGGCGTGAAATCAACAACAAGGAGACCGAGTTCGGTGCAGTGAAGGCCGGCGTCTGCATCTCCACCGACAAGGGTCTCCACTTCTACTTCAAGGAGCTGCCGGAGAACCTGCAGGTGAGCAGCCCGGGCCCTTTCGGCGTGACCTGCCTCGACAAGGACACGTGCTTCGCCTTCAACGGCACGCAGTCGCAGGCCAACAGCTACATCTACGCGTCGACGAACGCGTCGATGGGCAAGACCTCGACGTGGACCAAGGCGACGTTGCCTTCGGGCTTCGCCACCTCGACGGACATTCAGATCGCCGCGCTGTTCTTCGCGCCTGACAAGACGCACGGCTGGGCGGTGGGCAACAACAACCGCAAGCCCTTGCTGCTGCGCACCACCGATGCGGGCCGCACCTGGGTGGACATCAGCGGGCAGGTCGCCGCGCTCGCCGACTCGGACCTGGTGAACGGCTTCGCGCTCGACAAGGACCGCATCTGGGTGGTGGGCCGCTACGGCTTCGTCGGCACCACCGGCTCCGCGCAGAACTGACTCGTGGGGGCAGCGGGCGGTGGCTCCAACGTCACCGCCTGCTCCGTCTTCGGGTCCGCCTCCTTCATCTTGGTGCGGCAGCTCTTCGACGGCCCCGCCTGGTCGACAGCCCTGCTGCGGTGCGGGCGCGGTGGACGTGGCACACTGCTCTCGTGCGCATCGTCATTCTGGGAGCAGGCACCATCGGTCTCCACCTCGCGCGGCGGCTCATCGAGCGCGGCGACGAGGTCGTGGCGATCCGCCGTTCGCGCCGCCCGCCCCAGGCGCGGCTGACGTGGCTGGCGGCCGACCTCCAGCGCCTCGAGCCCGGAAGCATTCAGGGCCCCGTCGACGCCGTCGTGTTGACAGTCGCGCCCGGGACCGGAGACTCGTACGCAGCCACCTACCCGCCGGGTGCCCGCGCGGCCCTCGCGCTCGCTCGCCACCATGCCGCGGGTCACCTCGTCTACACCTCGAGCACGGGCGTGTACGGCGAGCGGGACGGCGGAGTCGTCACGGAGCAGAGCCCTCGACACGGCGGTCCCCCCGAGCTTCTCGAGGCGGAAGACCTGCTGCTCGGCGCAGGGCTGCCGGGCACCACGGTGCTGCGCGTCGCGGGGCTGTACGGGCCGGGGCGAGATCCCCGATCCCGCTATCGCGATCCAGCGCACCTGCCGAACGGTGGCCGTCACTGGGTCAACCTCGTGCATCACGACGACGTCGCAGCCGCCCTCGAAGGCTCGCTCGACTGGTCGGGTCCGCCGCGGGTGTTGAACGTGTCAGATGGCGCGCCCACCCTCGCCAGCGACGTCTGCCGGCACCTCGCCCAGGCCGAAGGGCGGTCGCCCGCGGCGCTCGTCTCCCCCCCGACTGCGCCGAGTGTTCGCTCGAATCAGCGGGTCGACGTGAGTGCCCTGCGGGCCACCGGGTGGACGCCACGGTATCCGTCGTTCCGCGAAGGCTTCGCGTCGATGGATCGAGATGGACTACCCGCACCTCGACGGTAATCCCCTGGAGGGCGAGTTTCGCGCGTACCCATATTCCCATACGATATGGGCATGAAGACGACCCTCGAACTTCCTGACGCGCTCCTGCGACGAACCAAGGCCGCGGCTGCGATGCGCGGTGTGTCGATGCGAGACTTCATCGCCCTGGCACTGGAGCAGCAGCTTCAGCAACGCGCTTCAGTCCCCGGCTGGCGAAAGCTCGCAGGCAAGGCCAGGAAGCTCGACACGAAATCCGTCGATCGGGCAGTGGCCAGGGAGTTCTCACACGTCGAAGAGGACACCTGGTGAGAGACCTCGCGCTCGACACCAATGCCGTCTCGGCGCTGCTGGAAGGTGATGAAGCGCTGCTCGGGCTCCTGGAGGGCGTCACCCGCTTCGCGCTGCCGGTGATCGTGGTCGGTGAGTATCGCTTCGGCCTGCAGCGCTCGCGTCATCGCAAACAACTCGCCGTGATGCTCGACGCCTTGGTCGCGGAGTCGGATCTCCTGATGATCGACGACCACACCACGCTCCACTACGCTCAGATCCGCGAGGCGCTTCGCACCAGCGGGCGCCCGCTCCCGGAGAACGACGTGTGGATCGCGGCGCTGTGCCGGCAACACGAACGCACCCTGGTCACGCGAGACGGTGACTTTCATCACGTCGCATCGATCACCGCTGTTCGCTGGTGACGGCCTTCACATGAACGGGCGGGAAGAAAGCGCACGAAGACGC
Source organism: Archangium sp. (assembly GCA_030695565.1). GTDB lineage: Bacteria > Myxococcota > Myxococcia > Myxococcales > Myxococcaceae > Archangium_A. Next base: position 23,685 of record JAUYRZ010000018.1, read on the forward strand.
TGGGCCTGTTCAGCGACAGTTGACTGATCGGCCCGGGCTCGACGGAAGCGCTGTGTCCGAGCGGGCAGAGAAGCGCTGCGCTACGATGACCACATGAGCCGCGCCCTGAAAGCGCCTGCAACCCTGGCCGACTGGCTCGCGCTCCCGGGCGAACCGCGAGTCGAGCTGCTTCGGGGCGCGTTGATCAATCGAGAGCTGACCGGCCCGCGTCACGGACGTGTGATGGCGAGGTTGGGGAGCGCGGTCACCCGACGGTTCGATCGGAAGCCCGGCGGCCGATGGCCGGGTGGCTGGTGGATCGTCGTCGACGTCGCGGTGCAGTTCGAAGAAGAGGTCTACCTGCCGGATCTCGCTGGGTGGAAGCGAGATCGTTGCCCCGTTTTCCCGTCGGAGCGGCCCGTCGCCACCAGGCCCGACTGGGTCTGTGAAATTCTCTCACCCTCGAACGCACGAACGGATCGAGTGGAGAAGCTGCGCACGTACCATCGGTGTCAGGTTGCTCATTACTGGCTGATCGACCCCGAAGAGCAGACGCTCACCGTGCTGCGCTACAGCCCCAGTGGCTACGTGGTGGCACTGACGGCTTCCGCCGATGAAGCGGTGAAAGCCGAACCCTTCGCCGAGATGGAGTTCCCGCTCCGGAACCTCTTCGCAGATGAGCCGCTCGACGACGAGTGACTCGCGCGGTGCGATTCGAAGGGTCGCCGCGCTGGCTTCAGATTAGGTGCGGGCTGTGAACGCGCTTCCGCACCTTGGCCTCGGGCTGTCCTCCAACGCACAGACGGGCGACCAGCCCCGCCCGTACGCGTTGCTCGACGCGAACCCGGGGCTGTTCGACTACGTCGAGTACAGCGCTCCACTCGACGTGGCTCAGGCCCGGCTCGAGGCTTCGCTCTTCCCCGAGCTGGAACGCCGCCGCGCGCAGGTGCCGCTGGTCTACCACCCGGTTCACTTGAACCTCTTCGGGCCTGAGCTCGAGTCAGCCGAACGCCTCGCGCTCGCGGCCGCGCACGTCACGGCGGTGGGAAGCCCGTGGGTGTCGAACGATGTCGGCTGGTGGCATCACGCCGGCAATGCGTTGCCCGGCTACCTCTATCTTTCACCGCCGCTGACGGCGGAAGGCCTCGCGCAGTGCGTGCATCACGTCGAACACGTGCGGGATGCGATGCCGGTGCCGCTGCTCATCGAGAACCCGGTGGTGACGACCGCGCGTGGCTCGATGCACGTGATGGACTTCATGGCGAAGCTCTCGCGCACCACAGGCTGTCCGTTGTTGCTCGACCTGGGTCACCTGCTCTCGCATCAGCTGACGCGCGGGCTGGGTCTGCTCGAAGGTCTCGACGATTTTCCCTGGGAGCGTGTGGCGCAAATTCACCTCGCCGGTGGTGTGGTCACCGGTCAGGTCTACGCTGACGATCACCCGCAACCGATTCGCGACGAGACGTGGTCTCTCTTCGACGCGCTGCGGCCGCGGTGCACCGCGCTTCGCGCCATCACCTACGAAGGTGACGGTCACCCCGAGCCCGTCGCGCGGCGAGTTCTGGAACGTCTCCGAAGTTCAATCAGTGGTCCCCTCTCCCTTTCGGGAGAGGGTCAGGGTGAGGGCCAAACCAAATCACCTGCAGTGCCACTCGCGTCAGCATGGTCACTCTTCGACGAAGTGCACACCACGCCAGGACCCGAGCTCGACTACCGCCTCGCCGTGCTCGCCGAACGCCTCGACGCCGAAGTGCCGTTGGCACGAGCGGCGGTCACACCGACCACTCAATCACTCGCCCCCTTCGCCGCGAGCCGCGCCTTCCGCGAATGGTTCGAACGAGGCACGCGCTCGATCGGTGACGCCTTCCTCAACTGGGCGCTGATCGAATCACGCCGCCCCGAGCTGAGCGGATCCGACGCACTCATCTCGCTCGAGCTCTGGGCCCGCACCACGTACGCGCGCACGAAGAAGCCGATCGACACCGTCTTCCCCGTCGACCTCACCGAAGCGGTGCACGCCGTGCCTGCACTGAAACGTCACCTGCGAGGCCGCGGTCTCCTCGACGGAGCAGGCTGGGCCGGACTGCTCCAGTGCGCACGAAGGGCGCCGCGCGTTCCCTGGCCGGTGCACCTCAGCCTCGACGGCGCGCGCGTGGTGATCACGCCGAAGAGCTGATCGTGAAGGGCTCGGGTGTTCTCCTCGAGGTCAGCGCTCCGACGAAGCCGGAGGCGTTCGATCGTTTCGTGGCCCGAACCCGGGAGTTCGCGGCGACCTGGGCGACCTGGGCGCTCACGCAACGCTCGATCACCTCGACGCAGAAGCTGATCGACCTCGCGCTCACCTCGCAGCTGATCATTCGCGCGACGCCGTTCACGGTCGATGCGGTGGGTGCGCCGATCGATCTGCTGCGCCTGCTTTCACTTCAGCCCTCGAGCGGGAAGCCGATTCGACTGACCTCGAAGGAAGCACTCCAGACCCTGCAGCGGAGACTGGCGCTGCGGCCCGACGACGACCTCGAGTTGATCATCGACGCGCGCGGCGTGAGCGAAGCGCTGCCCGCACCGCCACCGCCCGTGCTCGAACGCGAGTCGATCCTCCTGCTGCCGGGGCTGCCCGCGCTGCACGTCGGCGCGACGTTGAACGACGCGAGTGAGGCACCGGTCGATCCGGATCCGCCGGAGGAGCGCGAGGTTCTCATTCCTGAGTCTGCCGAGCCGCTCTTCGAGGCCATCTACGCCGACCCCGACGACGACACGCTCAGAGAAGTGCTCGCGGATGCGCTCGAAGAAGCAGGCCATCCGCGCGGACGCTTCATCAGGCTGCAGCTCGAGCGCGCTCACTCGGGAAAGCCGCCTTCGCGCGAGGAGGAGCGGTTGCTCGAACGTCACCAGGCCTCGTGGCTGGGTGACCTGACGCGGTTGTTTCACGCCGTGCGTTGGGAGCGCGGTTTTCCCATCGAGGCGACCATCGCCGAGCACCTGCCGGGCCTGCTCTCGCGGAAAGAACTGCGCACCGTCGAGCGGCTGCGCTTCGACGGCAGTGGCCGGGTCGCTTCTCCGGCGCTGCTGGAGCGACTCACCCTGGCGACCCACGTCGGCCGGGCCGCGATGCCCAGCTTCAGCACAGGCCGGTTTCCGCGCCTCACGGCGCTCCACTGCAAGACGGACGGGCTCATCGAGTTCGGCGTGCCTTCGACCGAACTCGTCGAGCTGAGCGAAGCCAAAGGGCTGAGCGCGGTGCGCTGGTTCGAGCTCGATGATGGGATCCTCGAAGGAGAAGAAGGCGGCCGCCTCACCGGAGGACCCGGCCGGTTCCTCGACGCGAGCGACTTCGAGTGGCTGTGGCCCACTGCGCTGGGCCGGCGCATCGAACGTTTCGGCACCAAGGTGAAGCTCGACGTGCTCGGGCGTTGGCTCGAACGCGCGCACGACCTGCCGGTGCCGGTGGTGATGCTGCGCGTCTGCCAGTACCTCGACTTCGAGTCGCTCTGGCTGCGGCTCGAGCGCGGTTCGACGGTGCTGCGCGCGCTCTGGAGAGCCGTGCCCGAGGGCTACGACGATCACCGCCCCACCACGGAGCTGCTGCTCCGGGCGATCGAAGAAAGTCCCTACACCCGCATGCGCCTGGAGCATCCGCGCCCGGGCATCTTCGAACGCGCGCTCAGCGGACCCCGGCTGGAGGTCGTGGCGCCCGGTGACATCGAGTGGTTCAGATCCCTCGGTGCCCGATGATCAGCAAACGCTCCGCCCGAGAGCAGTCAGTCGGGGATGACGCCCAGGTAGTGCATCATCAACGCCACCAGCACCAGCAGGCCCACCGGCAACACGAGCCCTACCCAGTTGTGCTTCGACGTGGCCACGGACCCATGCTGCCGCAGTTGATATACGGCCGCCATGACCTCGACCCTCGTCATCGTCCGCCACGGCCAGAGCACCTGGAATGAGAAGAACCTCTTCACCGGTTGGGTCGACGTCGACCTGACTGAGCTCGGCGAGACCGAAGCGCGTGCTGCGGGAAAGCAGATCAAAGACGCTGGCCTGCGTTTCGACGTCGGTCACACCTCGGTGCTCACCCGCGCGGTGCGCACGGCCAACCTCGCGCTGGAGACCTCGGGCCAGGTGTTCCTCCCGGTGAACCGCACCTGGCGGCTCAACGAGCGGCACTACGGTTCGCTGCAGGGCAAGGACAAGGTGGAGATGGTGCAGCAGTTCGGCGCTGATCAGGTGAAGCTGTGGCGCCGCAGCTATGACGTGCCGCCCCCCCCGGTCACGGTGGACCATGAGCACCACCCCGCGAAAGATGCGCGGTACCGGTTGCTCGCCGCCGATGCGCTGCCTGCGTCGGAGTGTTTGAAGGACGTGGTGGCCCGCGTGTTGCCCTGGTGGCACGACTCGGTGGTGCCTCAGCTTCGCGCGGGGTTGAGCGTGCTGGTGGTGGCCCACGGAAATTCGCTGCGCGCGTTGATCAAGCACCTCGAGAAGATTGGTGATGACGAGATCGTCGAGCTGAACGTGCCGACCGGTATGCCCCGGCTTTACCGGTTCAAGGATGATCTCTCGTTGGCTGAAGCGCCGCGGTATCTGGATGAGGCTGCGGCCAAAGCGGGCGCTGAGGCGGTGAAGAAGCAGACGGCCACGAAGTGAGGCCCCTCTCCCCCACCCTCTCCCCGCTTCGCAGGGAGAGGGAGTCTTGAATCGCGTTCTTCCCATTGTGAGCTTGTGTGTTGCGCTGCTGGCCTTCGCGTTCGCCGTGGTGCCCCGGGATCCGGTGATCATTCCCTCGTCGGAACCCGAAGCGCAGAGGGGCGTGGAGGTGGACGCCGAGCTGCTGCGCCGCCGCGTGGAGGTGCTCGAAGACGACAACCGCGCCTTGTGGGACCGGGTGGTGGTGCTGGAGCGGCGGAACCCCAGCGTGGTGCTGAGCGATGCCGGCGTGCTCGCTCCGTCGATGGTGTCGGAAGTGGCGCAGCTGCGGCAAGAAGTGCGTGGGCTCATCACCGGCGAGGTGCTCTCGAATGAGGCGAGCCGCGCCGCGCTCAAAGACGTCATCCGCGAGGCCGAAGCCGACGCCCTGCGCGAACGCGTCGCGCAAAGTCAGCAGCGGCGGGAGCAGCGCGCCCAGGAACAGAAGGTGAAGTGGAAGGAGTTCGTCACCACCGCCAAGCTCACCTGGCAGCAGGAGCAAGAACTCACCAAACACCTGGAAGCCGAAGAGAAGGCCCGGCTGGACCTCGCGCAGCAGCTGCAGCTGGGGAACACAGCGCCCGGCCCCGAGGCCTTCCGAGCCATGCGTGATCAACGCCGTGACACGGATGAGGCGATGAACAAGCTGCTCGATGACACCCAGAAGCAGCAGTACCAGGCCCTGCGCCGGGAGGATCGGGGCGGAAACCGGGGCGGTGATCGCGGTGGCGATCGTCAACAACCGAAGTAAGCCGGTATCCCACCTCGATGTGTTTGGTCGAATCACGGCGTTCAGCTGTCTGCGGTGGTCGCCTTGCGCGCTGGCTCTGTGCCTGCATTGATGTTTCTTCGGTTTCCAGCCTCCTCCTGATTCCGACCTTTTCCCTCTCGCCGTCCCTCAGAAAACCGGGGTTTCACATGAAGAACAGAGTCTTGAGTGCCGCACTGGCTGCCGTGATGTTCATGGCGCCGGGCTGTAGCAACAACTCCACGGCGGGCGGCAACACGGCCAGCGGGTCGCTGGCGGTGAGCAAAGACGACGCGATCCTCTACGCGGCAGACGGCGACCTCGACACGCTCTTCGTGGTCGACGCGAAGACCCAGACCGTCATCTCGGAGATCGCCGTCGGCCGGCAGCCGGAGAAGGTCCTGGTCGCGCCCGACGAGACCGTCTTCGTGACCAACCGCCTCGATCGCAGCGTGTCCGTCATCCGCAAGGGTGACACCGCTGAGTCGGCGCGCATCTCGGTCGGTGTCGAGCCCGTCGCGCTCGCCGCTTCCACCGACGGCAAGACCCTCTACGTGGTCAACGCCACCAGCCTGAGCGACTCCGACTTCGGCACCCTGATGGCCTTCGACACGGCCACCCTCTCGCTCAAGTGGGAGCTGCCGGTCGGTCACGAGCCGCGCGCGCTCACCCTGATGGGCGACGGCAAGGCCGCCATCTCGCTCTACAAGCAAGGCGACCTGGTGATGGTCGACCTGAACACCGCCAAGGTGACCAAATCGGGCACCGGCGTCTTCAACGCGCTCAACGCCTCGGCGCTGGGCATCGTCACCACCAACAGCGGCGGCGCGGCACCTTCGCCCGAGTTCGCCCCCTTCCCCGATCGCCAGGGCCTCACCACCGCGCGCCCCATGGGCCTCGAGGCGATGACGGTCTCCCCTGACGGCATGCAGCTCTACGCGGTCTCGCTCATCGCGACCGACTCGGTGCTGAACACCGCGCCCGGCGGCGGCGTGAAGGAGCCCTTCCCCGTTGGCGGCAGCTCGGGTTACGGCGGCGGCAGCTGCGGCACCACCGCGGTCGCGGCGCCGGCCCTGCTCACCTTCAGCAACGACGGCACCCCGCAGGTCGACGACCTCACCACCTGCCAGGGTGAAGGCACCAGCGATCGGCCCCCCATGCTGCTGACCAGCCCCATCCCCGAGATGCCGGTGCAGGGCCCCAAGGCGATCGCCATGGAGAGCACGGGCCGCTTCCTCCTGGTGGCGAACATGGAGTCGAACAACGTCTCCGTCATCCCCACCACCCGCGCGCGCACCACCAGCAGCTTCGGCGCGACCGACGTGGGGATCTCCCCGGGCTTCCGACTGCCTTCGGGCTCGGTCGACCAGCTGGTCAGCGTCGGCGCGGGGCCCACGGGCATCGCCATCGCGCACGATGGCAAGTCGGCGTGGGTGTTCAACTCGTTCGACCACACCATCAGCCGCCTCGAGCAGACGCAGGACAACGAACGCGTCACCAACGCCGGCACCATCTCGCTCACCACCCGCGAGGCGCTCAGCCCTGCCGCCGCTGCCGGTCGCAAGCTGTTCTTCAGCGCCACCGACGCGCGCATGAACGACCCGTCGACCGGCATCAGCTGCGCCACCTGCCATCTGGAAGGCCGTGAAGACGGTCACGTGTGGAACTTCCCCGATGGCCCGCGCCAGACCCCGTCGCTCCAGGGCCGCATGCTGGCCCAGACGGCCCCCTTCCACTGGAACGGTGAGTTCACCGACCTGCTCGCGTTCATGACGCACACCGTGACCAACCGCATGGGTGGCGCGGGCGTGACGCCGGCGATGGAGGCCCAGGTCGCCGCGTTCATCGAGTCGATGCCCAAGGCCGACAACCCGCACAAGGACACCGCGGCCGACGTGATGCAGCGCGGGCGCACGGCGTTCGACAAGGCCGAGTGCGGCACCTGCCACAGCGGCGAGAGCTTCACCGACCAGACCTTCGCGAACGTCGGCACCTACGTGCAGACGGGCGCGGTGCAGGACAACCTCTCGCTGCTGCCGCACGGTGGGTTGAACACCCCGTCGCTGCTCGGCCTGGCTCGCTCGGCGCCGTACCTGCACGACGGCAGCGCGCTCACCTTGAAGGCCCGCATCATGACGGGCAAGAACGCCAACCAGCACGGCAAGACGTCCAGCCTCACCGACGCCGAGGTCGATGATCTCGTGTCGTACCTGAAGGCGCTTTAAGTCAAACGAGCTCCCCTCTCCCGCTGGGAGAGGGTCAGGGTGAGGGCCTCACCTCCACAGCCTCCCTCGGAAACGAGGGGGGCTGTGTCGTTTCGCTGTGCTGTTTCAAAACAACGCATAGACGAACGGAGCCACGACGCTCAGCCCCTGAGTGAGCACCAACAGCACCGCCGCGAGCAGCAACACGACCAGCAGCGGGAGCAACACGAGCCGGTTCTGCCGGGCGAAGTGGGCCACCAAATCTCTCACGGTGCGAGCGCTGATCAAGACGACAGCCCCGCCCACAACACCCGCCAGATCATTCCGAGCGTCGTGGTGTAGCCCTGCATCGACGAGACGATGCGGCCCTGGCTGTCGAGCACGAACACGGTGGGAAAGGCCTCCACGTGCATCACGCGCTGAAAGTCGTCCTGCGCGAGCAGCACCGGGTAGTCGACGCCTTGTGCGGTCATGTACTGGCGCACCTCCGACACGTCGTTGAACCCGGTGGCCACCGAGACCACGTTGGCGCGCGAACCCAGCCAGGAGTGAACGCGGGAGACGTTGCCCGACTCGGCCTTGCAGACCCCGCACCAAGGTGCCCAGACGGCGATGAGCGTGGGCTTGCCAGCAAAGGAACTGAGCGCGACGGATTGCTGCTCGAGCGTGGTGAAGGTGTAGGCCGGAGCCGCACCGCGCGGGTGATTGCGGGTCTGAAAAGCACCGACGGCCAGCACGATGATCAGCACCGCAGAGAGATCGACCGCCCAGCGAAAGGCGCTCTGCGTGCGGTAGCGGTCTCGGAGTCTCTGGAGCATCTGAGCTTCGGTCTACACCGCGTATCGCTACCGCTCCATGGTGCCAGACGTCGAACGGCCCGGTGGCTCGTCTTCCGAAACCCGTTCGGGCGGCGATGAAGCGACCCAGGGCGCCTGACTCGAATTGTGGAGGCTCAATCGAAAGCGAGCCCGGCCCGGCCGCTTCAGCGCGCCAGCGGCTCCGCGAAGATGAGGAGGCCGCGGCCGCTCTCTGCGACGTAGATGAAGCCGTCCCCGGGCACCTTCACGCCGATGGCGCCGTCGTAGAACGAGGTTCCACGGAAGGGGTCTGTCTCGCGCCAGGTGTTGAAGTAGCCGAGCTGCTTGGGTGCCGCGGGCGCTGAGACGTCGATGATCCGCAGGCCGTCCTGGTACCAGGCGGCGAAGAGGGTGGTGCCCTTGAGCACGAAGTTGTGAATCGAGACCTCGGGGCGAAGCGAGAACGCGCCGACCCGGGTGGATGCGGCGGCGTCCGTCACGTTGAAGAGCTCGAGCCCGGCGCCCCAGTCCTCGCCCCCCTCGAAGAGGATGACGTCCTGGCCGACGCGGCCCACCTGGCTGAAGTGGCTCGTGGTCGAGGTGCCGGGGATGCGCGCGAGCTCTCTGGGTTGCGAGAGCTCGGTGACATCTGCGACCACGGTGCCGCGGGCCCAATGGTTCACATAGAGCCGCCCCTCGAAGAACGCGGCGTCATGCGGGTGGTCGTCTGCCCGCGGGTCGGAGTCTGGCGACCGATGGCGTGACAGCTCCACCGGCGCGGCAGGGCTCGTCACATCGAGGAGCACTGTTTCTCCCACCGGTGCGGGAGACATCGCGAACAGCGTCTGGCCCTGCCTGAGCAGCGTATGAACGTTGATGTCGCCGACCGGCGAGAGCGGAAGGCGCATCGGGGCCGCCGGGTCCTTCACGTCGAAGAGCACGACGCCCTTCGTCGCGCTCGCGACGGAGAGCACGTCGCCCACCACCTCGACGTCGTTCCAGTACTCGCCGTCAGAGGGAATGTGCGAGACGCGCAGGGGCCTCGCCCGGTCGGTGATGTCGAAGACCGTGACGCCGCCTTCGAGTGCGACGACGTACGCCCGCGCACCTGCGATCGCCACGTCGACCGCCTGGTTCTCGGCGACCGGCGCTTCGCCCACGAGGGTGAGGTTCTCCGCTTCCTGCTCGTGGGTCCGCCGAACCACGCGCCGCGCCTCGAAGGTGGCCTCGCCGGCGGGCTGTCCATCGACACACGACTTGAACTTGCCCTCGAACTGAGTCGGCGAGCTCGCTCGGCACGCCGCGAGCGCCGTGCGGATGGTGCGCCCGCTGCGCCCCGAGACGTACTGCGTCGACAGGGAGAAGGCCGAGTCTGAGAGGTGCTTCGCCTCGAGCGGCCTGCCGAAGACGTTCTCGCTCCCGGCGATCAGGCTGAACGACGCAGCGCTGGTGCGGCCATCGGGGAAACGCAGCTGAAGGTTCCACGCCCCTTCGTGCTGGAGCTGGGCGAGCGACGACGTGTCACAATCGCTGAGCTCGAACTGGGAAAGGTCTGCGCACGCGGGCGCCGGCTAAGGGGCCGACGGCGTCGAGCAGGCGGTCAGCAGGAGGACGACGGGCCAGGAACGCATGAGACCTCGACGAGCCGCAGGCAAGGCTCCGTGGTCGACAACTCGCGCTCGGAGCTCAGAATTTCACCAACAGTGCTGGGAAGCCTGCCGGTGTCACCGGGTACCGTTCAGGCGGGAGGAAGGCTAGAGAGTCGCCCATGGCTGGAAATGCTTCAGACGGCGATGACGAGATCGTCGGGATCAACGTGACGCCGCTGGTGGACATCGTGCTCGTGCTGCTCATCATCTTCATGGTGACGGCGAACATGATCGTTCGTGAGACCGTGGAGGTGGATCTCCCGACCGCTGCGAAGAACGACCCGAAGGAGACGCCGAAACCTCCGGTGATGGTCACGATGGACAAGGACGCGAAGATCTTCGTCGATGGCATCGAGGTCGCTTCGGGCGCCTTCGTGACTAAGATGAAAGAGGCCGTCGCTGCCGACAAAGAGGCCCGCGCGGTGATCAGCGCAGATCCCGCTCTCAACTACGCCAACGTGGTCAACCTCATCGACCTCGTGAAGGAAGCGGGCATCTCCAAGTTCGCTTTGAATTTGCAGAAGGAAGCGAAGGCCGCGGGCGTCAGCCCGAGTCCGTAGATAATCAGCGCGTCGGGCAAGACGCGCTCTCGTTCAGTCGGAGCAGCGACACCATTCACAGCTTGGAACGTGACCCATCACCGGGCCCAGACCGCAGCGCAGCTCACACAAGAACTCAGGGAGTCCAGTCTTCTCGCCGTGTTTCAAGAGCACGTCGAGGGCTGCGGTAGCAAGCAACTCAAGCGCTTGTTCGAGCGTGGAAAGACGAGCCAAGACCCTCTTCGCACTGCGCTTCGCTTGGGGCGCATCGCTTGCGGTCAACTCCTCGGCGTGAACGACGGGATTGAACCCAAGTTCTTGAAGCAGCTCAGGCAGTACGTGTGCATTGAGGTCCTGCGCTGCGAGTAGCCAGGCTTCCACCTTGGCCATTGCAACACCCGTGGCGACCGGTAGCGGCGCTCCGACCTCCGTACTTCTAAATGCACGAACGGCCGCCTCGAGTTCGGAGCGCTTGGATTCTGCGTCAGCCTTGTCGGCGTCGCGAAGCAAGATGACCCCGCTCACGCCTTTGGTGCTGGCCAGGTGCAACGCTCGCCTCGCCGTCTCCGTGTCTGGACCCCAGCCCTCCTTGAACCCTTTGTGCTTCGGAACGTTCTCCCGGTGCGAGATTCCCGCCCACGTTGAGAAGCGTTCTCCATCATCGATGCCTCGAAACGCGAGCGACTCTGAACTCAACCAGTCCGCCAACTCAGACAAGGTACGAACGGCCAGCTTGATCGACACTTCGCGATCAACGGCTCCTTCGCAAACCACGATGAACGAGTGGCTGGGGGTCATGCGCCCTTGGGAAGGAGGCGTGATTCCACGAAGGACCAGTACTCGCCGGCATCGAGTTCCTTCACCCAACGCCCAGCTTCCGGCCCGTCCGCAAGACTCATGCAGCGCGAGGCACCATCAACCTCTTTCACGACCCGAACCTCGTCGAAGGCAAACTCACTCAGAATGTAGGGCGAGTGCGTCGTGCAGATGACCTCGATGTTCCCCAACTCAACGACGGCACGGAGGAGCTTCACCAACTCCCGTTGGGCCGTAGGGTGCAACGCACGGTCGAGGTCATCGATCAGAAGCAAAGTTGGCCTGGTGGCCAGCTCGGTTGCTGTAAGCAGGGCGAGCGCGAGAAGTGTGCCCTCACTGACCTGCGAGGCCTTCAACCTGGCGCCGGTGCTCATGTCGAGCACCAGGCTGTACTGGTCGGTGCTCCCGACTTCCTGTCGTTCGATCGCGAGAGCCTTCACTGCAGGAACGATCGTCTGCAGCTGACTTATGAGTTGCTGGAATGCCGATGGATCGCCGCCCAGCTTGAGATCGAAGAGGGTCTGAATCACCTGCTCTGCTTGGAAGACCGCGGCGTCGCGAGGGCCGGGCCGCATTGGCCAACGAAGCTTGTTGAGATCGACCTCGAAGAGGCGTGGGTACGGCACGGTCTCCTGTACGCCTTTGAGCTCTGAAGGAAGCGGGGCCGCCTTGTGGGGTTCGAGTTCGTCGAAGACACAGACGGCTGGCTGCCCCTTCCGCTCGATCCAGCGTTTGACCGAACGTCGGTGCCCGTCGAAGTTGACCATCTCGACGACAGTCGATCCGGAAACGACATGCGACGCATCGACTGAGAGTCTGAGATCGAAGCCGTCAGCACCCCGGCGCACGAAGTCGAGCCCAGGGAATGCCGGCAGTGTCGGAAAATGAGAGAGCGCGGCATAGAAGGCGGCCTCGAGGACGCTCGACTTTCCGCTGCCGTTCGGTCCAACAAAGACGGTAAATCCACGCGCTCCGAATTTGATCGTCTCGTTGCGGAAGCTCTTGAAGTTCGTGAGACGAAGTTCTCTCAGCACCGGCACACCTTAACCGCGGCCAACGGTGCGGACGAGTTTGGTCTCCACCTCGTCGTCGCTTCCATGCGTCTGCCTCGCATGACGAGCGAAAGCGAAGAACTGAGGGGCGAACTTCGCGGGCAAGTGCACCAGTCGAAGGGTGACTTGTGGATGCGCCGGCGCCCAGACCAGAAAGAGCTCTTCGAGGAACTCTTCGCCCAGCTCGACCACTCCGGTGAAGTCGAGCGTCACGTGGCCCGCTTCGACGTCCATCATCAGGAGGCGCGCGGAGAGGCGGTAGGCGCTTCCCGCGGTGGCCACTTCGAGCCGTTGGTGGAGCTGCGTGACCCGCTGATACCGCGCGGCTCTGGCCTTGCCGGTGACCTTCAGCGTTCCGGCTTTCAGCAGTTTGAGCAGATGACGGTGGACTGCCTGGCGGGTGATGCCGGCCGCGTTTGCGAGGTCGGTGCTCGAGAACGGTTGGCCCTCGTTGACGATTCTTTCGATGGCCTGCTTGACGATTTCTCGCACGGGAGAACCGTATCGGCCTGCGAGCGCTCAGCAATTTTTCGGTCAGCCCTCTCCCCCTCGGGGCCCTCGGGGAGAGGGAGCGCGACTTGGTTGACGATTTGAGTATCGTCCGCGCCGTGAAGGATCTTCAGACGTTGCTGCGCAGCATCGCTCCGACGCTCATGGAGGGCGCGTGGGCGTTCGCCACCCTGGCCAGGGGCAAACCGATGCCGCCCGGGCTCAACCCGCTGGCCACCTATCAAGAGGCCGAGGGCCTCAGCCTGCTGCTCGACGAGAGCGACCTCGCCCGCAGCGCCCTGCCCCACGCCTTCTTCTGCCGCGGCATCTGCCTCAACGTGAACCCCTCGCTCTACGCGGTGGGCCTGCTCGCCGCCGTCTCCGACGTGCTGGCGAAAGCCGCGATGAGCATCAACATCGTCTCGGCCTACCACCGCGACTACATCTTCGTGCCGTCCGCCCGGGCTGAAGAGGCGCTGGCCTTGCTCAAGAAGCTGGCCGCTGGCCCTGCTGCCAAAAAATGACCCTCCGACTGACGGTCTGTTTGAGAGACATCGACTGTTGGTATTTCGTTATTTTCTACAGATGAGGTGCGTGTGACTGTGGGCGTCGAGGGCAGCTCGCAGCCCTCTCCACCCGAACCCGGAGATCGCCATGAAGCAGCCCAATACCCGCACCATTCTCGCGCAGCTGGGCCTCGAGCCTCGCCGTTCCACCTCGACTCGCGTCGCCACCATCTCGTCGATGGTGGGCCTCGGAGCGGTCCTGGGCGCGGGGGCGGTGCTGCTCTCGAGGCTCGAGCCCGTGCGCCGCCTGTTTCGGACGGGGGCGCCGGTCGTCGGATCCGGGAGCGAAGGCGCCGCGCGGCAGCCGGTCGTCTCGCCCCTCACCCGCCAGACGGCTTGAGGGGTGAGCCCGCCAGCGCCGGCGCCGTCGGCGTTGGCGCGCGTGGGGTCACCAGCGTGAACATGATGAGCGCCCCGTACTGACGCGCTCAGTCGGATAAAACGACTGAATGACCGCCTGGCTCAACCACCATCATCTGCAGTACTTCCGCACCATCGCCCAGGAGGGCGGCATCACCGCTGCCGGCCGCAAGCTGTCCATCACCCACTCGACGCTCTCCACGCAGCTCAAGCAGCTCGAGGAGGTGCTGGGCAGGCCGCTCTTCGACCGGGAGGGCCGGCGGCTGGTGTTGACGCTCTTCGGCGAGCAGGTGCTGACGTACGCCGAGGCCATTCACCGCCTCGGCACCCAGTTGCTCGACTTCTCTGCGGGCACCAGCGCGCCCGAGGCGCGCCGACCCTTTCGCGTGATGGTCACCCCCACCCTGCCCAAGACCATCGTCCATCAATTGCTCTCGTCGGTGCTGGCAGACCCCCAGTGGGGCCCGGTCGAGGTGAGGGAGCGCCCCACGGGCACCATTCTGGGCGACCTCGCTGCGGGCCGCGCGCACGTCGCGCTCAGCGATGAACCGGTGGTCAAGGCGGGTGTGCACTCTCACCTCCTGGGGAGCTCGGGGCTCCATTGGTACGGCACGCCTGAGTTCGCGCATCGCTTTCGCCAGGGGTTTCCCGGCAGCCTGCGCGACGCGCCCTTCGTGCTCCCGGCGCAGCAGCTGCCTCTGCGGAAGGTGCTCGACCGCTGGCTGGTGGAGCGGGGCGTGGAGGGGCGGGTGGCGGCGACCGCTGACGACACCTCGATGCTGCGAGTCCTGGGCACGCGCGGCGTGGGCGTCTTCCCCGTGCGCGACGCGCTCCGCGCCGAGGTCGACGACCTGCACCAGGCCCTGCCGATCGGACCCATCGAAGGCGTGGTCGAGAGCTACTACGCGGTGAGCGTCGAACGAAAGGTGAAGGACGAAGCGGTGGCGCTGGTGCTGTCGAGCGCGCGAGCGCAGTTCGGGAAGGGGCGGCCGGGCACCAGCGCTCGGCCCCGCCGCTGAGCACGAGGTCACACCGGCACGAGCAGCACGCTGCGCGCAGCCGCCCTGCAGACCCGCTCGGCCACGTGCTCGACGAACATGCCGGGCTGCGAGTGGGTTCGCACACCGAGCACGATCAGATCGGCGTGGGCTTGTATCGACGCCTCCAAGATGCCCGTGGCTGAATCGAGTCGCCGCGTGACCGTCACCTCGGGCGGCCGGCTCAGGCCCGCGAACTCCTGCCTGAGCAGGCGTTCCGTCTCGGCCACCACCTCGCCGTCGTCGGGGGCGACCATCGGCATCGCCGCCATTCCGGCCGCAGCCAGCTGCGCTCCGAAGCCGGGGGCATTGTGGACGATCGTGAGCGGCAGCTCGAGGCGCGCCGACAACGCCAGCGCCTGGTGAATCACCGGCCGCGTCGGGTCTTCGAGGTTGGTCGCCACCACGAGGCGCTCGTCGCCATCAGGCGGGCGCGCGAGGAGCACCGGCACCCCGGCGCGCGCCGCCAGGCCCGTCAACCTCGAGGCAAACCAGGCGAAGGACGCGGGGATCACCACCAGGGCGACTCCGGGTTGTCGACACACCTCGACCAGCGCGTCGACAGACGGGCTGCTGCACAGCACCTCGAGCGGGGGCAGCCCCTTCCGGTCGCGCGCGGCCTGCCAACGCTCGATGGTGCGGGCTTCGCGCAGCGCCTCTTGCAGCACCCGCAGGCCGTCGGCACGGTGGGCCTGCGGGAAGAACACGTGGGCTCGCGCCGTGGTCGGTCGAGACAGCTTCACCACGATCAACTCAGCCCCCAGCACCTGCGCCATCGCCTCGGCGCGCCGCCGGGCGTCGCCCATCGCCTGTCGAGCCGCGTGGATGAGGAGCACCTTCGGACTGGGGAGAGCGGAGTTGGTTTTCATTCCCGAACAGTGCGCCCCGCGCGCCGTGGTGAAAATGACGAAAGAACGACGCTCAGTGTCACTTCATCGAACAGATGCACCCGTGAGCCACTCGAGCAGCTTCGCGAAGACTTCGGGATGGTCGAGCAGGTCGAGGTGCGACGCAGGGCTCACCGTCCACCGATGCGCTTCGGGAAAGCCGAGTGACCGTTCGGCGTGCACGCCGAGCGCGCTGTCCACCGGCACCAGGCCATCACCCCGCCCGCCCCCCAGGCTCGCGGCGATCGCGTAACACCCGACACCCGCGGGCAGGCTGAGCTCACCACGCGGATCTCCTCCGCGGGCGAAGCGATCGCGTCCCTCCCAGTGCGCGTCGAGCACGTTGCCGTACCGAAGGTCGGTCACGCCCGCGCTGCGCAGCTGCCCCAGCTTCGCCAGCGGCGCGCTGTACCGGCTCACCCCCAACAACACGTCGACCCAGTTTCCACCGCGCTCCAGCGGCGCCCCGTGGTGCGGCGTGCCCAGGGTGATCAACGTGGTCAGCTTCTTCCGCCAACCGTGCCCTGCTTCTTCTGCGGTGTGACAGGCCGCGCGGGAGACGAGCCCTCCCATGCTGTGCGCGAGCAGCACCACTTCATCCACCTCGCTCGCCCACGCCTCCAGCAACGCCGAGAACCTTCGGCCGTTCTCAGAGACGTGCAGCCCGCTGTTGTAGCGGAGGTACACCGGCACGAAGCCGAGCGCCTTCGCCAGCGCAGGCCCGTGGTCGTGCCCCTTGCGCAGCCACTGCAGGTCTTCCATCGACGAGCCGTGCACCAACACGAGCAGCCGCGTGCCCGCAGGAAATGGCGACGTCACCGCCGCAGCTGCCACGCGCAGCTGCATCTGGATGGCGAGCGGGTTGCCCGTCTCTTCGAGGTAATCACCCATCACCCCGTTGAGCGCCGCGAGCACGAGGCCGCGTTCACTGCCCGCGCGTTCCAGCAGCGGTTCGAGCTGCTGCAGCGCGAGGTCGAGCCCGGCGCCCACCAGCTTCGTCACCCCGCGAATGGTGGCGTAGGTCGGCGCACTGAACAGCCTGGTCACCTTCTCCAGCGGCTTGCCCAGCACCTCGGGCCCACCACCGATGGTGTGGTGCATCTTCTCGACGATCTCAGTGACGTTGCGCGTGGCGTCGATCGCCAGCTTCGTCGCGCCTCGGAGTTGATCCACCAGGCTGGTCTTCTTCGTGTGCATGGACCCTGTTCCTTTCATGAAGGCGTTTGCCTTACGCCCTCACGGTAGTCGCCAGCTGTAGTTCACGTCAGGAACGCACGTCGGCCCCAGCTTGAGCAAGGCCCAGGGCCCTTCCGTGGCGATGGTCTGCGCGCCTGGGTTGGGCCGGGTGATGACGTAGTTGAAGAAGCCGTGCTGCTGCGAGAAGCCCGGCATGTAGAGCGGCGCCTTGCTGTGCAGGTAGGTGATGCCGCCCGTCCACGCGAGGTGCGCGGCATCGATGCGCAGGCCACACACGTCGGGCTGTTTGCTGGCCGCCAACATCAACCGATTCACCGCGCCGAAGTCGTCCCACGCGCTCGAGTCTGCGCGCTCGGGGTAGCTGCCCACCTCGCCCATGGTGAGCGCCTTGTGATTGAGGGCGGACACGGCGACCACCAGGCCGAGCAGACTCAACCCCAACCGCGCGGGCTTCGCCGGCAACATGGAGAGCGCCAACGCCGGCAACGCGCAGGCGAGCGGCAGCACCGGGATGATGAAGCGCAGCTCTTTGTGGGAGACGAAGAGGTGCAGCGCGAGGAACGCAGCGAGCGTGAGCACCACCTGCCAGTGCCGCCTGAAGCACACGATGATGGCGAGGCCCAGCGCGAGCGCGACGCCCGGCATCGAGCGGTACAGATGGACGAAGTAGTACGGCCACGGAGCGGTGCCCCACCCCGCGCCCCGGTTCTCCACGATGTTGAAGCGGTAGTAGACGACCGCGGAGTGGAAGAAGCCGCCGGCCTTCGCGCTGGGCAGTGAGTGCCACGCGGCCGCATCCCACGCGCCGAAGAGCAGCGCCCAGACCACCAGGGTGACGAACACCTCGAGCACCGGCTTGAGGCCGGCCGTCTTCACGTGAACGAGCAAGGCGGCCACCACCACCATGCACACCACGGCCGACTGCAGCCGCGCGAGGGTGGCCAGGCCCAGCAGACTCGCGCCGGTGATGCGCCCTCCCCGCGTGGAGTTCTGGTCCAACACGAACGCCACGCCCCACACCACCAGCACCGCGGCGAGGTTTTCACTCATCGCCCGCGGAGAGAAATAGAGCGCCAACGCGCAGAGGCTCCAGGTGGCGGCGGCGACGGAAGACTCGAGCTCACGGGCGCCCAGACCACGGGCCAATCGATACACCCCCCACGCGGCGATGACGGAGAGCAGCGAGAAGACCAGCTTCACCACCGGGATGTACGTGGTGGGCGAGGTGGCGCCGACGAGCTTGCAGAGCTGGAGCCACACCGCGACGAAGCCCGGCACGGCCCAGGTGCGGGCCCCTTCGAGGAACTCCCACGCGACGAGGCCGTGGCCGAACACCAGGCGGTGCGCGGGCTCGAACGATTGGTAGATTTCATCAGGCCAGTTGATGCCGTCGTCGGTGAAGACGATGCGTGCCCGCAGCAGCAACCCCAGCACCAACGAACCGAAGAGCACCACGCGCGCCGCAGGCTCGTTCGGCAACCACGCCCTCGGAGGCACTTCAGAAGCCATGGGCCGGGAATTACCAGTCCTGCGTGGCTGTGCTCAGATGAACCTTCGTTTTTCGAGAAGAGGTTCCTCCATGCGATGGCTCGTTTGCAGTCTGTTGCTCCCTCTCTCGGCCAGCGCGGCCTCCGTGCTGTTGGTGCCCGTCGATGAGAAGGCACGGGTGCTGGCCGATGAGCTGATCGAGCCGTTCGGCGCGAACAAGCTGACCGTGAAGATGGCGGGGCCGGGCTCTCCCGCCCTCAATTGTTTGAAGGACCCCGCGCGTGAGGTGTGCCTGGGAAACATCGGCGAGAAGGCCAAAGTGGTCGCGGTCTTCGTGGTCAGCGGCGCGCTCAAAGGCAGCAAGGGCACGCTCACCCTCGAGATGTCTTCCAAAGGCACGGTGCTGAAGAAGGACTCGACCAGGGTCACCCGGGGCAAGGTGAAGACGCAGATGAGGGGGCCTCTCGCCAGCCTGCTCAAGCTGCTCCCGTCGAGTGAGCCGAGCGCACCGGTGGAGCCGCCGAAGGTGACGGTGACCGAGACGCAGAAGGAGCCAGTTCAGGCCGTCGAGCCCGCGCCGGCGAAGGTGGCCGATGCGCCGAAGAAGACCGAGCCCTTAGCGCTCACGCCCACGAAGTCGGCTGATCCGCTCGCGCTCACCACGCCTGCGCCGAAGCAGGTGAAACCGAAGGTCGCGGCCTGGGTGATGACGGGGCTGGCCATCGCGGCAGCAGGGACCGCGGCGACGTTCGGCGGCCTGGGGCTCTCGAACAAGGCGAAGCTGGAGACGGTCAACGAAGGCATCTCCACGCTCTCGTACAATGAAGCGGTCGCGCTGCAGCAGACCAGCAATACGCAGCTCACCGTCGCGCTGGGCACGGGCATCGGGGCAGGTGTGACGGGCGTGCTGGCAGGCATTTTGTGGGGTGTCGAGTGATCCGGTCTTCGTGGTTGGTGGTGGTGTTGGTGCTGGCGGGATGCAACCTGGCGCAGCTGCCTGAGGCGGTCTTCCGCTGCGAGGTCGATGGGCGCTGCGCGCAGCCCGGCTACGTGTGTGGTGGCGATCGGGTGTGCAGGCCACCGCGCGATGCAGGCGCGGCCGACGATGCGGGCGTCGACGCAGGTGAAGAGGATGCGGGCTTCGATGCTGGTGAGATCGACGCGGGCCCGGAAGATGGGGGCTTCGACGCGGGCCCGGAAGATGCGGGCTTCGACGCGGGTCCGGAAGATGCCGGCGTCGACGCAGGTCCCGAAGATGCGGGCTTCGACGCAGGGTGCATGCCGACGGCGGGCATCGACGAGCCGGATCTCACTGGCCTCGACACGGACTGCGATGGCTTCGATGGTGACCTGACGCGCGCGGTGTTCGTCGATCAGTCGAGCGGGCTCGATACGAATGCCGGCACGCAGGCCGCTCCGGTGCAGACGCTGTCGTACGCGGCGACGCTGGGCAAAGAGCAGATCATTCTCTCGACGGATCCGCAGACGGGTGACGTGACGTTGGCCGAGGCGGTGGGCGTGTACGGTGGCTACACCGCGGGCGGTGCGTGGGCGCGCACGAGCACGAAGTCGTTGTTGAACGGGCGGCTGATCGCGAACCCGAGCGACGCCGGCCGCGTGGTGCTCGAACGGCTCGAGGTGCAGGCGCCTGCAGAGACGGTTCCGGGTACGGCTTCGGTGGCGGTCACTTTGCGCAACGTGGCGAACACCTCGCGCATCACGAGCTGCCGCTTCGCGGGTGGTGCGGGCGCGAATGGCGCGGACGGCATGGCGGCGGCTTCGGTGAACAACGGCAACACCGGCGGCGCGGGGTTCACTGGTGCGCTCGGTGGCGACGGCGGCGTGGGTGCTTCGGGTGCGAGCTGCGGTGACGCGGGCACTTCGCCGGCAGGCTTTGCCGGCGGCGGGAGCCTGGGCACCGGTGTCGGCCTGGCGGGTCTCGATGCCACACAAGGTGGCAGCGGTTCGGCGGCGACCATCGTGGATGGCGGCGCTTTCGACGGCATTGATGGCGGCGCGGCTGTGGCGGGTCTCGCAGGTGCCTCTTCGAACACGCGTCCGGCGGATCCGCCCGCGGGCTCGTTGGGCAGCATCGTCTCGGCGCAGTGGGAAGGCGTGAGCCTGGGCACGTGGACGCCTGCTCAGAGCGGCCTGCCGGGGGGTGGTGGTGGTGCGGGTGGTGGATTGATCGATCTCGGAAGTGTGCTGCTCGCACGCGGTGGTGGTGCGGGTGGTGGCGGCAGCGGCGGCTGTGGTGCACGCAGCGGTACGGCGGGTCAGACGGGTGGTGCGTCGATCGCTTTGGTGCTCGTCGACAGCTCGCCCACGCTCAACGATGTGCAGCTGATCAGCACGATGGCAGGCCGTGGCGGCAACGGCGGTACCGCGGGTTCACCGGGTACCGGTGGGCCGGGGGGGGCGGGTTCAGTGGGCCAGACCATCGCGACCGGCGTGGCGGGTTCGGGCCATCGAGGCGCGGCAGGGGGCGCCGGCGGAGCGGGACGGCAAGGACCTGGCGGTTGGGGTGGCCCGGTGGTGGGTCTGTTCTGCGGCGGCACGTCAGCACCCGTGACGGATGCGAGCACCACGTGGAGCGCGGGGACTCCGGGGTTGGCCGGCAATGGTGATCCGAACGGACAGGCGGGCGGTCAACCTTCGAGCGGATACGGCGCCAACTGTCCCTGAATCACGAGCACGGTCATTCGCCGGCTCGAGGCTTGATCAACTTCTCCGCCGTCTGTTGGGTGGCGCCAACGCACGGCTTCCGGTCGAGGTCTCGAGCCGTGCGTTCACCGTCTGATGAACTTTGTCGCAGGCCTGAACGTGCGCCAGGTTGAGCGCCGTGGTGCTGCGCGAGAGATCGGCCCCACCCTCGAGTGAGATCAGCGACTGCATCATCACCGCTGACCCCGCCCTCGATGTGCCGGCGAGAGAGAGGGTGCCTGGGAGGTGGCGAACGCACCAACCGCGAACAGCGGGCTCGAAGGCCCGGCGCACTGCGGCGGTTTCACAGCGGGGCGAGCAGCGGGCGAGGTGGTGACGCTGCCTCCGCCCGACGACGCGCAGGTGACGGCGCTGCTCGCCCGCGTGCTGCGGCAGGCCAGAGCCGACTGGGCAGCGGCCGACGCGGCGTGGGCAGAGGACGAATACGAGGGCCTTCGGGCCGAGGCGCTGCAGCGGCCGCTGGGCCTGGAGCTGCCGGCCAGCCCGCACCGCCGGCGACGGGTGGCCGTGCTGGAGGGCTTCTCGCTCCACGCAGACACCGCGGTGCATGGCCATGACAGACAAGGCTTGGGGAGGCTGTGCAGGTACGGCCTTCACCGTCACCGCGGCGGCGCTGGTGAAGCGCCTGGTGGCCTCGCTGCCTCCGCCCAACAGACACCTCACCAGCTTCCACGGCGTCTACGGCCCCAACTCCCGCCTCCGGCCCATCGTCATGATGCGGCCCACGCCGCCCACGGCCCCGACTCCGGCGGTGTCAGCCCCCAGGCACCTGTGCAGGCGCATCGACTGGGCCACCTTGCACCGCCGCACCTTCGGCACCGACGTCCTGCAGTGTCCCTGCGGTGGGCGCCGCACCGTCACCGCCCTCCACTCCACCCGCAAGGCCGCCGAGAAGCGCCTCGTCGAGCTGGGTCTGCCCTGCCGCTCGCGCCTCCTCCCGCCGCAGACAGCTCCGCCTCAGCGCGAGCTCGCGGTGTAGCGCCCCGGAGTCCCCGCGCCCGACTCGCAGGGCACCCGTGCGTCTGCCCTCGCGCACACAGCCCGTCGGCGAGTTCCACGGCCGGCTCCCCACGACTCATCCCCCGCCCTCACTCCCGCGGACTTCGCGACGTCTCTCGCGTGCCCTCTCGGATTTGCCCGGGTTGTTTCACTTGTCCGTTCTTCCTCTCTCTCGTTGCTGCGCGACACTCGAGATTCAGTGGGCCACGCGGTGGTGGGACCTCGGGCACGAACGGCTTGAGGCAGTTCCTGCCCCCCGGATAAGCGCCGCTCGCTTCGCCGCTGAACTCCTCACACGGGCTCGTGGTACGCCCGCTGATGGAACGCACTCGCGCGCCAGGTTTCGTCGAGGCGAGCAGTGGCTCGTGCGTGGCCTGTGGCAGCGCGCTCACTGAGCTTCGTTGTGGACACTGCGGAGTGGCGTCGAAGGCAGGTGCATGGCGAGTCGTCCGCGTCATCGCTCAGTCGCCGCGAGGGCGAACCTGCCTCGCCCAGAGCGCGGGGGGCGAGCAGGTGGTGCTCAAGGAGCTCGTCTTCGTC
This sequence comes from Archangium sp., assembly GCA_030695565.1. Classification (GTDB taxonomy): domain Bacteria; phylum Myxococcota; class Myxococcia; order Myxococcales; family Myxococcaceae; genus Archangium_A. The sequence goes on from JAUYRZ010000018.1 coordinate 46,439, forward strand.
TCGGTTCCCTCGACCATCGAGCTCGACGCCTTCGAGCGCGAGGGCCGCCTGCTGCGCGAGCTCTCGCACGCGCGCATTCCGCGCTTCGTGGACGCCTTCCGTGAAGGGGAGGGTGTCCACACCAGGCTCTACCTCGCGCAGGAGTACGTGCCTGGGAAGAACCTGGAGCAGGAGCTCGCCGAGCGGCGTTGGTCCGAGGACGAGGCGCGGTCGCTGCTGCTCGAGCTGCTCGAGCTGCTCGAGCTGCTCGAGGTGCTCGCCTATCTCCACGGGCGCTCACCGCAGATCATCCACCGCGACGTCAAGCCGGCGAACATCATCCGCCGCGGCGATGGCACCTTGACGCTCGTCGACTTCGACGCGGCGCGCGAGGTGTCGAGCGCGGGCACGCACCGGGGCACGCTGGTGGGGACGGCCGGCTACGCCCCTCCAGAGCAGTTCGCCGGTACGGTCGACGCGTCGAGCGATCTCTACGCGCTGGGCGCGACCGTGCTTCACCTGCTGACGCGTCGTCCTCCCCATGAGTCGTGGGACGAGGCGCTGCAGGTGCGTGTCGGGCCCTTGGCGAACGTGTCGTCGTCGTTCCGAGCGATCCTCGAGCGCCTCGTTCACGCACGTCGACCGGAGCGCTTCAAGAGCGTCGCGGAGGTGGTCGCGGCGCTGGAAGCGAAGGAGACCCAGCCGACGAAGGTGGCTTTGCCCGGGCTCTGGTTGATCGGTGTGGCGGCGGTGTTCGCGTTGGCCTGGCTTCTGGTTCCCGCCCAGCAGCCCACGTCAGGGCCCTCGTCGCCTGTCGCCGTGACGGCTCCGCTCGAGCCGGTTCGAGCGCCGCCAGCCGTGGTGCCGCCTCAGCCCGTCGCCGTCGTGGCCCCCGTGGTGCCTGAGAAGCCAGCTGTCCCCGCGGGTGCGTTCTTCGATTTCCCCAGCGCAGCCGAGCCCACGCTGCGAGTGACATACGTCGGGGCGCGCTGGAGTGATGCGCGCTCGCCGCTGCTTCCGGAGCTCGGCATGGGCGGGCAGCTGCCGAGCGGGGAGCGGTGGGCGCTCCTGGATCTCGAAGTTCACCGCACCGAGGAGGGCTCACCCGTCTTCAGGCCGGAGCGGGCGCTGCAGGTCTTCGATGCCCACGGTGTGGCAGTGCCGCTCGTCTTCGTTCCGATCTCGGACCCAGACCTGCGCCGCCAGTTCGTCACCATCTTCGGGCTGCGGGTGGGGGAGACGAAGCGCGCCACGGTGGGCGCCAGGCTGCGCCTGGCTGAGGGGCCCTTCGAGTTGGTCTTCCCCGGCGGGAAGGCGGTGCCCGTTGAATAGGCACCCGCAGCCGTGACTGCGCTCGGCAACTATCGTGCGTCATGGTGCGACAAACTCTCATGAGCACCATCTCGCGAACGAACAGCAGCGACTCGGTCATGCGGCAGCAGAGCTTGAACCGGCAGGCAGAGTCCTCCACGAAGGTGAAGCAACAGGCTGGCCACGAGCGCCAGTCGCAGTTCGTTGGCGACGAGGTCCAGGCGCTGCGGAACACGCGCCAGGCGCTCGGCGCGGCTCGGGAAGAAGAGATTCGTGACCAACTGGAGCAGCAACAGCCGGTCGCGCCCGACGCGGGCGTTCACACGGTGGTGCCCGGCGACACGCTCTGGGCGATCGCCCGCGCCAACGGAGTGCCGCTTCAGCAGCTCATCGAGGCCAACCCGCAGATTCAGAACCCCGACCTCATCTTTCCCGGGCAGCGCATCAACTTGCCGGGTGGGGCACAGCCTCCGTCGAGCGGCGCTGAGCCTCCGTCGAGTGGCGCTGAGCCTCCGTCGAGTGGCGATGCGCCTCCCGTTGGGGGCACCACCGAGGTCGATGCGATCGGCGCTGACGCCGGGCTCAACGAGCGGGCGCAGGCGGCGATGCGCTACTTCGAGAGCCAGGGTTGGTCGAAGGAGCAGGCCGCTGGCATCGTCTCGAATCTCATCTACGAGTCGGGTGGGCAGCTCAACCATCGCCAGGCGCAGTTTGGTGGCGGGCCCGGGTTTGGCCTCGCGCAGTGGGAAGGCCCTCGCCAGGCTGACTTCCAGCGCGTGATGGGCGTCGACATTCGCCAATCGACCTTCGAGCAGCAGCTCGCCTTCATTCAGTGGGAGCTGACCAACACCGAGTCGGCCGCCGGCGACGCGCTCCGAGGCGCTGGTACCGCGGACGAGGCAGCCAACATCTTCCTGCGTCGCTTCGAGAGGCCGCGTGATCCCGACGCGTCGCAGGCTGAGCGCACGCGGCTCGCCAACAAGTTGTTCAGCGGCGAGTCGCTGTGATCATCGGTGTGGTGTCGGTCTGAATGTGAGGAGCTGTTTCGCTACAGGCAGCGAGAACGAGAAGCACCAGTGACGCATGCCCTCATATCTTCCTCTCCCTGCGAAGCGTGCGAAGCGGGGAGAGGGTCGGGGTGAGGGGCTCACTGCACGCACCTCTTGCGCCACGTCTCAGCGCACACCGCTTGCATCCCTCCCAGAGGATGCGCCGAGCGGTCCAGGTCTCGATGAACCGGCATGAGGTTGGTGACCAGCATCAACGCGTTCATGAAGATCGCGAGCTCCCAGACCGCGGGCTGCTTCGTGATCAGCGGAATCGGACCCGACAGCGTGAGGCCGCTCGCGCCCGAGTCGCAGGGCACCCGTGCGTCTGCCCTCGCGCACACAGCCCGTCGGCGAGTTCCACGGCCGGCTCCCAACGTCTTCTCGGCCACCCTCACACCCCGCGGACTTCGCGAGCTCTCTCGCGTGCCCTCTCGGATTTGCCCGGGTTGTTTCACTTGTCCGTAGCCCCGGCTCTTGCAACAGAACGCCACCACGCGCGACTCAGCGCAGGCCTCGCACGTCACTGCGACGAAGCCGTACCGCAGCTCGCCGCACTTGAGGTACCGCTCCACCTCCAGCTTCACCCGCGGCGGCATCGAGCTCGACACCTCTGGCCAGCCCCGCCGGAAGGCCTCGTGCAGCACCGACTTCCCCGGCGCCGGTCGCCGGTCCTCCACGCCCTCACCCACCCGCTTCGTCTCCTGGCACCGTCATCGTCGAGCTCGACCTCGCCCCGCCCGCTCGCGTCGATGCGCTGCGCATCAGCGACGATGTGAACCGCCCAACGTTCACCCAGTGCGTCACCACAGCGATGCGGGGCGTGCGCTTCGCTGCGCTCGACGAAGAGATCTCGGTGCACGTGCCGTACGTTCTGAGCCCCGAGCGCAAGTACCCGCAGCCACCTCTGCTCAGCCCGAGCCGCGGCGAGGGCAGGCCTGATACGGTGCCTCGGATGAACGCACGGGGGAGACTGGTTTAAAAGAACGAGCGCTCAAGGAAGCACCAGATCGAGCCGGTGGCGCACGTCCGCGACGAGAAGGTCCCAACCGAAGTCCCAGATGGTAGAGCCTCCGCATGATTCTTCGCACAGCCACTCTCGCCATCGCCCTTTCGCTCCTCGGTTCAGGCTGCAAGTCCAGAGGTACCCGTCTCGACGAGTGCGGCAAGCCGTGCTCGGAGAAGCAGGCGGCCGCCGAGAAGGAGTGCGGCAAGGGTGATGCTGCCGACAGGGCGTGCTGGGACAATCAAAGGCCTGCGATCGACGCGTGTTTTGCGGCCTGCCTTGAGTCCGTGAAATAGCTCGAAGGACAAGAAGAACAACCCGGCCAAACCCGCGGCCGAGGCTGAAGGCGCCCGAGGTCGCGGATGCCGGCACGCTGTGCTGGGCACGAACCACCCTCTCAGCGCGCTCGAAGGCCCGGGTCAGGCCGGTCAGCTCACGCCCCTCCCCGAGCCGTGATCGTCACTTGCTGAAGGTCGCGAGCAGCTCGAGCTTGTCGCTCTCGTCGCGGCTGCGTGCGCGAACACGAAGTAGCCGCGGCTTCAGGGGACGGCTTTGGCGCTGATGCCGGCCGTCATCTGCCCGGTGCTCAAGGACACCTCGAGGATCGGCGCTGCTCCCTCGGCCGCCCCTTCGAACACCTGGTGACCCATGCTGCGGAGTACGTGAACCCACGCGGCGGTGTGGGTGGTCGGCGTTCCGCAGATCACCGTGCAGGTCTGGCCGACGCAGCCACCGCCGTCCATCCACGCGGTGGTCACCTCGACGAAGTTGTCCTTCGCGTTCCACGCGTCGATCGCTGCAGCGGGGAGCATCCAACACACGATTCCAGCGGGCGAGAGCGCGCGGAGCTCCGCGTCGGTCACCGAGAACGCCGCGGTGGAGAGCAGGTCGTCCATTGACGCCTTGCGGAGGTCGACCACCACCGAACCACCCGGAAGCCTGGACGTCAGCCTGCCGGTGGACACCGCGTGCGCCGCCTCGCCCGTCACCTTCGGACCGCCGCGGGTGAAGGGCTCCAGCGCCGGTGGGTCAGCCGGTTTGTTGGTCCGAAGAGGCGATCGAGAAATCCCATGCGCCGCTAACCCCTCACGCGGGGACGGTGTGCAGAACGCTGCGAGCGGAGTCGAGGGGCGCCGAGCGCGCAACTCCACAGAACGCAAAGCGCCATGGCGTTCGCATCTCGACAAGCTCGGTGTGAACGGTCTTGCGACACGTATTTCTGCCAACCCGCTCGAGATGAACGGGGTAGCGACGAAGGGTTCGCCCTTCGACAAGCTCAGGGTGAACGGACCTACCGACACTTCGGCTCGACCCTCCGGGGGCTCAGTCCCAGCGGCTGGTGAAGCTCAGGCGCACGCCGCGGAAATAGCCGGGAGCCCCGATGCCGGTGTCGCGCACTTCGAGCACCCAGTCGCCGTTGATGCCTTCGTCTCCGGGCACGCGGAGCGGGACGCGACCACCCAGACCGCGCACCGTGTTCGACGGCGTCTCGTGGGTGGGGTTGAGAATTCTCCACTCGACCCGCGAGCTGGCGATGCCGTCGGCGAAGAGCTGCACTCGAAGCTGCTGTTCGAATACGCCGGTTACTTCGCGCACACGCCGGTGGTGAGCGTTCCGTTGGGCAGCTCGAACGAGCCGTGGCACATCGGCGTTTCCTGAGGGCAGTCGCTGCGCTCGTCGCACGCCCCAGCGGTGATCAGGCCGCAGGCCGAGGTGACGAAGACGCGAATCGACGAGGGCACCACGTTGCGCTTCGGAATGCGCCCCACCGCGAGCTCGTTCGGGAGCCACGGGGTGCAGCCTGCGCCCGGCTCGGTCACCGTCGCCCAGATCGAGAGCGTCTGGCCGGTCGCACTCAGCTGCGCGCGGGTGGGCGTCAGCCGCGAGCTCGCGCTCTTCGCTTCGGGGCGCCAGACGACCAGCCAGTTGCTCGAGTAGCTCACCGTCGGAGTCGCCGCTCCGAGCAGTGCGCGTGCTGCTGCCAGCCCCTCCGCGAGTTCCGCGTCCGGCTCCCAACGTCTTCTCGGCCACCCTCACACCCCGGGACTTCGCGAGCTCTCTGGCGTGCCCTCTCGGATTTGCCCGGGTTGTTTCACTTGTCCGTTCGCGGATGATCCGGGGACTCCGATCGCACCCCGCTCTCGCCGTGCTGGTCGGAGACGCTGAACCTCGAGCCCTTGGTGTAGCGTTGCATCAGTGCTGCCGCCCACGACACCCGAGCTCCGCAACCCGGAGCACCGCCCCTACTTCCTGTGGTGGCTCGACGCGACTGTCGCCGACCTTCGCCGTGAGCTGGCCTCGCCCGACCTCGACACCCGCGCGTACTGGATGGGCGCGCTGCTTCGCGAGGCGAACACGCGAGACGTCTGGTTGTTCGTGAGTGAGCAGGACATCGTCGACATGTGGCCGCACCTGACGCGTTACCTCGGTAAGGCGCGCGCGCGGTGGGCGTGGCTGATGCAACTGCCGATGCTGCCGTGGCCGCCGCCGGAGGCGCATGCGCGCAGCCTTTGACGCCCGCATCGCCTCACCCGAGGTGCTGGGCTTCATTCGTGAATGTCAGGCGCGAGCTCGCTGTGCTCTCGCTGGTGGCGTCGCGCTGAGCGGCGCCTACCTCGGGCACCGTTTGTCCAAGGACATCGACCTCTTCGTGAACGAGCGCTCAGCGCTGCGCCGCCTCGTCGACGCCCTGCCTGAAGCGGCCCACGCCGTGGGTGGCACCATCACGCTCGTTCAGGATGCGGGGACCTTCGTTCGCGCAGAGTTGCAGCTCCCCAGCCAGCGCATCGACGTCGACCTGGCAGTCGACGCCACGCCAACGCTTGCACCGCCACAGCGCCTTGACGGAGTCGAGGTGATCTCCCTCGAGGACCTCCGCGCGTCGAAGCTGACCTGCCTGCTGTCGCGCTCGGAGCCCCGAGACCTCGTCGACGTGCTGTTCCTCGAGCGCGCCGGGTTCCCGCCCGACGCTGACCTCGAGCTCGCGCTCATGAAGGATGCCGGCATGGACCCCGGCGTGATGGGCTGGTTGCTCGATCAGTTTCCGGTGGCGCCGTTGCCCGTCATGCTCTCGCCGTTGACGTCGCAGGAGCTGAAAACCTATCGAGACGGGCTCAGCGAGCGCATGCGGCAGCTCGCGCGAAAGCCCTGAGGCTCCGCCTGCCTGGCAGAGCTGTCATCATCGCGCGCATGCACTGGCAGTCGTGGGTGGCCTCGCCGACATGTGACCGAGGGCCGCGCGACCCTGCCGACCCTCGAAGGGGACTCGGTCGAGCAGTGGGTCCTGCCAGAGACGGTCATGGCTGGAATGGTCGTGGTGTTCGCCGCACCATCGGGTGATCGGGCTTGAACTGCATCGCCAACGGCGCGCTGAAGGCGTTGACTGGTTCGGCAGACCCGGCACCTCGAATCGCGCTGTGGGACCCGCCCTCGACCAGCCTGCAGAGCGGCGACGAGACGCCTGACGCATCACCGGGCTGACGCTGAGCGGAATCAGACTCCTCAACGTCCTGGCACGGCTTGCCACACCCGAACCCGTGCGTCGGCCCTCGCAGCAAACAGCCACTCCGCGAGTTCCCGTCCGGCTCCCAACGTCTTCTCGGCGACCCTCACACCCCGGGACTTCGCGAGCTCCCTGGCGTGCCCTCTCGGATTTACCCGGGTTGTTTCACTTGTCCGTTCGGGCATGGTTGTTGCGATGAGGCGCCCCATGCGGCTCGAGAGACACGCGAGGCTGGTGCTGTCGATCCTGTGTGGATCGCTGCATGCGGCCGCCCAGCCACTCATGCTCTCGCCGTTGCCTCTGCCGGGGCGCTTCAGCGACCTGCACCAGAGCTCGAGCGGTGCCCTGCTGGTCGACTACGGCGCGTGGTCGGAGTGGGGGGGCGCTCGACTGTCGATGCTCCGACGGAACGGCCGGTGGATGCAGGTGCCCGCCGGCGCCGCGTTCGAGTGGAAGGACTGGCTCGTCTTCGAGGGGCTCTTCCCGGTGCCGCACGTCGACGATGAGTCCGCACCGCCGCGCTCGCCGTGGGACGGAGGAACGCTCGTGGTCACGCTCGGCACGGACGACGTCTTCGTTCGCCGCGTGGTCCTCGTGGACGGGAAGAGCGGGCAGACGTTCGACGCGCCATGGGACTCGTTCGCGCCTCTGCCGCTGGCGAAGGGCGAGACGTGGCTCGTGTGGCGATGCCCGGTTCGCGCGCTGGCCGACGGAGGCGTCGAGGAGCCCATCGAGTTGCTCTCGTGGACGCCGCGCACCGGTCGCGTGCACTTCGTCGGGGTGTTGCCGGGCGAGGGGCGCACGAGCTGCAGCAGCGCGAGTGCCGCAACCTCGCTCTCCGTCGTCGTCTTTCCCGAAGGTGGGTTGCGAACTTCGTACGGACGCACCTCTTTTGCGTACGCACCCGTCGTCATCCCTTCTCGCGACGGGGCACTCGCGCAGCTCATCGTCGATGGAGGCACGCACTGGGTGCAGCTCGATGCACGGGGTCGAGTGACCCGCACCGACCTCGATGCCGGAGTCGAGCTCTCAGCGGCGCCAGCCGACGCAGGCAGTCCGCTCGTCCCCCTGCGTCGCGTGAGCGAGGCTTTTCGCGAGGTGCAGGCCCTCGAGACCCTCGATGGCGGCACGCTGACGGGTCGAAGTCTCGATGGCGGCCCCCCGTTTCCTCTCACGCAGAGCCTGGGGGGCGGCTTTGCGGTCTACGACGGCCTCGTGTTCGTCGATGAAGGGGTGTTCCTCCTGCCGAAAGGCGCGGACCAACTGATGCGGTGACTCCGCCCATCTCGCCGAGCTCTCGAAGAAGCAGAAAACGCGAAACGAGGAGCCCGTGACTGGCTCGCCGACGTCGCCGTGGTGTCTGGCGCTCGCGAGGTCTCGAAGACAGACAAGAATACCGTCACCAACCCCAGCGTACTCGTCGAGGTCACCAGCAAATCAACGGCCGACTACGACCGGGGGGAAAAGCTCAGCCACTACAAGCAGCTCCCCGCTCTGCGCGCGGTGCTGTTCGTCTCGCACGAGAGAGCTCAGGTCACGGTCGATCAGCGCATCGGTGGTGGCGATCGAAGAGAACTTCTCGCACGAGGAAGGCGGAGTCGTGGTCCGGCTTCACGCTGTCTCGGGCGGCGTCGCCTTCCTCCGCTATGCGTACCTCTTCTGAACCCGACAGCCTCCACCCACGAACACGCGGTTGAACTCCGGCGCCCGGGCAAGGCCGCGAGCGCGAACGTGCCGTCAGGCATGGCTCGCTCACGAAGCAGTGGGTGAAGTTCTAGCCGTGAGGGCCCCGGCCCTCTCCCCGCTTCGCAGGGCGAGGGAGACCAGTTGTAAGAAGTTCGCGCCCCGGCCCACTAAGAGGTCCGTGCACGCCGCGCTGGCCAGGAAAGTGGGAGTGGTGAGAGACCGGGACAGGCTCTATCGAGAGGCGATCCAGCAGCTTGCGCCCGCGCTGGCCCGGGTCGCCGCCGGCTACGAGGCCGATCGCGAGGTCCGCAGAGATCTCCTCCAGGAGATGCACGCTGCCCTCTGGCACAGCCTCTCGCTCTTCGACGGCCGCTGCGCCCTCAAGACCTGGACCTGGCGCGTCGCCCACAACGTCGGCGCCGCCCACCTGGGCAAACACCGCACCCGCTTCGTGGAGCTGGAAGAGCTCCCGGTGGAGCACGACCTCGAAGGAAACCTCGATCGCTCCCGCGCCCTGGCCCGCCTCACCGAGCTGGTGCACGCCCTCAAGGCGGCCGATCGGCAGCTCCTCCTGCTCTACCTCGAGGGCCTCGACGCGGTCTCCATCGCCGAGGTGACCGGGCTCTCCAGCTCCAACGTCGCCACCAGGGTTCACCGGCTCAAGGCCGCCCTGGCGCGCCGCTTTCAAGAAGGAGCCCGTCATGGATGAGCTCGATCTCCAGGCGCTCTGGCAGGAGCAGCCGCTCGATGACTTCACCACCACGACCCCGAAGACCGGGCGCCTCACCGTCAACTACGCCCTGCCCACCTCGTTGTTCGTGGCTGAGGCCCCCCGCCCGCAGACCGGAGCCCGCTTCGCCGTGCTGGCGCTCGCCGCCACCCTGGTGCTGAGCGTAGGCGCCCTGGTGCTCTGGCCTGCTCCGGCGCCCCTGGTGGCCGTGCCCGCGCAGGCCGATCCGGTCCGCCAGCTGGAGGACCTGCTCGCCGAGTGCCGCACGTACTCGAACAGCGAGGCCGGCCGCACCGACTGGCCGCGCGCCGAACGGGCCTGCCGGCAGGCCCTCGAGCTCGAGCCCATCAGCACCGAGGCCAACCAACTGCTCGCGCGGATCTCCGTGCTCAGGGTGTGCGAAGAGAACCTGGAGGGCGCCAGGAACCTCCTCTCCCAGGGCCGGTTGGAGGAGACGCTCGAGCGGCTCGCCGGGGTGGACAAACGCTGCGAGGCGTACCTCTTCCGCGCCATTTCCCTCGGGCAGATCGCCTCTGCTCAGGTGCTCAAGAGCGCCGGCGCCGACTGCCAGGCGTACGCTGCCAGCGCCGAGCTCGAGCTCGCCGAAAAGCGCTGCGAGCTCTACGCCCGCCTCGCCTGCCAGCGCATGGAGCCCAGCGAGCTGTACCCGCTTGCGCTGATGAAGCTGAAGCTGCACGGCCCGCTCGACCCGAAGACCGAGTGGCGGCCTCGCGACGAGCGGTACCTCACCTTCCTCAAGCTCCGGGCCAGGTCGAAGCCGGGCGCGCCGGCCTGGCAGTGTCCGCAGATCGACTCGTTGCGCGCTCCGCCGGCTCTTCCTGATTCAGCCGTGGTGGCGAAGGCCGAGCTGGAGCGGGAATACCCGCAGCTGGAGATGAGCCAGGCGCTGCTGTCCTACTTCATGGGCAACTTCCAATCGGCCATCGTTCCCCTGCAGAAAATCCTGGAGAACATGGCCCAGGCGCAGCATCACGCCCAGGCCCGCGCGCTGCTGCTCGACATGCAGAACGCGATCAACCTCTATGAGCACGGCACCACCGAGCTGTTCAACGACGCTCCCGAGCGGGCCGCCCCGCTCTTCCTCCAGGCGCTGGCGTTCGACGAGGCGCTGGTGCTGGGGCAGAGCGCGGACACGCTCGACTCGGTAGAGCGGCGCACGGCGCTCTCCAGGCGCCAGTCCTTCCTGCGCAGGTCCATCGTGGAGGGCATGATCTCGCGCACCTACGAGAAGGGCAGGACCCTGGCTGACCGGGAGGACTTCCGCGCCGCCTGCAGGGTGTGGCGGCTGGGCAGCGCGTTCTCCCGCTCGAGCATCGACCTGCTCAAGGCGCTCACCAACGTCTGCACCCGCAGGGCGGCGGACACCTTCGAGCGAGCACAGACTTGCGAGCAGCTCCGCTCCGGCCTCGACTTCGCCGTAGAAGGGGATGGCTTCAAGGAGAAGATCGAGGACTCCCTGGCGGCGCAGCAGTGCCCCTGATCTCAGTTCCGCGGATGCTCCGAGAGGTACCGTCGGCAGAACTCCAAACCGGAGCACGGGCGCTGACTCCAGCAGCCCACCTCTCTTTCAGCCCCTTGCGTAGAGGGTGCCCGCGAGCCGACGCTCTGGGTGCCCCTCCGTTTCCTCGATGAAGGCGACGAACTGATCCAGCAACACCTCCGCGTCCTCCGCGCTCTGGAGTGAACAGAACTCGAAGAACAACGCGCTGGTCAGCACCCCCAGCACCATCATCGGCGCCGACCGCTGCGCTGCTGGCCGCTGCACGAAGTGATTGATCAGCTCGACCACCAACTCCGCCGTGAGGCCGCCCATCAACCGGCCGACTTCGAGCTGATGCGCACGCTCACGCCGCTCGTCCTGTTCCACGCGCGCGCGGCCCTGCTCGGTCAGGTCCTGCACCACTTCCCACGTGGTCACCGCGCTGCGAGTGGGCCGAACCGCGGTCACCTCGAACGCATCGCGGTAGTAGTTCTCAGCGCGGACCGCAGGCCGGCGCTCGCGCGGTTTCCTGCGTGTCTCGATCATGACCCGTGCCCCGCCGCTCTTGATCCGCATCGCCTGCTCCTTCGTTCCGCGAGCGGAATGCCCGCGGCAAAGGAAGCGATTGCAAAGCAACGGCCTGCGTCCGTCCGTGCGACGGGTGCTGAGAAGGGTGCTGCAAGCGAACGGCGTAGAAACGCTCCACTGAACTTCTCGAAATCAGAGACCGCTGATCACTGACAGACGCGGCAGATGCTGCTGCACGTCTCGTCGCCACACACGTCGAGCTCTGGATCGCAGCAGGCCGCGTTGCTGCCCACGCACGTGCAGCGCTGACCGAACGGCCGCGTGGGGTTGCAGTCGTAGTTCGCGCTGCAGGTCTGCTGGGTGCCGCAGACGCCCGAGACGCACGTGAGACTTCCGCAACACGCAGCGCTCGTGCAGCTCTGGCCCTGATTGGCGCAGGTGGTGGTGCTCCCGCAGACGCCGCCGTTGCAGGCGAGGCCTGAACAGCACGGCGTGGTGCTGCTGCAGCTGGTTCCCGAGGGGCGGCAGGTGGGCGCCGCGCTGCACGTGCCGCTCACACACGTCGAGCCGCTGCAGCACGGGTTGTTCGTGTTGCAGGTGCTCCCCGTCGAGCCGCACGACGGCGCGTTCACGCACGTGCCGCCGTTGCAGCTCAACCCATTGCAGCACGGAGAACCCGCACTGCACGTCTGCCCCGGAATGCGGCAGCTCACGCCGTAGAGACACGCGCCGTTCAAGCACTGCAGGCCCTCGCTGGTGCAGCACACGCTCCCCGCGCTGCAGCTCGCGTAGAGCCGGCCGCAGTTCGTCTGAGGGGGATTGCACAAGAAGTTCGTGTCGCAGATGTCGCTGCCGCAACAGTCGGAAGAATCGAAGCAGCCCTGGCCGCGTGCGACACAGCTGGGCGTTCCTGAGCGGCACAGCCCACCGTTGCAGGTCAGCAAGCCGCAACAACCCGAGTTCGGCCCGCCGCCGGGGCAGAGGTCTCCGTCACCGCCGCAGGTGCGGGCCCAGCACCGGCCATTGCGGCACAGCGCGTCGCCGCAGCAGTTGAACGAGCTGGTGCACGAACCGAAGAGGGCCGTGCAGGAACCACCGACCTGGCAGTAGCCGCCGATACACGACGTTCCACCACCGCAGTCCGAGCTGAGAATGCACGGTGAACCTTCCACCCCGCGCGTCGCGCTGCAGCGGGGCGTGGAGTAGTTCGACGGCCCCGCGCAGTACGGAGCGCTGCTGCAACAATCGCTCGGTGAACCACACGGGGTGTTCGCGGCGCCGCAGCTCGCCGACCGGCACGCGCCGTTGCTGCAGCTCAAGCCCGTGCAACACGTACCGCTGGTGCAGCTGTCGTTGAGACCGTCACACCCGCTGGGCGCCGGTTCGCAACGGCCCGCAGTTCCGCAGCGCATGCCCAGGCAGCATGAGCTGCTCGCGCTGCACGTCTCGTTCAGCGCGCCACACATGGCCGGCGTGCGGCACACGGCGTTCACGCACACCAACGACGAGCAACACGCGCTGGTCGCGCACGAGGCGCTCTCGGGCTGACACATCGGAGTGCCCGCGCTGCAACGGCCCGCGTTGCACGACAGTCCGCTGCAACAATCGGCGGTGGCCGAGCAGGGCGCGGTGTCTGCTCCACAAGACGCACGGCACTTGAGCGCAGGGACCGTGGTGGTGCCGCGGCAGTGTGGATACGCCGTGCAGCAATCACCTCGCGTCGTGCACGCGTCACCCGAAGCGCAGACGTTGGTACCACCGTCCGTCGAAGTGCCCGCGTCCGTCGTGCCTGCGTCCGTCGTGCCCGCGTCCGTCGTGCCTGCGTCCGTCGTGCCTGCGTCCGTCGTGCCCGCGTCCGTCGTGCCGCCGTCCGTGGAGAACCCTGCATCGCTGCCGCCATCGAGCGGAACACCTTCACACGCGCCGTTGACGCACGCTTCCCCTCCGCCGCACACGTCGCACGCCCCGCTCGTTCCACACGCCTCGTTCTCCAACCCGGAGCGGCAGACGCCGTTGAGCGTGCAGCCCGCGCACCCGCCGGCGTCGGGGTTCGTCATCATCATCGTCGACGTCGCGCACTGACCCAGGTTGCACGCCTCGGTCGAGCTGCAGGAGCGGCAACTCGCGCCTCCGAACCCACACGCCAGGGGTGAAGCGCCCAGCTCGCAGGCGCCCGCTGCGCTGCAGCAGCCTGTGCAGGTCCGCGCACAATCAGAGGCCGTCTGGGTGGGACCGCAGGCTGCGAACGACACCAGCAGGAGGAGCGAGAACGAACGCATGAGCCGCTTTCTATCTCGAACTCACAGACGGCGGATCAGTTCACGCAGTCCCGCGGGCGCGACCCGGGCCAGCTCGCGTTTGGCAACGATGCGCCCCGCCTCGTCGAGCGTCGATCGATCTCGCCGGTACGCCCGCAGCAACGCGGCCGCCCGAACCGGTGCCGACTCGTTCACCTCGAACTCACCCAGCGCGTGTTTGCCCGAGAGATCCGCGAGCACCGCCAGCCACGCGAACGGCGCTTCAAGCTCCAGCTCATCACCCAGGTCGAGCAACTCCATCACCGGCTGACAACTCAGCTGCGCCTGATCAACCTCCCCGACCAGGCTCGCGCGGCAATACGCCTGCAGGGCAGCGAACGCGTCACCCTGCCTCCACGCCGCTTCACCCAGATAGCCCAACGAACGCGCGTCCTTCCGGTTCGAGAGCAGCTGCCGGGCGAGCGCAAAATCACCGGCCACCAGCGCGAGGTAACCCGCCGGCCGGCCATCAGCGAGCGTGCCACCCGCGCCCAGCTGAACGGCCGCCTTGAGCAGAGCCGACGCACGAACGCGCTCGAAGAGGGCCGGGCTCATCGACGGAAGAGGCTCCAGGGAAAGCAGCGTCTCCGGAGCAGCCGCCCCAAGCGGCTCGATCGCCGTGGCCCACGCGGGTGCATGAGAGGCCCACGACTGCTGACCGTACTGAGAGATCAACTCCGCATGTGCGGCACGCAACGCCTCCGCATCGAGCGCCACACACGCATCCTCGAGCCGGGACTTCAGCGTGTGTGCTCCGGAGAGCAGCTCCTCCTGCCGCGGATCGATGGGCGGCGGAGGCGGGAGCTCCACTGGCTTCTCCGGCTCTTTGGGCCCGTCCGGAGTGCGCTCCCAGAGGCCCAGAATGTTGAGCTGCTCCGCCATGGGGCTTCCAATATCTCAGTCCCCACGCCTCGGGGTGGGATCACCATGGCGCGCGTGACGCGCCGCATGCACAATCACCGCGTGCCTACCGCCTTGCAGATCCCCGTGTCGCGCCTGCTCGCCGACGAGCAGTACGACCTGAAGCTCGAGCTCGTCGCAGGCCACGAAGGCCTGGAGCACGCCATCAGCTCGAGCCGCATTCAGAAGCCGGGCCTCGCGCTGACCGGCTTCACCGAACACCTCCACCCCGAGCGCGTGCAGGTCTTCGGCAACACCGAGATCAGCTACCTGCGCACGCTGACCGAAGAACAGCAGAGCGCGGTGCTCGCCAAGCTCTTCGAGAGCCGGCTGGCGTGCGTGGTGGTGACCAAGGGCCTCGACCTGCCCCGCCCGCTGCTGGAAGGCTGCCGTCGTTCGCGCCTCGCGCTGATGCGAACGCCCCTGGTGAGCTCGGCCTTCATCAGCCAGGTGCAGGCCTTCCTCGAAGAGGCGCTCACCGCCACCGGCAGCCTGCACGGCGTGCTGATCGACGTGTTCGGCGTGGGCGTGTTGATGCTCGGCAAGTCGGGCATCGGCAAGTCGGAGATCGCCCTCGACCTGGTGATGCGCGGACACCGCCTGGTGGCCGACGACATCGTCAACCTCACCCGACGCGCGGGCGACGTGTACGGCCACGGCAACGATCTCATCCAGCACCACATGGAGATCCGCGGCCTGGGCATTCTCAACATCAAGGATCTCTTCGGCGTCGCCTCGGTGCGCGACCGCAAGAAGATCGAGCTGATCATCGAGTTCGTGGAGTGGACCAACTCCGCCGAATACGACCGCCTCGGCCTCGACGAGAAGTTGATGCCGCTGGTCGGCGTGGAGGCCCCGCTCTCGGTGGTGCCCGTGCGCCCCGGCCGCAACATGACCACCATCGTCGAGGTCGCCGCGCGCAATCACCTGCTCAAGCTGCGCGGTCACCACTCGGCGCAGGAGTTCGCGGAGAAGGTGACCCAGGCCATCTCGGGCACCGCCAACCGCATCGGCACCCCGCAGAGCAGCAGCTCGGTGGTCCGCCGGCACCACGACGAAGAAGAGGTGGAGTGACCGTGAAGAGCATCATCGTCATCACCGGCATGTCGGGCTCGGGCAAGTCGACCGCCATCCGTGCGCTCGAAGACGCGGGCTGGTTCTGCATCGACAACCTGCCGGCACCGCTTCTGATGAAGGTCACCGAGCTGGGTGAGTCACGCGACCTGCTCGCCTTCGTGGTCGACGTGCGCGAGGGCCAGTTCCTCAAAGACGCGCCACGGGCCATCGAAGAAGCACGCCGCGCAGGGCACAAGGTCGAGGTGCTCTTCCTCGACTCCTCCGATGACGCGCTCACCCGGCGCTATTCGGAGACCCGGCGCCGCCATCCGCTGTCGGGCGCGGGCTCGGTGGCCGAAGGCATCGCCCGCGAACGCGGTGCGCTCCAGGCGCTGCGAGAGCAGGCGGAGCACGTGGTCGACACCTCCTCGCTCACCGTGCACGAGCTGCGGCGGCAGGTGATGGCTCGCTTCGGCAACAGCTCGCACGCGCAGCTCTCCATCAGCGTGATGTCGTTCGGCTTCAAGTACGGCGTGCCCAGCAACGCCGACATGGTGCTCGACGTGCGGTTCCTGCCCAACCCCTTCTTCGTGCCCGAGCTGAAGGCCTTCACCGGGCGCGAGCCGAACGTGGCGGCCTTCGTGCTCGATCGCCCCGACTCGTGGGTGTTCCTCGACAAGACCTACGAGATGCTGGAGTTCCTGGTGCCGCGCTACCAACGCGAGGGAAAGAGTTACCTCACCGTGGCCATCGGCTGCACCGGCGGCAAACACCGCTCGGTGGCCATCGCGCACGCGCTGACCCAACGGCTCAAGCTGGCGCCTTTCGGAGAACACGCGCAGCTGTGGGATCGCGACATCGAGAAGGAGTGAAGATGAGTGAACTGACCCTGTACGTCGACGCGAACTACGCGAGCCCCTGGGCGTTGTCGGTCTTCGTGGCGCTCGAAGAGAAGCAGCTGCCTTTCCAACTGGCGACCAAGCTGCTCTCGAAGAAGGAGACCTTCGACGCGGGCTTCGGTGCGCGCACGAAGAAGATCCCCGCGCTGCGCCGGGGCGACTTCTGGCTGGCCGAGTCGATGGCCATCACCGAGTACCTCGCGGAGTCTTTCCCGTTCCCCGAACACCCGCGCCTGTACCCGGAGAACCTCGAGGAGCGCGCGATGTGCCGCGAGGTGCAGCTGTGGTTGCGCACCGACTTCATGCCCATTCGGCAGGAGCGCCCCACCTCGACCCTCTACTTCGCGCGAGCGAGCACGCCCCTGAGCGCCGACGCGCTGGAGGCGACGAAGAAGTTGATCGACGCGGTGGAGCCGCTGCTCGCGCACGGCCGGCCCACGTTGTTCGCGCAGTGGTGCATCGCCGATGTGGATCTCGCGGTGATGCTGCAGCGGCTCAACTTGAACGGGACCCCGTTAGCTCCGAAGTTGAAGGCCTACGCCGAGGCGAACTGGGCGAGGCCGTCGGTGGCGAAGTGGAACGCCTTGCCGAGAGGCAACACCCAGCTGTAACTGAAGCGCCCTCTAAGGAAGCGACTGAGCCGCTTCTGAAGGCACCGCCTGCACCCGCACGGTCATGCCGCTCTGAGCGAGCCTTGCCAACGCGCTCGAGTCACTCGAGTCCAGATACACCGACCTCGACACCGACACGCGCCCGGGCCCCGAATGCACGTTGCCCACGTTGAGCATTCCGTCAGGCAGGCCCCACTCACGAGCAGCGACCGCCGACTTCACCTCGCGGAAGAGCACCAGCGTGGGAACGCCGTCGTCCGCAAACTCCTGAAAGTCGATGTCCTTCACCGACGCGAGGACGAGCTCGACGTCATCGGGAATCGCCATCGAGTAAGCGACCTTCGCCAGGGGATCGAGGGCGGCGTCGTCGTCGGCCACCACCACCCGCTTGACGCCCAGATGGGGAAGCCAGGCCTCGATGACCTGGCCGTGAATGAGGCGGCTGTCGATACGGCTCAAGACGATCACGAAGACTCCTACTGCTACGGCCCGGCTTGGAGACCCCTCTAGTCCCGACGAGGGTCGGGGCGCATCGTAATTCCCCTGGGGTTAAGAGTGCCAACATGGCCGATCCGAATCAGCTCGCCGACATCACCCACACGATTCAGCTCTCCGTGGCGCCGGTCTTCCTCTTGACGGCGTTGGGCACGTTGTTGTCGGTGTTGACCCACCGGCTGGCCCGCATCATCGATCGCGCGCGTGCGCTGGAAAGCCGCTTCTCGAGCTTGAGCGCGGAGGAGAAGACGCACGGCCGGCTGGAGCTCGACACCTTGTCTTTGCGCGCGCGGGTGATTCACCGGGCGCTGACCTCGGGCGTGGCGGCCTCGTTGACGGTCTGCCTGGTGATCATCGCCGGCTTCGTGGGCTACCTGAGCCAGACCAATCTGGGCCTGGTGGTGGCGGCGTTGTTCATCATCGCGATGTGTCTGTTCGCGTCCGCGCTGGTGAGCTTCTTGCGCGAGGCCGTCATGTCGCTGGCTTCATTGCGGTTCGGTCAACACGCCGTCATCGAGCCAGAAACGAAGTAGGGACCTTCAGACTTGCTCGAGGCGCACCGCGCGAAAGCGCTCCACCAGCGCCTCCGGCAGCTCGAGCCGCTCTTCTTCCATGCGCTGAGCGAGCGCCCGGGCGCGCGCAATATCCCGCTGCGAAAGACACTTGGCGAACAGCCGCTCCTGATGAGGCCACGCCGAAGGAAACGGAAAAGCGAGCGCAGTCCCGCGCGCTTCAGCGAGGTGCCACAACGCCACGAACTCCGCCCCACTCGCGTGCTCGAGCAACAGGGTCTCGACCGCCTCCAGCGCGAGCCGCTCGTCACTCAGCGGCCGCTTCGACCAATCGCGGGTGAGCACCGACTCGAGCTCAGGTTTCGCCGCCTCGAACTGACCGGCGCGCGCGAGCGCCAACGCAGCGCGCGCACGAGAAGCGGTGGCGAGGGGACCTTCTCGATCCGCCAGCGCCTTGAACAGCTTCGCGGCCCGAACCGGGTTCTCGCGGTCGACCAGAAAACACACGCTCTCCAGCTCTTCATCGGTGAGCGCCCCGGCGTCATCACCCGAACCCAGCTTGGCGAGCAGCGCCTCTTCACCGCGTGAGAGCTGGTCGAGCGTGCGCTCCACCGCCTCGAGAAACGGAGCGACCTCATCATGCGGCGCGCCGTGCTCCATCGCGCGGTTCAGCAGGGTCACCGCTTCTCTCGACGCACTGACCAGCTCATCGGGCATCACATCGGCCGCGTCGCGAAATCGCACGTAGGCCAGCAGCACCAGCCACTTCCAGGTCGTGGTGTCGGGCGTCACCACGTCACGCAAGAGCGTGGTGGCCGAAGCCCAGTCGTCATCTTCCAGATGCTTGACCAGCCGCGCGTCACGACCTGCGGGAAGTTCGAACGGGGGGGCGAGAAAGTGAGGCATGCGCGTGCACCGTACACATTGAATCGCGCGATGCCAGCCGCGCCCGTGCTCGAGGGGCGACGAGGAAGACGGCCAGTTGCGCAAGGGATGGGGACCCCACCACAATGCGGGGCATGCGAGTGAAGGCGACCGGGGTGGTGGAGGACAGCGTGCCGCTGCCCGAAGGTACGCGCGTGGGGTCGATGCCGGGAAGTCGGTGGTGACGGTGATCCACGTCTGGAGTCAGCTCCGCGCAGGACCACCGAGGCTGTGAGTCTGTGCGCGAGGATTGCCTACGGAACGACCGAGACGCACTCGGTGGCGCAGGCAAAGCTGGCGGCCACACACGACCGCTCGGAGATGCAGGCGTTGCACATGTCGGCCTTGCGCCGGTAATCCGGCTGGTCGCTCGCCGCCTGGCGGCACCGGCTCGCGCACGCGCTCTTGTCGTACGCCGAGTCGAAGCACGACGCGTAGCGGTCACAGATGCCAGCGCAGTCGATCACCGAGTCAATCTTCTGCACCACCGCGCAGCTGCTCGAGAACACCATCATCGTCAGGAGGCCAATTCGTTTCAGGTTCACGCGGCGCCTCGTACCACCGTTCCTCCCGAGACGTTTCAGTCGAACTCGTAGGTGACGCGCAGGAACGGATGTTTCGAGCTGTCGTTCTGCGTGGCGAACACGCAGAAGTTCGGCCCGCCGGTGCGCGTGGTGTGCAGCGACCACTGCGAGCGGTTGCCGCGCGCCACCCGGTTGGCGAAGTCGTCGCGCACCGAGCTGGTCACCAGGCGCGTGCGGGGCCCGGCAGTCGCGCTGGTGGAGAACACCACGGTGGAGAGCCTCGGGGTGTTGCAGTCGGCCAGGGTGAGCGTCGCCCCGTAGTCCACGTGCGAGAGGCTGATGTCGCTGTCGAACGAAGCGCCCCCGAGGGTCGACGCGCAGACCCGCTGCTCGATGTTCACCAAGGCGAGGCGGATGACGACGTTGTCGAGCTGGGCCAGGGCCGCCAGGTTGAAGGTGATGAAGCCCTGCTCGCTGTCACCCGCGAGCGCCGACGTGCCGGTGTTGAGGCTGGCCGAAGAGCAGCTCGCGTTCGAGCGGATGTAGCCTGCCCGTGGGTCGAAGCTGGCGCCGTCGGTGGTGCCGCTGGCGAAGAAGCTGGTCGTGGCGATGCGCCGCACGCGGAAGGAGCGCGACACCGTGGCAGCCATCGCGTTGCCGGCGAGGTCCTCCGCGGCGGTGGTGACCTGAAAGCTGACCTGCGTGCCCTGGGCGAAGGCGTCAGGCGGGTCGTAGGTCATCACGGTGCTCGCCGCGTTCCACGAGAAGGTGCCGCCGTTGAAGCCGGTGGGTGAGGTGATCTGAAACGCCGCCTGCGCCGCGGCCTGGCGCATCGGCTCGCTGAAGGTGACGGTGATGGGGCTGGCGAACGAGACGCCCACGGCGGCGTTCAGCGGCGAGGTGCTGATGACCGTGGGGCGCGTGGTGTCGGGGGCGGTGGCCGTGCGGAAGGTGAAGGTGTGCGCGGCCAGCAGCTGATTGCCCGCGAGGTCACGCGCGCCCGTGCCGAGCGTCACGGTGATGTTCGTGTTGAACGCGAAGTCCACGCCCGGGTTCACCGACATCAAGGTGCCCGCGCTGTTCCAGGTGATGACCCGCGAGGCGAGCGCAGGCGAGCTGATGAGCGCCGCTTCGGTCGCCGCCTCGTTCATGCGCTCGCTGAAGTTGAACTCGAGGTTGCTGGTGGTGGGCACGTTCATCGCGCCGGCCGCGGGCGAGCTCGAGGCCACCCGCGGGCGGGTGATGTCCAACGGCGCGGCGGTGGTGAAGGTGAAGCGCGTCGAGGCCAGCGCATTGCCCGCCACGTCGTCACCTTCCACGGTGACCGCGTACGCGCGGCTGTCGGTGAGGGCGGCCGGCGGCGCGGAGAAGGTGACCGTGCGATCCTGATTCGACCAGGTGGGCTCGCCGAGGTCGTACGCGGGCGAGAGCGTGACGGAGACGCTGTCTTGCGACATCGCCTCGGAGAAGGTGAGCGAGAGGCGCGTGGTGGTCGCGACGTTGGTGGCGGCGTCGGCAGGCGCGCTGGAGATCAGCGTGGGCGCGACGACGTCGGCCGGCGCCGCGGTGGTGAAGCTGACGGTCACGCTGGCGAGCGGGTTGCCCGAGACGTCACTCGCACGCACGGTGAGCGTGTAGGTCGTGTTCGGCGTCAGCGGGTTGGTGGCGTTGTACGAGACCTCGGCGTCGTTCGAGCCGAACGAAGGCGCGCTGAGGATCAACGTGGGCGTGGACGTCAGTTGGATGGAGGTGCGATCGATCGGCTCCGAGAAGGTCAGCAGCACCGGCGTGCCCAGGGACACGTCGACGGCCCCTTGCGGCGGAAGCGAACGGAGCAGCGTGGGCGCGATGGTGTCGGGCGCGGCCTGCGTGGTGAAGGTGATGGTGGTGGGCGCGAGCGCGTTGCCCGCCACGTCGGTTCCTTCGAGCGTCAGGGTGTAGCTGGTGGCGAAGGAGAAGGCCGCGTGCGGCACGGTGAAGAGCGTGTTGCTCGCGTTGGGGTTGAAGCCACCGAGCACGTTCGCGGGCGCGCTGGTGAGCCGCAGCGACGCGGCGTTCATCGGCTCGGAGAAGATCAGCTGCAGCGGCTGGCCGACCGCCACGTCCGTCGAGCCGGTCAGCGGCGTGGTGGTGAGCAGCTCAGGGGGCGTGGTGTCGTCAGAGACGGTGCCGCCGCCTCCACCGGTGGTCGTGTTGCCTCCGCCACCACCGCCTCCTGTGCCGGAGTCGATGCGCCCACCACCTCCGCCGCCGCTCCCCGCGTCGACAGAAGGAATGCCATCAGGCACACAGGCGAACAAAGACGAGACCAGCAGCAGACCGAGCAGTCGAGTCATCAGGGGCTCCATTGAGAGGGACGCGGGTCCCCTCAGCAGTTGTCATGCCCATGACGCTCCGAGCGCGCGAGGCGCCGGACCTGTTGGCCGCAGCCGACAGTTGCCGGGAATCGCCCTCTCCCTGCGAAGCGGGGAGAGGGTCGGGGTGAGGGGCGTCACCTGGACTGAAGAAACCCCAGCACCGCCTGATTGAACGCAACCGGCTGCTGAAACATCGCGAAGTGGCTGCTGTCGGGAATGAGCACCAACCGTGCGCCGCTGATCAGCCGAGCCAATTCCTTCACGTGGTCTTGCCGGATGATCTCGTCATGATCTCCATCGAGCACGAGGGTGGGCGCCTTGATGCTCGAGATCTGCGCGCTCGTGTAGTTCGGCAAGGTGCGCCACATCGGGCGCAGCGCAACCTGCAGACCCTTGTAGTCACCCGGCGTGGGAGAAATCTTCGCGTAGTCCGCCGCGCACCGGGCGAAGTACGCGCTGAACGCAGGGCCACCGCCCTTCTGCGTGCCCTTGAGGTCGTAGTTGGTAGCGAAGGCGACCAGCTTGCTCACGCGCGCGGGGTGGCGGATGGCGAGGTCGATGGCGGTGGCGCCTCCATCACTCCAACCGACCATCGCGGCCTTCTCGATCTCGAGTTGGTCCATCAGCGCGATCACGTCGTCGGCCATCTGCTCGTAGGTGATGGGCTTGCTGTCGCGCGTGCTGCGGCCGTGACCACGACTATCGACCACGATGACCTGGTACTTCTCAGCGAAGGCCGCCAACTGGTTGACCCAGTGGTCTGCGTTGCCCGCGCCGCCGTGGAGCAAAATCAGCGGTTCGCCGACGCCGTAGATCGCGAAGTACAGCCTGATGCCGTTCACCTCGGCGAGACCGTGCCTGGGGGCCGCGGGCATCGGCCCGGGCGGGGGAAAAGTCTTCCAGGCGGGGGTCGCAGCGAGGGTCACTGCCATCAACAGTGAGAACATTCTTCACCGTACCAGCCCCTCTCCCCTCGGGAGAGGGTTGGGGTGAGGGCCGAACCTCATTTCGATCTACACTTTCCAACTCATGCGCTTCCTCCTGCTGCTCCTCCTCGTGGGTTGCGCCAAGGCCCCGCCGTCTTCGACGCTGAGTACGGAGCCCATCGACTTCACCCTGCCCACCTTCCCCTCGAAGCAGACCTTCTCGCTGGCCTCGGAGCGCGGCAACGTGGTGATGCTCGATGTATGGGCCACCTGGTGCGAGCCGTGCCGCGAGTCGTTGCCGCTGTATCAATCGCTCGCCGCCAAACACGCCAGCCGCGGCCTGCGCCTCTACGCGCTCAACGTCGACGGTGACGCGGCGGTGCCCGAAGAGATCCCGAAGTTCATCTCGGAGACGAAGCTCACTCTGCCCATCCTGCTCGACGTCGACGCGAAGCTCTCCGAGGACTTGCTCAAGGTGAAGGTGATGCCCACCGCGCTGTTGATCGATCGCCGCGGCCGCGTGCGGTACGTGCACGAAGGTTTCGAGGCCAGGAGCCTGCAAGAAGTCGAGGGGCACCTCGAAGCCCTGCTCAGCGAGCCGTAGTGCCTCTGCGCAAACCGGGTGGGGGGTCGTCGTGCTAGGTCGCCGCGCATGCACGAGACGTTGACCTGTGCCCCGACGAAAGATCCCAAACAGGTGCGAGCGCCCGATGGCCGCGTGCTCCAGATTCCGCCCGCGTGGGGCTGCCTTCCTCCAGGCGATGCGGGGCTCACCCGGCGCGTGAAGGCAGCAGGCCCGAGCTGGACCGTGGTGGAGAAGGTCGGCCGCAAGACGTTCTCCAAGGGCGTGTGGGCTCCCGCCGAAAACATCGAGGCCGCGAAGACGCAGCTCGAGGGTGAACGCGCCACGCCCGCGTACGCGAAGCGCCGCGCTGCCGATCTCAAGCGCCGAGAGACCGAGCAAGCCGAGTACGTGGTCGACTTCGAAGCGAGCGTGCGCACGTTCTTGCGCTTCCTGCCGCAGTTCAAAGAGCTCGAGGCCCGCGTCGCGAAGGCGGTGGCGGTGCATGCGACGCCGGTGGGCAGCGGCACGGTGGCGCGCACCGAGCGCATTCCCATCGAACAGCGCGCCGAGTCCGCGGTCATCGCGTGGATGCGGCATCAGACGACCGCGTACGACTCGATGAAGGTGGCGCGCGTGAAGGGTGCCCGGCGTGAAGTGCGCCGTCAGCTGGCCGAGGTCTCGCGTGCGGTGCTCGATCTGCATCGGGGCCGGGTGAATCACCCGCCCGGAAGCTGCCCGCTGTGCGCCGTGAAGGAACCATGAAGTTCGCGACGCTGCAGCTCACGTAGCGTCGCGTTCATGAAAAATCCCATCCTGCTGGTGGCGGTGCTGCTCGGCTTCGGCGCGGCATGTGGAAGGCAGAGTCCCGACGCGAGCACCGCGCGGCTCCTGGTGCGTGGCGCCACCGTCCGAGCGCTCGTCGAGACGCTCGACGGGCTGGAGGCCACGATTGCCCGGAAGGTGACAGCGCTCGGTGGCTTCACCACCGCCTCGGAGCTGACCGGCACCGGCAACAACGCAGCGCTCACCGTCGTCTTCCGCGTTCCGGCCGAAAGGCTCGACGTGGCGATGACCACACTGGAGTCGCTCGCCAAGCGCGTGGACTCCCGACAAGTGAAAGGCGAAGACTTCACCGAGGAGTACGTCGACCTCGAGGCGCAGCGCACCAACCTCACCGCCACGCGCGATCGCCTCCACGTCCTGCTCGACAAGGCGACGCGGGTCGAAGACGCGCTCGAGGTGAACAAGGGCCTCACCGAGGTGCAGGGCCAGCTCGAGAAGATCGCCGGCAGAACGCAGTACCTCCAGCAGGCGTCTGCGCTCTCGACAGTGACCGCCACCTTCTATCCCGAGAGCAACACCACCGTGCGCTCCGACGAGTGGCGGCCACTCGAGGTGGCCCGCGTTGCCCTGAGCCGCCTGCTGGCGGTACTCCAGTTTCTGGGGAGCGCGGTCATCGTGATGGGTGTCTTCGTGCCGTTGTGGGGACCGCCGGTATGGTTCCTTCGCCGCCGTCGCGCGCGTGCTCGAGCCACCTGACGGAGATCAACGATGAAACGGGTCCGCCGCCCAGGCCGATCTTCCGCGCGGCGTGACCCGCGAACCGGAGCCGTGCTGTTCCTCGGGCGCGTGGTCGACCCGCAGGAATGTGGCACGCTGCGCTCCGATGCCTCCCTCTCTCGTGAAGGCCGGATTGATGGTGCTGGCGGCAGCGGCCGGGTTCGCCCTGGCGTTCTCGGTTCTGCGCGAGGAGCCCGCTGACACGCCTGACCCCGCTGCGTTGGTCGAACAGATCCGCGAGGTCGCGCGATTGGAGACGCTGCAGGTGCGGCTGTACAAGCGGGTGTCGTTCGCTCCCGAGCCGGGGCCTGCCGCGACCGTCTGGGGCGATGTCGTGAATTGGGTGAAGCAGTCGGTGGCGGCAAAAGCGGGGCGCGCGCTCGTGTTCGCCGATGTCAGCCTGGGCCTCGACTTGAGCAAGCTCACCGCGGAGCAGATGCGGGTGAAGGGTTCGCGCATCGAGCTGGCGCTCCCTCCGCTCAGGGCGCAGGTGTCTCTTCGGCCGGAAGACACGGAGATCATCGACAGCAATCTGGATTCGGCTCAGACCGCGAAGTTGTTCGAGCTCGCGAAGACTGCGTTCGAGCGGGAGGTCGAGGCCGATGCGGCGTTGCAGAGCAAGGCACGCGCCTCGGCCGAGCGGCAGCTGCGGGCGCTGTTGCTCACGGTGGGGTTCAAGGAGGTGGTGTTCGTGCCGTGGCCTCTGAGTGCTCGGGCCGGGTAGGCGACGGCCCCCCTCGGGGGGAGGGAGGGAGTTGGTGTACTGTTGAGGTCCCCATGCTCATCGCTCCCGGTCGCTCGCTGCTCCGGCTCTGTTCCCTGTCGTTGGTGGTGCTCTCCGGTTGTTCCGGAAAGCCTGCCGTCGGAGCGCTCGAGGTGCAGGTCAACCTCGAGGCGGGGCTGATCAGCAAGTGCGTCAAGGTCACCGCCACCGACGGCGCTTCGCCGCGCGAGACGATGCCCATTCTGCTCGCGGGGAAGACCTCTCCCCTGCGGGTGGGCGTCCTGGCCGAAGGGCTCTCGCAATCCGTCAGCGTGCAGGCGCTGGGCTACTCCGATGACGGCTGCACCACGCGCGTCGCCACCGAGTTCAGCGAAAAGGCCGACGGCACGTTCAGCTCACCGCGCGGCACCGTCAGCGTCACCTTGCGCGCCAACCCCGTGGGCACCACCGATGGGGGCACCGACGCGGGAACCGACGCAGGCGTGGATGCGGGTGTGGACGCGGGCATCGACAACGACGGTGATGGTTTTCCGCAGGGCGTTGACTGCGATGACGGCAACCCCGCCATCAACCCCAACGCCACCGAGCTCTGCAACAACGGCATCGACGACGACTGCGACAGCGCGGCCGATTGCCAGGACACCGCGGCGTGCAACACCCAGCCCTGCGGTGCCGGCAGCACCTGCGTGAGCGGCGTCTGCATGGGCGCCACCGAGTTCCCCTGTAACGACGGCATCGACAACAACAACAACGGCCTCATCGACTGCGCCGACCCCGGGTGTACGCCGGGCACCATCTGCAGCGACTTCAACGCGTGCACCACGGGCGATCGCTGCGTGAGTGATGGCGGCTGCGAGAAGGTGGCTGACTTCAACTGCACCAACCCGCCCAACAACCAGTGCTACGCGAGCGCCGGCACCTGCACGTCGGACGGAGGCGCGAGCTGCTCGTACACGCCGGTCGCCGGCAACTGCGTCGACGGGCTCGCCTGCACCGACATGGACAGCTGCACCGGGGGCACGTGTGCCGGCACGCAACGGACCTGCAACACGCCTCCCAGCGTCTGCTTCGCCACCACCGGCGCCTGCCAGGAGCCGTCAGGCACCTGCGTCTACGCGCCGCGGCCGGTGGGCGCGCGCACGTGTGATGACGGCCTCAACTGCACCATCAACGACACCTGCGATGGAGACGGCGGCTGCGTGGGAACGGCGGTGACCTGCCCTGCACCCACCCAGTGCCAGGTGAGCAATGGGTGCAGCGTGGCCGGTGCGTGTCTGTTCAACGCGCGCGCCGGCGCCTGCGACGCGGGCACGGGTGCGGGCACCTGCGACAACTCGTTCAACTGCATCGCGAACCCGACCTCGCTCTTCCCTTTCACCCCGAGCAACTTCACCGAGGCGCAACTGCCCGCCGATGCCGGCACTGCCTTCACCATTTCCTGCGCGACCACGATCAACACCTCGGGCACGCCGGCCATCACCGACGGCGGGTGCGTGACCATGCCGCCGTTCACCATCATCACGCCGTCGGGTGGTGAGTCGACGGTGTTGATCCGTGTCCGCGGCTTGAACATCAACGGAGGGCAGACCCTCACCATCGAAGGCACCCGGCCCGTCATCTTCGCGGTGGTGGGCAGCGTGGTGGTCGACGGCACCCTCCGCGCGAACAATTTTGGAGCGCCTTCGGGTTGCGGCAACGGCGGCAACGGGGGCGCGGCCGGGGGTGAAGGGGGCGGCGGCGGCGGTGGCTTCGGCACGTCGGGCGCCCTCGGAGGCGTGCGCTCCGGTGCGGGCGCGGGCGCGGTCGGCGGGGCCAATGGCATGGCCACGCTCATGCCGATTCGGGGTGGTTGCCCCGGTGGAAAAGGCAGCGGCGGCGGGGGCGGCGTCGGAGGCAAGGGTGGTGGCGCCGTGCAGCTCACCGCGAGCGGCTCGCTGACGGTGAACTCCACCGGGGTGATCACCGCGCCTGGTCAAGGCGGCAAGGGCGCGACAGGCACGGACGACAGCGGCGGTGGTGGTGGTGCGGGTGGCGCGATCGTGTTGGAGGGCGCCACCATCACGTTGAACGCCGGCTCATGGCTGAGCGCGAACGGGGGCGCGGGGGGCGGTGGTGAAGACAGTGGTAACGGCCTCGACGGGGCACCGGGCAACGAGACGTCGACCACCCCGGCCGCGGGCGGTGCCGGACCCAACAACGCCGGCAACGGCGGTAACGGCGCCACCCGAACCACGGCGGCCACGGTGGGGAACAACACGAGCGACAACGATGGTGCGGGCGGTGGCGGTGCGGGCCTGGGCCGCATCAGGCTCAACGGCGGCACCTCGTGCTCGATCAACGGCACCGCCAATCGCAGCCCCACGCATACGGGCAACGCCTCAACAGGTTGTCCTTAGCGAGTGAAATTCCCTCTCCCTCCGGAGCGAAGCCGGTCCAGCGGAACGCTGGGCGAGCGCAGCTGAAGCGAAGCGGAAGATGCGCCGAGGCGAAGCGACCCAGGAAGCGCAGGGTCAGGGTGAGGGCCTCACGCGTCAAGCACCCAGCTTGTTGAGCCACTCCATCACGTCGTCCTTCACCGCGGCCTCAGCGCGAATCGGCGCTTTGCCTGCTTCGATGCGCACCGGCTTGCCGCCGTTCAACGCAACCAGCTCGCCGTCGTCGAGAAACACGCCGTGGCACTGGGTGCAGAACTCGACCCGCAAACCGACGACTTCAGCGGCCTGCATCGAGAGGTTGTCCGCGGGGCACTTGCGCGAGGTGATGACGTCGGGGTCGAGCTTCGCTGGCAGCTTCCTGCCGAGCAGCGTCTCGAGCTCACCGCCGTCGAACCACAGCCCGCTGCAGAAGGTGCAGCGATCGAGTTCGACTTTGCCCGCGGGGAACGGGCGCATCTGAGCGGAACAACCGGGGCAGGTGCGGGAGGACATGGGCGCAGCCTAATCTGAAAGCCCTCTCCCCGACCCTCTCCCCCGCGGGGGAGAGGGAGGCAGGAGTCAGAACAAGAACTCGCCGCCCTGCGCTCGCACCGCGGTGACCGCGCCCAGGTTGACGATGTCCTGCACCGAGGCGTTGTTCTGCAGCACGTTCACCGGGAGCTTCATGCCCAGCAAGATGGGCCCGATGACCTCTGCGCCGCCGAAGCGCCACAACACTTTGTACGCCGTGTTCGCCGCATCGAGCGACGGGAAGATGAGCACGTTCGCGTCCCCCGTCAGCCGGCAGAACGGCGCCCTGCTGCGGCGCTCCTCCTCCACCAACGCGGTGTCGACCTGCATCTCGCCATCCATCTCCAGCTCCGGCCTGCGCGCGTGAGCCAGCTCCATCGCCGCGCGCATGCGGGCCGGTGACGGCCCACCCGCGGCCGAACCGAAGTTCGAATACGACAAGAACGCGATGCGCGGCGTGACGTCGAAGCTGCGCGCGAGATCCGCCGTGGCGATGGCGATGTCGGCCAGGTACTCCGGCGTGGGCACCGGGTTCATCGTGCAGTCCGCGAAGAACTTGAACTCGTTGCGCTGCACCATGATGTACACGCCGCCCGCCCGCCGGCCCTCGCGCGTGCCGATCACCTCGAGCAGGGGCCGCACCGCCTCGGGGTACGTCTGGGTCAGCCCGGTGACGAAGCCATCGGCCGCGCCATCCTTCACCAGCATCGAGCCGAAATAGTTCCGCCGCGCCATGTTCACCAGCGCCTGCTCCGAGCTCACGCCGTGCCGCTGCTCGAGGCTCAGGTACTCCTTCGCGTAGCGCTCGTAGTTCGCGTGCTTCGTGGGGTCGATGATGGTGATGCCCTTCAGCTCGTCTTCCAGCCGCGTCTCCACGATGGCCTGCGTGATGCGCTGGGCGTTGCCCATCAACACCGGCTCGCACAGCCCCTCTTCCTTCAAGATGCGCGCGGCCTGCAGCACGCGCGGGTGCTCCCCGTCGTTGAAGGCGATCTTCTGCGGCTTGCTCTTCGCGCGCTCGAACACCGACGACATCACCTGGTGGCTGCGCGACTGCATGCGCTGCAACCGCTCGCGGTACGGGCCCAGCTCGACCTGCAGGCGCGCCACGCCGGTGTCCATCGCGGCCTTCGCCACGGCCGGGGCCACCCACAGCAGCACCCGCGAATCGAACGGCTTGGGGATGATGTAGTCGGGGCCGTAGTGGAACCGCTCGCCGCCGTACGCGTGGCTGACCGCGTCGGGCACGTCTTCCCGGGCCAGCAACGCCAGCGCATGCGCCGCCGCGAGCTTCATGTCTTCGTTGATCCGCCGCGCGCGCACGTCGAGCGCCCCGCGGAAGATGAAGGGGAACCCGAGCACGTTGTTCACCTGGTTGGGGAAGTCGCTGCGCCCGGTGGCCACGATGGCGTCGGGGCGGGCGGCCTTCGCGTCGTGGTAGTCGATCTCGGGGTCGGGGTTCGCCAGCGCGAAGATGATGGGCTTCTTCGCCATCGGCTCGAGCATCTTGCCGGTGACCAGGCCCTTCACCGAGGCGCCGAGGAACACGTCGGCGTTGATCAACGCGTCGGCCAGGGTGCGCGCGCTGGTGTCACGCACGAACGGCTTCTTCCACTCGTTCATCGCGTCGGTGCGGCCCGTGTGGAGCACGCCCTTGGTGTCCACCATCAGCACGTGCTCCAGCTTCACGCCCAGGCGGATCCAGAAGTTGATGCAGGCGATCGCCGCCGCGCCCGCGCCCGAGACCACCACGCGCACTTGATCCATCTTCTTTCCGGCCAGCTCACACGCGTTGAGCATCGCGGCGCCCGAGATGATGGCGGTGCCGTGTTGATCATCGTGGAACACCGGAATGTTCATCTGCTCCTGCAGGCGCTTCTCGATGACGAAGCACTCGGGGGCCTTGATGTCTTCCAGGTTGATTCCGCCGAAGGTGGGCTCGAGCGCCTTCACCACCGCGCAGAACGCGTCGATCTCTTTCGCGTCGACGTTGATGTCGAACACGTCGATGTCGGCGAACTTCTTGAACAGCACACCCTTGCCCTCCATCACCGGCTTGGCGGCGTACGGCCCGATGTCACCCAGGCCCAACACGGCGGTGCCGTTGGTCACCACGCCGACCAGGTTGCCGCGCGTGGTGTACGTGTACGAGAGGTCGGGGTTCTTCTCGATCTCCAGGCAGGGCTCGGCGACGCCCGGCGTGTAGGCCAGCGCGAGGTCGCGCGCGGTGGCGGTCGGCTTGGTGGGGACGACCTCGATTTTGCCCGGGCGGCCCTGCGAGTGGTACTCCAGCGCGTCTTCGCGGCGGACCTTCTTGGACATCGGCGTGAATGAAGTGGCCATGTCTCGACGGCATCCTCCACCGATGGAGCGGGGTCGAGGGAATTCCCCCAGCGCGCCGCGTCACACCCGGCAGGCAGGCCCTCCATCAGAATGGAGGCAGGTCGGTCATCTTGACGAACCCGCCGTGCGCCAACCGCTTACTTAGAGGGCGATCTGCCATGGCTCGATCGATGCTTCGAGCAGACCCGGGGACCGGCCCTTTCAAGCGGCAGTGAGGGCGTGACCTCCCCACAAGCAGTCCGATTGAGAACACCCGATTGGTCTATCTCATCAGGCTGGGAGCGGCTCGCGATGGTTCGTTCGAAGAAGCGGAAGAGCGACGAGGCCCCGCCGAACGCGACGTTTCCGTTCGCGGGGCCCGAAGCCAACCACCCGCTGCGGCGCGAAGCGGAGACCCGCATCGGCGCTGGAACTCAGGCGGCACACGCGACTCCCGAGACGCTCAACCGCGCCATCCATGAACTGCGCATTCACCAGATCGAACTCGAGATGCAGAACGAAGAGCTGCGCCGCGCGCAGGTGGAGCTCGACGTCGCCCGCGCCCGCTACTTCGACCTCTACGATCTCGCACCCATCGGCTACTGCACGCTGAGCCTGTCGGGCGTGATTCTCGAGACCAACCTCGCCGCCGTCACCATGATGGGGGTCAGCCGCGCCTCCGCCAGTGGCCGTGCTTTTGCCCGCTTCATTCACCCGGAGGATCAGGGGGTACTGCACACGCTGCTCACCGCCGCCAGGGCCGACGCACCCCGTTCAGTCGAGCTGCGCATGATTCGTTACGACGGCAGCATGTTGTGGGCGCACGTCGCGGTGAGCCTCGCGCAGAACGAAGCGGGCGGCATCGAGCGGCGCGTGGTGCTCAGTGACGTCACCGCGCGAAGGCTCGCCGAGAACGGCCAGCACCAGCTCGAAGTGCGCTACCGCGAGCTGTTCTCCCGCGCCCTCGATGGCATCGTGGTCTGTGCGGCCGACGGGGCGGTGGAGAACGTCAACGCCGCCTTCTGCCACATGCACGGCTGGGAGGCCGCTGAAAACCCGGGCAAGAACCTGCGCGAGTTCGATACCCAGGGGCTCGCGCTGACTCCGGAGCGCATGGGCCGCATGCTCTCGGGCCAGGTCTCGGTCTTCCAGGTCGAACACCGGCACCGCGACGGTCACGCGCTTCAGCTCGACGCCTCCACCAGCCTCATCTTCGTCTCGGGCACGCCGCGGCTGCTCGGCTACTACCGCCTGCGGCCCGGGCAGTCGGCCTCCCCGTGAAG
Source organism: Archangium sp. (assembly GCA_030695565.1). Taxonomy (GTDB): domain Bacteria; phylum Myxococcota; class Myxococcia; order Myxococcales; family Myxococcaceae; genus Archangium_A. Next base: position 78,628 of record JAUYRZ010000018.1, read on the forward strand.
CGCGTGGTCTTCCACTCCCGAGCGGAGTAGCAACGAAGGGGATCGGGGCGGGACATGACGGGTAAAAAGAAGACGAACAAGCCTGCAAGGGCCGCAGTCGCGCAGAGCGAAGCACCTCGGTTTCCCATCGTCGGCATCGGGGCTTCGGCCGGCGGGCTGGGGGCGTTCGAGGGTTTCTTCTCAGGCTTCGCCCCGGGCACTGAGCCGGGCATGGCCTTCGTGCTGGTGCAGCACCTGGCGCCTGATCACAAGAGCATCCTCTGCGAGCTGATCAGAAAGCTGACCCACCTCGAGGTCTTCGAGGTGGAAGAAGGCATGCCGGTTCGCGTCAACTGCGTCTACGTCATCCCGCCTGGGCGCGACCTGGCGCTGCTCAACGGCACGCTGCGGCTGCTCGAATCGAGCTCGAACCGCGGCCTTCGCCTGCCCATCGACTTCTTCTTCCGCTCGCTGGCTGATGACCACAAGGAGCTGGCCATCGCGGTGGTGCTCTCCGGTACGGGGAGCGACGGCTCGGTCGGCGTGCGGGCCATCAAGGAACAAGGCGGCCTGGTGATTGCGCAGGTGCCGTCCTCCACCGAGTTCGAGGGCATGCCGCGCAGCGCCATCGCCACCGGCGCGGTCGACTACGAGGTGACGCCCTCGGACATGGCCGGGCGGCTGATCAAGTACACCTCGCATCGCGGGCCACACCTGCCGGTGCCCATCGCGCCGGGCATCGAGAACACGCTGGGCGGCATCTTCGTGGTGCTGCGCGCCCAGACGGGCCACGACTTCTCGAACTACAAGCCGAACACGGTGAACCGCCGCATCGAGCGGCGCATGGCGGTGCACCAGATCACCCAGCTCGAGGGCTACCTCAAGTACCTGCAGCAGACGCCCGACGAGGTCGAGGCGCTCTTCCGCGACCTGCTCATCGGCGTCACCAACTTCTTCCGCGACCCGGAAGCCTTCAAAGCGCTCGAAGCAGCGCTCCCTCTGGTGTTCGCTGGCAAGACGCCCGGCAGCGTCATCCGCGTCTGGTCGGCGGGCTGCTCGACCGGCGAAGAGGCGTACTCGCTGGCCATCTTGCTGGCCGAGTACACCCACGAGCTCAAGCAGCACTTCATCTTGCAGGTCTTCGCCACCGACATCGACAGCCGGGCCATCGCCACGGCCCGCGCAGGCGTCTACCCGGCCAACGCGATGGTCGACGTGACGCCCGATCGCCTGGCGCGCTTCTTCACGCCTGAGCCCGGCGGCGGGTTTCGCATCAAGAAGTCCATTCGAGACCTGCTCATCTTCTCGGAGCAAGACGTGCTCCGAGACCCGCCCTTCTCCAAGCTGGATCTCCTGAGCTGCCGCAACCTGCTCATCTATCTGGGGCCGGTGCTGCAGAGGCGATTGATTCCCCTGTTCTTCTACGCGCTCAAGTCCGAGGGCGTGCTCTTCCTGGGGACCTCAGAAGGCGTCGGTGACTTCGACACTTCGTTCACGGCCATCGACCGCAAGGCGAAGCTGTACCGGCGCAAGGCCGACCCGCATTCGGCGCGGCTGGTTCACGCCCGGCCGGTCTCGCTCCTCGCCGAAGTCGAGCCGCTGCCGAAGAAGGCGCCCCCGACCGCCAAGTTCTCACCGCGCGAGCTGATGGACCAGGCGCTGGTCAATCACCTGGCGCCCCCCAGCGCGCTGGTCACGGCGCACGGCGACATCGTCTACCTGCACGGGCGCACGGGCCTCTTTCTCGAGCCCGCGCCTGGCGAAAGCGGGCTCAACAACATCATCAAGATGGCCCGCGAGGGCCTGCGCACCGGCCTGGCCACCACCCTCCACCGGGCCGCCAGCATCCGCGAGTCGGTGCGGTGTGACGGCCTGCTGGTCAAGACCAACGGCCACCACACCCTGACCAACGTCATCGTGCACCCCGTGGCTGTCTCTCGCGGAGAGCCGCTGTACCTGGTGCTCCTGGAGGAGGCGCCGACTGCGACCGCCGCTGCCAGATTGCCGCCTGATGCCAGCCACGACGCCGCCGACGCCCGCATCATCGCGCTCAAGAAGGAGCTGCAGGCCAAAGAGGAGTACCTGCAGAGCACCAACGAAGAGCTCGAGAGCTCGGCTGAAGAGCTCAAGTCTTCGAACGAAGAGATGCAGTCGGTCAACGAAGAGCTGCAGTCCACCAATGAAGAATTGGAGACCTCGAAAGAAGAGCTGCAGTCGGTCAATGAAGAGCTCGCCACGGTGAACACCGAGCTGCAGACCAAGGTGATCGACCTCTCGCGCGCCAACAGCGACATGAACAACCTGCTGGCCGGCACCGGCATCGGCACGGTGTTCGTCGATCGGCAGCTCAAGATTCTGCGCTTCACGCCGGCGGCCAGCGAGATCACCAACCTCATTGCGAGCGACGTGGGGCGGCCGGTGGGTCACATCGTCTCGAACCTCGTCGGCTACACCACGCTGGTGGCCGACGCGCAGCGGGTGCTCGACACCCTGCACTCACACGAGCTCGACGTGCAGACCGCAGCGGGCCGTTGGTACACGCTGCGCATTCAGCCCTACCGCACCATCGAGAACGTCATCGAAGGCGTGGTGATGTCGTTCACCGACATCAGCGAGTCGGTGCAGACGCGCGAGGCGCTGCGCAGGGTCAACGAAGTGCTGCGGCTGGCGGTGGTGGTGCGTGATGCCCATGACGCCATCACCGTGCACGCGCTCGACGGCCGAATCCTCGCGTGGAACCCGGCCGCGAGCCTGCTCTACGGCTGGAGTGAGCAGGAGGCGCTGCTCCTCAACATGAGGGATCGCATTCCCCCGTCGGAGCGTGCCGTCGAACACGCGCGGGCGGAGCGCCTTCGCCGCGGCGAGCAGGTCTCGCCCTACAAGACCGAACGGTGCAGCAAGGGCGGCCCGCTGTTGAAGGTGAACGTGGTGTCGACCGCGCTGCTCAACGAAACAGGAGAAGTCTATGGCATCGCCACCACCGAGCGCGCCGAAGAAGCCAGCCCGCCCCTCACCCCCGACGCTGCGAAGCGAAGCTGAAGCCCAGCTTCGCCGCGAACCCGAGCCGGCCGCGCCAGCAGACGCAGCCACGGCCCCCCAAACCCTGCACGAGCTGCGGGTGCATCAGATCGAGCTCGAGCTGCAGAACGACGAGCTGCGGCGAACGCAGGTCGAGCTCGACATGGCGCGGGCGCGCTACTTCGACCTCTACGATCTCGCCCCCGTCGGGTACTGCACCCTCGACGAAACGGGGCTGATCATCGAGGCCAACCTCATCGCCGTCACCATGCTGGGCATGACGCGCCAGCAGATCATGAACCGGGCGTTCTTCCGCTTCGTGGTGCAGGAGGATCAGGGGGCGCTTCATGCGTTGTTCAAGCGGGTGCAGGAGACCGGCGGGCGGCGCGCGGCTGAGGTGCGGCTGGTGCGCAGCGACGGCGGCCAGTTCTGGGCGCACCTGGTGGTCAGCATGCACGTGACGGAGGGCGGGCCGGAACGCCGGGTGGTGATCAGCGACGTCTCGGCCCGAAAGACCGCGGAGGAAGAACGCCGCGAAGGCGATGCGCGCTACCAAGACCTCTTTTCCCGCGCGAGCGACGGCATCATTGTCTGCGCGCTCAATGGCACGGTGATCGAAGCCAACGAGTCGTTCGCGCGCTTGCACAAGACACGCCCCCCCGCGCTCTCGGGCACCAACCTGGCCGCGCTCGACACGCGCATGGTGGGGCTCTCGCGCGAAAACGCCACGCGCATGGAGCGGGGCGACGTGCTCACCTTCGAGGTCGAACATCGCGACCTGATGGGCCAGCCGGTCTTCCTCGAAGCGTCGCTCAGCCGGGTCCTGGTGGGCGGGTTGCCGCGGGTGCTGGGCTTCTACCGCGACATCAGCGAACGCAAGCGGCTGCACGCGGGGCTGGCACAGACCGATCGCCTCTCGAGCATGGGCCTGCTCGCGGCCGGGGTGGCGCATGAGATCAACAACCCGCTCGCGTACGTGCTGTCGAACCTGGAGAGCGTCATTCAAGACCTCCCGGGCGCTCGCACCGACCCGGCGCTGTTCACCGAGCTGACCGAACGGGTCAGCGCCGCGTTCGAGGGCGCGGGGCGCATCAAGACCATCTCGCGCTCCCTGGGCGCCTTCAGCCGCGTCGAGCGCACCGAGCTGCAGAGCGTCGACGTCAATCAAGCACTCGAGCGTGCCGCCGCGATGGCGAAGAACGAGATCAAATACCGGGCGAAGTTGATCACCCAGTTCGGGGCGGTCCCGCGCGTGCAGGCGTCAGAGGGCCGGCTGACACAGGTGTTCTTGAACCTGATCATGAACGCGGCGCAGGCGATCCCCGAAGGGCACGTGGCCGAGAACACCATCACGCTGAGCACCTGGGCCACGGCGACCGACGTGTTCGCCGAGGTCTGGGACACGGGGCAGGGCATGTCGGCCCAGACGCTCGCGCACATCTTCGAGCCGTTCTTCACCACGAAGGCGGTCGGCGCGGGTTCCGGGCTGGGCCTGTCGATCTGCAAGACCATCATGGGCGAGCTGGGGGGCGACCTCGTGGCCAGGAGCACGCCTGGGCTCGGAACACGCTTCGTGGTGCGCCTCTCGTCGCTCCAGACGGCGCCCCTCGTGCCGCCAGCGGCCCCCCTCATGGTCGCACGCGAAGAAGCCGCGGTGGCCGGCGGGCGCATTCTGGTGGTCGATGATGAACCGGCGATTCGCCGCATGTTGCAGCGCCTGCTGGGCCGCGACCACCAGGTGGTGACCGCGGCCTCAGGCCTCGAGGCCAGGCGGCTGCTCGAGAACGACCCGAACTTCGACCTCATCTTGTGCGATCTGATGATGCCCGAGATGACCGGCATGGAGCTGCACGCCTGGCTGGCGGCGCGCGCGCCGGACCTGGCCCGCAAGATGGTGTTCGTGTCGGGTGGCGCGTTCACCCCCAACGCCCAGGCTTATCTGGAGAAGCTCGACAACTTCGAGCTCGCCAAGCCCTTCGAGCCTGCCGAGCTGCTCCAGCTGGTGGCCCTGGTGCTGGGCGGAGGAGCCAACGCATGAACGACCCGATCAAGAAGACCTTCCCAATCGTCTGCGTCGGCGGCTCCGCGGGCGGGCTCGACGCGTACGTGCGGCTGCTGCAGAACCTGCCGCCCGACCTGGGCGTGGCCGTGGTGATCGTCAACCACATCACCACCATGCCCACCCAGCTCCACACGGTGCTGCCGCGCTTCACCCGCATGCCCGTCGAGCTGATCTACGACGAGCTGATCATTCTCCCCAACCGGGTCTTCATCATTCCCGCCAAGCGCGACCTGCACGTCGACGCCGCGGGTGCGTTTCAGCTCGAGCCGATCTCCAAGCCCCACGGGTGGCCCGACGTGATCACGGTGTTCCTCCACTCCCTGGCGAAGCACTGGGAGGGCCAGATCGTCGCGGTGATCGTCTCGGGCTACGACGGTGACGGCGCGATCGCCCTGCGCGGCATCAAGGAGGTGGGCGGCATCACCATCGCCCAGCTCCCCAGCACGGCCAAACAGCCCGACATGCCGCAGAGCGCGATCGACAGCGGGTGCATCGACTTCATCTTGTCGCCCGAAGACATCGCCCGGGAGATCAGGCGAATCGCACAGGGTAAGGGCCGCGCGTGAGCTGCTGAAGCACCTCGAAGTGGGGTCTCGCACCCCTGTTTTCCCTTCGAACTCGAGTTGACGCCAAGTACGTACCCGACTCCGTTGCGAGGCTCGGAAACACGCCGCGTGTAGTTCATGACCATGCGTTCGCTGCTGGTCGTGACGATGGTGTTGCTCATCTCCTGCTCGAAGTGCGGCGCTGCAGACGCGCCACGCCCCCCCGCGGCGCCTGCCCCTGATCGACCCCTCTTCGAGCGGCTGGTCGAAGAAGCGGGTCGCCGCGACCAGGCAGACCCCTCCACGAAGCAGGTGCTGGCTGCCTTGCAGGCTGCGGGGCTGCCGATCGAGTCAGAGCGCCAACACCTGGGCCAGGCCATCGGCGCGCGTCACTGCGTGATGATGAACACCCTCCATCATGTGACGCTCAGCGTCTGCGAGTTCGCTGACGAGCGCAGCGCCGCCGCAGGCGCCCAGGCCTCCCGCGAGGCGCTGTCGCAGATCGCGGGTCGCACGGTTCGAGTCAAACGTTCGACCGTGCTGTCCGTCATCGACAGTCAGGCCGACGACACGAGCCGCGCGACTGCGCGCAAGGCCCTCGAGGCGTTCGACACCCTGTAGCTCCAGTTCGTTCGACTCGACCGGCAACGCGTCGAGTCATCACCTCGAGGCGGCCGATCACTGCCCTGCGCGCTGGCGGCGCCAGCACGGCCGTTCAGTCTTTGTCGAACCCTGGCTCTTCAGCCCCGATGGTCGCGGTTCACCTGGCTGCGTGGCGATCGATCCGGCCCTGCCAGCGGCCACCGGCAGCGGCGATCCGGAGCAACTCGCTGATGCTGCGCGTCTCCAGCCCGGTGAAGTGCACCAGGGCCCCTTGCGAGCGCGCCCGTTCTGCAATGGAGACCAGCTCTTCGGTCGGTCTTCGCCCCGCGTCGATCGGCTCTTTCTTGTTCATCGCGCCCCCCCGGGCAGTATGTGTCGAACGTTTGTTCAACCACGACTGCAGCACTCTACAACTGATCACCCGCCGTCGGCCAGCCGAGGGATGCAGACGGTGACGTGATCAGCACCGCTGGAAATGATCCGCCCCGGAGGATCACCGCTGAGCTGATCAGAAGCGCAGGCCCGCGGAGATCATGCCGCCCTGCGCGATGGGCGACGCCCCGAAGGTGAAGGTAGGCAACGATGCCTCCACTGCGTTGGTGTGGCTGAACTCGAGCGCCAACGCCGGCGAGAACACCGCGCTCGCCACTCCCAGCTCGGCCAGCAAGATGGTCCCTGCGGTGCTGCGCAGGGGGCTGAACGTGCCGAACGGAGAACCGCCTTGTGAGACCACGAACAAGGCCCCGCCCGCCAGCGTCACCAACGCCCCGATGCCCAGCCCGGTGAGCGCCGAGAGGAACGTGCCCCGGCCCCCCATCGCGCGGTGCACACCCCACCCGGCCGCTGCCACGCCCACCGAGCCCGCTACGGCCCCGGCGATCAACAAAATCGGGCCCAGCGCGGTGAAGCTGCCCAGCGCGAACAGCAGCCCGGAGACCGCCGCCGCTCCACCCGCTGCCAGGCCGGTCACCAACGACGTCACCGCCACCCGGCCCGCGGGCGCCGAACCCCAGCTCGCCGCGGCGCCCAATCGAGCCAGCTGCCGGGCTCGCAGGTCGAGCGCCAACGCCGCCCCACCCGCGAGAAAGGCGCCCGCAGTGACCACGTAGGGCATCATGTTCAAGGCGCTGTTCACCCCGGTCTCCTGCGCGAGGCTGAGCAACGCGAGCGCGATGAGCAACGCGGGGGCGAGCGCGAGGGCCGGCACCAGCAGGCCACCGTCTCCGCCCGTCAAGGCGTAACCGAGCCAGGCGCCGCCGATGGAAATGAGAGGCGCGAAGAGCCCCACCATTCCGTTCACGAAAGACACGCACGGCCCGCCGAAACAGCCCACCGTGTCACCCAGGGGCATCAACGCGAGCGACGCGGCCAGGCCCACCACGCCGCCGGTGAACGCGCCGATGAATCGTTTCACCCGCGCGTCATCGGACGTCTGCTGCAACGGCGGCAGTTCGTCGAAGGTGGTCAGCTTGTTCGGGGCCGTCTTCGCCGCCGGGACCTCGGCAGGGGCGGTCTCTTCGGCACCCAGACTCAAGGCCAGACAGAAGACTGCAGCGGTCAGCGTCACGTGTTCTCCCCACCTGCTCTCCGGCCAGCCAGAACGAGCAGCGCGAGCCTGCCATGTTCCACGCGCGCAGGCGGTGCTTTTGGGAGTATGTGGCGCCCCATGACTTCCTCCTCCAGCAAGACCGCCGCCCCGCTCACCTTCGAGGCCTTCTGGCGGTGGCTCCAGGACCATCGGAACTGCCTGCTGCGCGTCGGCTCGGCCGACGTGGTGTTGATGGACAACGAGCTGTTGCACTGGGATTTTTTCGAAGAAGACGACGGCTCGGCGGTGGTGCAGGCGATCCTCGGGAAGTCGTTGGTCGGCGAGGTGATCATCGAGCGCTCCGACATTCTCTTCGTGCAGGCCTCGCCCGATCTCGAGCAGCCCGGCTCGCAGGCGTGGAACTTCGAGTGCATCGGCGGGAGCCGCGAAGAGAGCTACCCGCTCTTCTCCTTCCTGATGACGCACAGCATGGAAGGCGCCCAGGGACACCAGGTGCTCAAGCACTGACGTGGCCTGCTCGCACTCATCGTCAGACGATTGCCGCATCTGCGCCGCCACGCTCGATGGCGACAGCGCGGGCGACACGATGGTGCGGGGAGAGCACCGTGCGCCCGAGGGTTCACTCGCTCCGGGAACACCCATCGGCCGCTACCTCGTGCTCGACCGCCTCGGCCAGGGCGGCATGGGCACGCTCTACACCGCCCACGATCCGCAGCTGCAGCGGGTGGTGGCCATCAAGGTGCTCCGCTCGCGGGTCGACCACGACGCTTCGCAGACCGCCGGCCAACAACGCCTGCTGCGCGAAGCCCAGGCGATGGCCCAGCTCAGTCACCCCAACGTGGTGCCGGTCTACGACTCGGGGCCCTTTGGTGAAGGCGTGTTCATCGCGATGGAGCTGGTGCGCGGCTCCACCCTGGACCACTGGGTCAAGCTCAAGCCGCGTTCCTGGCAAGAGGTGCTCGCGCTCTTCCTGCAAGCCGGCCGGGGGCTGGAGGCCGCTCACGCCGCCGGGTTGATCCACCGCGACTTCAAGCCGGCCAACGTGCTGGTGGGCGAAGAAGGCCGACCTCGCGTCACCGACTTCGGGCTCGCGCGCGCCACCCGCAACATCACCTTGCCCGAGGTGATGGAGACGCCCGAGGTGATGAACTCCGGGCCCCTGTCGTTCGAAGAGCCACTCACCCAGGCCGGCTCGATGATGGGCAGCCCCGGCTACATGGCGCACGAGCAGTACGTGGGCGCGGCGACTTCGGCGGCGACTGATCAGTTCTCGTTCTGCGTCGCTTTGTACGAGGCGCTCTACGAGGTGAAGCCCTTCGTGGCGAAGACGCTGCCTGATTTGGAGGTGGTCACCGCCCGGGGTGAAGTGCCGCCTGCACCCAAAGGCAGCCCGGTTCCGGGGTGGATTCACCGCATCCTCGTCACGGGGCTCAACCCCAAACCCGAGCTGCGCCACGCGTCGATGACGGTGCTGCTCGCCGCGCTCGCTCGAGACCCCGCGCTGCACCGGCGCCGCGTGAGTGTGGCGGCCGCAATGGTGGTGTTGTTGCTGAGCACCGGCGGGTTCGTGTGGTGGAGCTCCGTGCGCCAGGCGCGCGCATGTCAGGGCGCCGACGCGCTGCTCGCCGGCGTGTGGGACGAGGGGGTGAAGAAGCGCTCCGAAGCGTCTTTTCTCTCGACGGCAGCACCGTTCGCGAAGGCCAGCTGGGTGCTCACCCGCGACGCGCTCGATGGCTGGGCGAAGCAGTGGGTCGCCGCGCGCACCGAAGCGTGTGAAGCCACGCGCGTGCGAGGGGAGCAGACCGAACGTCAGCTGCTGCTCCGTTTCGAGTGTCTCGATCGCCGGTTGATCGAGTTGGGCGCGCTGGCCGAGGCCTTCGGCGCCGCTGACAAAGACCTGGTGGCCAGCGCGGGGACGGCCGCGGCCCGGCTCTCCCCGCTCTCGTCGTGCACGAACGTCAAACAGCTGGAGGACCGCCGCGCGCCGCCTCCAGAGCTCGAACAGACCGCCCGCGAGCTGGCGCAGCAGTTGGCGCAAAGCCGTGCGCTGTCTGCCGCAGGCCGCCTGACCGATTCGCGCGCCCGGCTGACGCCGACGGTGAAGCGCGCGCAGCAGCTGAAGTTGCCGGCGCTGGAGAGCGAAGGCCTCGAGGCCCTGGGCGAGCTCGAGCAGCAGGCGCGCAACTTCACCGAGGCACGGCGTGCATTCGAAGGCGCGGTGCGTGCGGCCGAGGTGGCCGGTGATGACCCGGCCGCGGCGCGGGTGCTCGCGCGCCTCGTGTCACTGGTGGGCTGGCGCATGGACAAGCCCGACGAAGCGCGCACGTGGGCGGCGCTCGCGGGTGGCGTGGTGGAGCGCATCGGCGGCGATCGCCTCACCGAAGCCCACCTCGCCGAAGGCATCGGCGACACCGAGTGGCAAGCGGGGCAACGCGCGTTCTCGCTCATCGCCTACCGCAAGAGCCTCGCGCTCTACCTCGAGGAGCAGGGCGAAGAGAGCCTCGACGTGGCGCGCCTGCGCAGCGCGGTCGGCTGGGTGCTCACCGAGCAGGGTGAGCTGTCGGCCGCGCGCGAGGAGTTGCAGAAGTCGCGCCTCATTCGGGAGCGCTTGTTGGGCTCAGGGCACCCTACGCTGGGCGTCACCTGGAACGAGCTGTCGGTGCTGGCGATGGAGCGGCGCGACACGCACGAGGCGCTGCGTTGCGCGAAGTTGACCGAGGAGATCGCGCTCCAGTTCGGGCTCGACTCACCACGCCTGGCTCGCTCGAAGTTCGGCGTCGCCTTGATGCTGGTGCTCGATGGAAAACCGCAAGAAGGGCTCGAGGCCTTCGAACGCCTTCGCCCGCTGCTGGGCAGGGGCACCGAAGAACTGGGCGACGCGTTGAGCGATTACCAACGTGGCCATGTGCTGGGGTTGACCCGCGTGGGCCGGCTGAAAGAGGCGCTGGCGGAAGGCCACACCTGGCTCGCCGAGAACGAGCGGCTCCACGGGAAGGTGCACCCCGAAGTCGCGGCGCTGGCGGATGCGGTGGCCGAGGCCGAGTTCGAGGCGGGGCACTTCGCAGAGGCGATCGAAGGCAGCGAGCGGTACCTCGCCATGAAGGCCGCGTTGGGCGGGGCCGATTCTCCGCTGACGGGGCAGACGTTGTTGCGCAGCGCCCGGGCCCACCTGGCGTTGGGCAAGGCCGTCGAAGCAGCACCGCGGGCCGAGCGGGCGCTGGTGGCTTTGGAGAAGGGTCCGCTGGAGCGCGGGGACCGGGGTGAGGCGCGGTTGGTGTTGGCGCAAGCGCTGCTCCGCTCGGGTGGCGAGAAGGCGCGGGTGTTGTTGCTGGCGCAGCAGGCCAAAGAAGACGCGCTGGCGGTCAACGACGAGAAGCTGCTCGCCCGCATCGCCGCGCTCGAGCGCTGAAGGAGTGGCACGTGAAGATGCTCTCGAAGGTGGTCGAGCCCACGAGCCGGGCCCAGTGGCGCAAGTGGCTCGCCCGGCACCACGCGAGTGAGAAGGAGATCTGGCTGCTCTCCGATGCCGACGAGCCCGCGGTCTCGTATCTCGATGCCGTCGAAGAGGCGCTGTGCTTCGGGTGGATCGAAGGCGCCCGCTGAGTTCAAGAAGCGCCTGGCCAACCTGGTGGCGCGTTGCGCTGAGCGAAAGCAGTTCGGAAACTGGGACGACGGTGGACGGCTGACGGATCGACACGCAGGCGTGTGATGAACGCCGCCGTCACCTCGAGTGGCGAGCGGCCTCCGCTGGTGGCCCGACGCGACCACACGTGCGCGGCTCGCTCGAGCCCGGGTTGACCTATCTCTGAGATGGCCTTTCTGCGATGGGAGTGCACATGCGAAAACTGCTCCTGGCTTTGCTCGTTATCGCTGCGATTCCCGGCGTGCTCTTCCTCATCTGGGACACGCAGACCCGAGGCCTCGCCAATGCGCTCGCTGCTGATCTGACCGAGGCGAAGTCGCGGGTGATCAACCGTGATCCACCGCCGAAGGTGCCGCTGCACGAGAACGGCTACCAGTGCCTGGGCGCGATGCTCGACGTGACGCCGAAGGACTTCGGCCCGTTCAGCCAGAAGAACCTCGCGAGCCTGGATCCGTTCATCACGGGCGCGAAGCCGATCTCCGAGCTCTCGCCGGAGGTGCGCGCGGGCATGGTCAGCTTGAGCCCGTGGGCCAGCTCGATGCGCAGCTGTGGCGACTCGCATCAGCTCGCGTGGGTCGAGGGCCTCTCTCCGTGGACACCTGCGAACAACCTGCGCTGGGTGCGCCTGACGGACACCATGCCGTCGTTGATCGAGTTCACCGCGCTGGAGCTGCGGGTGTTGATCGCCGACCAACAACCCGAGGTCGCGCTGGAGCGGTGCGGTGCCACGTGGGCGATGGTGGCTGATCAGTCGCACCTGGGTCAGGTCGGCGCGATGAACGCGCGCATGGCGGTGCGCAGGCTGGCGCCGGCGTGTGGTGAAGCGCTGACTGCGGCATCGGCTGAGGCGAAGGCGCAGATCGCCAAACAATGGGCGCCGCTGCGCAATCGCCTGGCGTCCGCGAAAGAGCTCATCGAAGCCGAGCGGTTGGGGAACAGCCTGCGCACCTTCGCGTGGGTGGCCGACGACGCGGCGCGGGCGCAGCTGCCGGGCGTGGTGGTACCGGGAATGACTTCGTTCTCGAGCAAGCTGCGCACCGGGCGCACCTGGCGCCATTGGGACCAGGCGATGCGGGAACTGGCTGTCGCGCAGGGTGCAGAGCGTGCGGCCGCCGCAGATCGCGTCGATGCCATCGCACCCTCGCAGTACGGGAAGTTCGTGAGTGCCTACGAAGAGGCGTTCGTGCTGCTCGACGTGATGGCGGATCTCGCTGCGGGTGGCAGCAAGCCGTTGCCCCCGGGCGTGACGAAGAAGGACAAGGTGCTCGAGTACGTGAGCCCGCAGGCGCAGACGCTGCTGATCCCCACTGAGAAATGAATCCGACGCGGAAGGTGTTGCTGGGCATCGGGGGGCTGGTGCTCTTGATGATCGCTACCGTGCCGCTGTCGTGGCACCTTCAGCGTGGTGCACTTGCTGACGCGCTGGTCGCCGACCTCGAGGCGACGGCCGCGCGCTCCATCACGAGGGACCCGCCTCTCGAGGCTGCGAAACACGAGAACGGCTTCGCCTGCTACTCGGCGGTGATCGAAACGACTCCGGCTGACCTGGCTCCCTTCGAGTTGAAGGACCCAGGCGTCCTCTCCGGGTTGATGGACGCTGGAGTGGTCGCGGAGCCCTGGCGCACGAAGGTGACGAACCTTGAACCGTGGGCGGAGTCGGTTCGGGGTTGTGGCAACTCAGAGCGGCTCGGATACGTGCCCAGCGTCACGCCCTTTGCGCCCTTCTCGGATGTGAAGGCCGAGCGAGGGACGCAGGTGCTGCTTTCCTTGACGAAAATGACGCGGTTGCAGGCGAGGATCCTCGGAGCTGATGCGAAGTGGGAGCAGATCGCTGAACTCTGCGCGGGCACGCTCGAGGTTGCGCTCGACCGCAGCCACCTCGGACTGGTCGGTGCGATGATTGCGTCGAGCGTGGTGAGACAACTGAGCCCTCCTTGCGGGCAGGCGCTGGGCCACCTCGGCCCCGAATCGCGCGACGTTTGGACCCGGCGCTTCGGTTCGCTCCCCTCGCGGTTGATCAGCAACACGGAGCTCATCGAAATCGAGCGCCAGGCGATGGGACTGAGTGCCTTCGGTTGGCTTCTCAGTGAGGCGCAGAGCGCGAAGCTGCCACCGCACGACTCTTTTGCCTCCGACGACCCACTGTCTCGCTTCGCGGTTGCGCGGCTGTGGACCCGGTGGGACCGCTCGATGCGGAGCCTCGGAGCCGCTTCCAAAAACGGAAGCTCGGTGCGGCAAGCGGCCTCGCTGGAACGCGACGAAGTGTTCCAGGAGTGGTGGATACCCAGTGAGCTGAGCAACCGGCCGGACTACGAGAGGTTCTTCGCGCGCATGGATGACACCGCGCTTCTGCTCGGGTTGATGTCCGAGTTGGCGAGCGGCGGCGAAGTCACCTTGTCGCCGAAGCTGGTGCGCACTGCATCTGGGCTCGAGTTCACTGATGGTCAGGGCGAGAAGGTGTTGATCCCCTGAGTCGTCGGCGCACTTTGGCTTGATGTGCGAGTGCGTCGACGGCTTCGTTCCAACGGTGCCCCGAATGGGCGCGGACCCATCGTGTCTGAGCGCGCGCGGTCGCAGCGGTGGCTCGGAGCTTCCTCGCCAATTCCACGTGCCGCTTCGGGAGGAAGCGGCCGGCGGCAATGTCGAGGGCGATCGACGAGTCGCTGATCAACTCGATGGTGTGCTTCAGGTGCCATCCGCGTTTGATCACTTCGTTGAGCGCGGCGCGCGCAGCTTCGAGCTCCATCACCAGGCTCGTCGTCGAGGCAGACCTGCCGGTCTTCGAGACGAGCACTTCGTCGTACCGCACCACCAGGAAGGCCCAGCCTCCCGGCTTGGCGACGTGTGCGTCGGCTGAGCCGTCGCAATAGAGCTCGAGGAGCGGGGGGCCCTTCAATGCGCCTGCGACTCGGTGCCACACGCGATGAACGGTAGCAGACGAGGCCCTCACCCCGACCCTCTCCCGAAGGGAGAGGGAGACCATTTTCACTCATTCGCGGCCGTGCTCCGGGCAATCGTTTGCGTAGAGTGGCCGCCGTGACGCCGCTGCTCCTCGCCCTCCTCGTCGTGTCCGCCCCGCCTGCCGCGCCGCCGCGCGACAAGCTTCGCTTTGGCCTGGACTACCGCTGGTGGGGCAGGAACCTGAAGTACGAGGGCACCACCAGCCTCGCCGACGTCTCCGCGGGCCCGGTGCCGACGGGCGTGACCTTCGACATCCAGTGGTTCCCCATGTCGTATTTCCAGGACGACTGGCGCGCCGACGTGGGCCTGGTCTTCCGCGCCGACATCGCGCCCGAGTTCACCATGAACGCGGGAGCGACCTCGATCAAGGCGAGCACGGCGCGCGTGCGCACCGGCCTCATGTTCCGCATTCCGTTCGAGCACGTGGAGCCTTCGATTCACCTGGGCTTCCACGCCTTCGAGTCGAGCTCGCGGCCGCGCAGTGGAATGCCCCGGCCGCCGTTGCCCAACGTGAGCCTCACCGGGCCTCGAGTGGGCCTGGGCCTGCGGTTGCTGGAGTTCTGGCGCATGACCTTCGACGTCGGCGCGGGCGGCACGCTGCTGGTCACCACGGGTGAGCTCGGCTCGCAGGCCTACTATCCGGGCGCGAAGGGCAACGCGTTCGACTTCAACGTGGGCCTCGCGTTTCGCGCCTGGCCGTTTCTCGACATCAGGCTGGGGTTCGACGTCACGGTGCACTCGTTGGCGCTGGCCAACGGCGTGACGGCGACCGACTCGTATTACGGGATCTCGCTGGGGATCATCTTCAAGGGCGTGCGGCTGCCGGGGAATTCACCTGGCGCCATCGCCGAGGCCGAGACGCGCTGATCAGAGCGCTTCGTAGTCGGTGAAGGTGGTCACCACGCGGAAGCGGTCTTTGAAGAAGAGCGCTCCGGCGACGCCTTTGATGGTGAGCGACGACATCGCGCGGCCCGCCGGGGTGCTGGCATCGAGGGTGGCTTCGATGGAGAGCGACTGCACGAAGGCCGGGTTCTTCGAGGGGCGCAGCGAGAGGACCAGCACGTCGCCGGTCTCGGGATCGAGTGTGGCGTCGCCGATGTAGAGCTCTTCGTTCTTCTCGCCTGCGGGCTGGAAGCCGACGCGCACCAGGTTTGGTTTGTCCGCAGGGGGCGGGAGCACGGTGAACTGGTACTTCGCGCGTTGATCAGGATGGAAGGGGGACTTCACCCGGGCTTCCTTCTTCGGGGGCGCTTCCAGCTCGGCACGTTTGGCTTCGGTGAGGTCTTTGCCGTTCTCGACGAAGGTGAGCAGCTTGCGATCGACCTTGGTGCCGTTGCGGCCGACGCGGAGCGCGGTGTGGGTGGTCTTGGTGACCTTGCCGTCGGAGTCGAGCTTGTCGGCGACGATGTCGACCGTCACCCGGGAGGTATTGGCGAAGGTCTCGAGTTGAAGCGCGCGCGCACCGAGCTTCTCGAGCAGCGCGGCGTCGGGCGCGGCGGTCAGCATCAGCAGGAGCATCGCATTCATTGAGGCAACGTACTCGCCGCGGACGAAACGACGCGCGACGAAACTGTCTCCCGCTCCCCTGCGGGGGAGAGGGTCGGGGAGAGGGCTTACAAGGCTTTCGACGATGCCTTTGCAGTGGCGATCTTGCAGTTCTTCATCTTGGAGAGCGCTTCATCGGCGATGCGCTGACCAATCGACTTGCCACCAATCACCAGGTTGAGATCGAGGTCTTCACCGTCAGTGCCTCGAATGCGCAGACCCTTCTCCGAGATCTCGATCAAGTTCTTCACTCGCGAACCCTTCGCAGCGCTCACCGTGCCGCCGATCGACAACGCGCTTTTGCTGACCTTCGCGCCATCTTCGATGACCACGTTTCCATGAAAGGCGATGGCGCTCTTCACCATCGCGCCTTGTTTGATGGTGATCGTTCCATCGAGCGCGATGGCGTCTTCGACGTACTGGCCGGCCTCGATCACGATGTCGCCCGTCTTCTTCACCACGTCGTTCGGGCCTACGTCGATTTTGCATTCGTCTTCAGCGAGGGCAGGGACGGAGGACAGCAGCAGCATCGCGGTGAGGAAGGAGCGCATGGCCGCTGTACGCGTGGGTGTGAGGGTGATTGCGTTTCCGGCCAGCCCTCTCCCCAACCCTCTCCCCCTCGGGGAGAGGGAGTCTACTTCTCCGTCCAGACCTTCAGAACTCTCAGGGCCATACGGGCGTGCTCGAACCGTTCGGCCAGTGAGCCCTGCGGCCCACGCGTCACGGTCGCCTCGATGCGCGCCGCCGCCACCTGCCGTTTGCGCGTCGCTTCCGCGGACCGTCGCGACGACTCGAGCGCCTCCGCTTCCGACAGCTCGACCTGCGCCCGGTACACATCGACCGCCGATGAGAACGCGAGGTCCTTTTCACCCAGCAGCTCCCTCGCGGCCCGGAAGTCGCCTTCCGCTGCGCTCAGCTCACCCTTGCGCGCGCGCAACGCACCTCGTGCACCGAGGCAAAGCCCCGCATGCCGCTTGTCACCGACCACATGAAACAACGCGAGCGCCTCATCGAGCGACTCGGCAGCGGGCTCCAGGGTCAGCTGCTCCATCAACAACAATGACTGATTGAGCAGACAGATCGCCTCGAAGCGCCGGTTGCCCACTTCCCGGTGAACCCCGACGGCGCGCCGGTAGAGCGCCATCGCCCGCGCGTTCACCCCGCGGTCGCGCTCGAGGTCCGCGAAGTTGGTGACCGCGATGCCTTCACTGCGCCGGTTGCCCAGCTCGCGATGCACGGCGATCGCCTTGGTGCAGCTCTCTTCCGCCGCGGCCCACTCACCACGCGCCTGCTGCAGCACGGCGAGGTTGCTGAGCGTCACGCCCTCGAAGCGCCGGTCTTTCGCGAGCCGGTGGAGCTTCAGCGCCGCCGCCGACAAATCTTCCGCGTCATCCTGCCGGCCCTGCTCCTGCGCGACCGCGCCGAGGTTGGCGAACACGCGCCCTTGCATGCGCAGATCCTTCGTCTCCTTGAGCAGCGTCAGCGCGCGCTCGAGCAGCGCCTGCGCGTCGATCAACGAGCCCTCCTGCTTGCGCACCGAGCCCAGGTACGCGAGCGCGCGGCCTTCGATCTCCGGAGGCTGCGGCCGCGAGAGCACCGACTGGAGATCTGCCGCGGCTTCCTTCAACCGCCCGCGGGACAGCAACACCCGCGCGCGCGCCTCGAGCGCCGGAACACGGTCGACGGGGTCGCTCAACTTTTGCAACACCGAGTCGAGCATCGAGAGATGCCCCCCATACGGGCCGCGCACCAGGAACAGCGCATCGAGGCCGAGCAGCACACGCAGCGCCTGCTTCACGCCATCGCCGCCTTGAGCGAGCCACCACTCCCAGGCGCTCATCAGGTTGTCGCGTTCGGCACTGAGCAGATCGAGCACCGCCGCGCCCTTCTCGGCCGCGGGCCCGAGCGTCTCGCCAAAACGCAGGTACCAGGTCGCGTGGCGTTTTCGCGCGCGCAGCTCCTCCTGCGGCAGCCGGTTGATCACCCGTGCGCGAATCGACTCGTACAGGCCGTACCGCGCCTGATCAGACTTGAGCGGAAAGGTCACCCGCAGCAGCGACTTGCTGCGAAGCCGATGGAGCACCTGCAACACCGCCTCGCGATGCGCATCACCCGGATGCCCCGGGATCCGCAGCACGTCGAGCGCGGCACCCGCCGAGAAGCCCGAGGAGAACACGGTGCACTGCGCCAGCGCCGCGCGCTCTTCATCACTGAGCTGAGCCCAGCTCGCTTCGAAGGCTTGATCGATCGCGAGGAACTGCCCACTGCCCCCGGTGGAGGACTGCAGCTTCGCCGCTTCCCGCAGCGCCTCCAGCGGCGCGTCAGCCATCTGCGCGGCGGCGAGCTCGATGGCCAGCGGCATGCCGTCGAGCCGGCGCACCAGCTCCTTCACCATGTCGCGCGCCCAACGGCCGGTGGGAAAGTTCGGGTTGAGCGTGCGCACGCGCTCGAGAAACAGGCGCATCGCGTCGCTCTCGTCATCACCATCGATGGGGAGCGGCCCAACCTCGTACTTCTTCTCGGCCTCGACACCGAGCGCGACGCGGGAGCAGAGAAGGAAGTGCGCGTCTTTCGCCACGGCGTGCCACGCGAGCACCACCGGCGCGATCTCCCCGGCGAGCTGTTCGACGTTGTCGAGCACCAGCAGGCACTGCCGCCGCGCAGTCAACAACACGCCCACCGCCTCGACCGGAGAACCGGCCGCGGGGAGCGCGACCCCGAGCGATTCGGAGACGGTGATGCACAACCCTTCCACGCTCTTCGCACCCGAGAGATCCGCGACCCATACGCGCCCGCGGAAGGTCGAGGCCTGCTGTCGCGCCGCCTCACGAGCGAGGCGTGACTTGCCCACACCTCCGGGCCCCAGCAGCGAGACCAACCGCTCACCACTGCCGAGCAACTGATGGAGATCCGCCAACTCCGCAGCGCGGCCGATCAGCGCCTGCTCATCCGAAGGCACCTGGCCTTCTTCGGGAGCGGCGGCGGGCTCCTCCTCTACCGCCGTGAGCTGCGGCTCGGAGTTCCACTGCGGCCGCACGCCGGGCCGCTCCTGGCGGGTGACGAGGTCGACCGCACCGCCCTCGAAGGTGCCCGTCGGTTCTTCATCGGGGGCGAGCCCTTCGGCGTGGCCGGATTCGGGAACCAACGAGCGGGTGAGCGCGGCGATGGCCTTTGCGCCCGAAGGCAACGCGTACTGCTCGGACACGGTCTCGATCGCTTCACCGAGATCAGCGGCGCGCTTGAAGCGGCCGGCCGCTTCCTTCGAGAGCGCCTTCAAGATCAACGCGTCGACCTCGGGAGGCACTTCCGCGCGGTAGAGCGAAGGCGGTGAGACCTGGCAGGCGAAGATCTTCGCCATGGTCTCGGCTTGCGTCGCGCCGCGGAAGAGCCGACGTCCGGTCAGCGCCTCCCACAGGCAGACGCCCAGCGCGAAGATGTCGGTGCGTGCGTCGATGCGCCGGCCATCGGCCTGCTCCGGCGACATGTACGGCAGCTTGCCCTTCACCAACCCGGGCGTGGTGCGCAGGAAACGTTGCTCCGCGCGCGCGACGCCGAAGTCGATCAGCTTCACCTCGCCGCTGCGCCCGAAGAGGATGTTCTGCGGCGTGACGTCGCGGTGGACGATCTGCAGCGCACGGCCTTCTGAATCGGTCGCGTGGTGCGCGTAGTCGAGCGCGCTCGCCAGCGCGGCGCCGAGCGAGAGCACCGCTTCGAGGGGCAGGTGTTCACCCTTGCGCGCGGCGCGCTTGAGCACCTCGGAGAGCGCGGCGCCTTCCACGTACTCCATGCGCACGAACCACTCGCCTTCGACTTCACCGAGCTCGTCGATGCGCACGATGTTCGGGTGGCGCAGGCGCGCGGCGATGCGCGTCTCGTCGAGGAAGGCGCGCAACATGTCGGCGTCGCTGAGCATCGACGCGAGGATTCGTTTGATCACCACCGGGCGTTTGAGCTGCGGGCCGCGCGCGAGAAACACCTCGCCCATCCCTCCGCGGCCGAGCAGCGTGATCAGCTTGTACTTCCCGAAGATCAAGTCAGCAGGAGGCTAGCCTCTCCCGTGCGGCCAGCGCAGTTCCCTGGACCCATCGGGGGGGGGGTGATGGATCGACGCTGAGCGGAGTCGTCCCGGCTATGATGTCGACATGAGTACAGCCAAGCGACTGCACTACGGATACTCCGATTACCTGGCCTCGCTCGAGATGAGCGAGCTCAAGCTCGAGTATTGCGACGGGGTGATCTACGCCATGGCCGGGGGGACGCGGGCCCACGCACAGCTCAGCGCTGCGGTCATCGTCGCGCTGCATCGGGTTCTGCCGAAGAGCTGCCTCGCTTCAACCTCCGACATGAAGGTACGAATCGAAGCGTCGGACCTGAGCACCTTTCCGGATGTTTCGGTCGTCTGCGGCGAGCCGATCATGTCGAGCATCGATGCGAATGCACTGAGCAACCCCACCTTGCTCGTTGAAGTGACCAGCAAGGGGACCGAGGACTACGACCGCGGCGACAAGCTCAGCCACTACAAACAACTTCCTTCGCTCCGGGTCGTGCTGTTCGTCTCGCACCGTAAGCGCAGCATCACTCGAGTCCAACGAACGGAGGGGGGCTGGGAAGAGCGGGAGTTCCGCGCCGGAGAAGTGGTCAGCGTCGAGTCGCCCCAGCTGAGTTTCACCGTCGACGAGGTGTACGACGGGATCGTGCTCGATCCCCAGTGAGCCAGGCCGCTTCGTGCGGACGCTCGGCTCGCTGAAGGAGCACTCCGCGTGGGAGCACCCGGTACGGCAGTTCAGAAGTTCGTTCGCTGCATCGGAACCTCGCCCTGCGAAGTGGGGAGAGGTCGGCCCTGAGCCTGTCGAAGGGCCGGTGAGGGGGCCAACTCCGAAGCCCGGAAGGCCCCGCACCCCGACCCTCTCCCCGCTGGCGCAGGGAGAGGGAGAACGTTTCAGGAAGCGGTCACGTAGCTGGTGACCCGCTGGCCAGGCACCAGGCGGGTGTTGACCTCGAGTTCGATCACCGTCTCCAGCACCTTGGTGTCGTTCTTCTCGATCGGATCATCCGTTCGGATGTTCTTGCGACCGAATCTCCGGCCCACCTCGACCACCTTGCCGCTGAACCGCTCGGCCCCGAACGCATCGGCGGTGACGAACGCCTTCGCGCCCACCACCACCTTCGCGATGTCGCGCTCGTCCACGTCCATGCGCACGCGCAGCTTGGTGGTGTCACCCAGGACCACCAGCGGCTCCGACCCCAGGCTGTAGAGCTCGCCCTTGCGCACCTTCACCTGGAGCACCTCGGCATCGATCGGCGCGCGCACGACAAGCCGCTCCACCTGGGCCTGCGCCTGGGCCACCCGCGCTTCGGCCGCCAACAACCGCGCGCGCTGAAAGGAGACCTCTTCCACGCGGCTGCCTGCTTCCGCCGCCCTCAAGCGCGCATCGGCCGAGCGGTACACCGCCTGATCCGTCTGCGCCTGCCGCCGCGCACGCTCGAGCTCATCGGCCGTCGCCGCGTTCGTCTTCGCCAGTTGTTCGGTGCGCGCGAGGATGCCGGCCGAGAGATCAGCGCGCGACTTCGCGGCCTGGGCATCGGCGTTCGCGGCGTCGCGGTCTTCCATGCGCACGCCCTTCTGCACGCGGGAGAGATTGGCGCGTTCACCCGCGAGGTCCGCTTCGGCCGAACGAAGCGCGGCCCGCTCGACGGCGTCATCGAGCTGCACCAGCACGTCACCCTTCTTCACCTGCTGCCCTTCGCGCACCAGCACGTCGGCCACCACCGCGCTCACCTGCGAGGCCACCTGCGTCTCGCGATCCGCCGGCTCCACCACGCCGTTGCCGCCGACCAGCTCAGCACCGCTCGGAGGCAGCGCATCGCGGGTGTCGGGCCCCCCCACGCGCGACTTCGCTTCGCGCTTCGCCTTGTCTTGATCCTTCTCCACCGGCACGGTCACCGGCGGCGCGGTCTCGTTTCGAACGATCTGCGCGCCACAGCTGCCGAGCAGCAGAAGAAAGGCGCCGACCCGAAGACCGCGGGGAAACTTGTCCATCATGGTGAACCTCATGGCTGAGCCGGAGCGGGAACGAGCAGACCGTCTTCCATGTGCACGGTGCGGTCTGCGAAGTGAAAGATGCGGTTGTCATGGGTCACCACCACCACGGTGTGACCACGCTCGGTGGAGAGCTTCTTGAGCAGCTCGGTGACCTGCTGACCGGTGTGTGCGTCGAGTGACGCGGTGGGCTCGTCCGCGAGAATCAGCGGAGGCCTTCCCGCCACCGCGCGCGCGACGGCCACGCGCTGACGTTGACCGCCCGAGAGGTCATTCGGGTGACGCTTCATCTTGTCCGAAAGGCCCACCGCGCTGAGCACGTCGCGCGCCTCGATCAGGGCCTGCTTGCGGCTCGCCCCGCGCAGCTCGAGCGGGAAGGCCACGTTGTCTTCCACGCTGAGCGCGGGGATGAGGTTGTTCCCCTGGAAGATGAAGCCGATGTACGAGAGGCGAAGGTCGGGCAGCTCCGACTCCTTGCGGCCGTGGAGCTTCTCTCCGAAGAGAACTGCCTCGCCTTCGGTCGGCGAGAGCACGCAGCCGAGAATCGAGAGCAGCGTCGTCTTGCCGCTGCCCGACGGGCCCACCAGCATCATGAACTCGCCGGTCTTCACCTGCAGGTCGATGCCCTTGAGCGCCTGAAACGCGAGCGCGCCGGTGCCGTAGGTCTTGGTCAGGCCGCGGAGTTCGATCGCCAGGTCATTCATCGGAACACCATCGCGGGCTCGAGCTTTCTCAGGCGCACCAACGCCAGCACCGACGCGAGCAGGCACACGCCGATCATCAGCGTGAAGGTGATGCCCACCGCGAGGTTCGGAAGAATGGGCGTCAGCTGCGCATTGCGAATGCCCTGCACCATGGCCGCCATCAGGCCCAGGCCCACGAGGCTGCCCACCACGCCGTAGACGATGGCCTGCACGAAGAGCAGCCGGCCCAGGTCACCGGTGGTCGCGCCGATGGCCTTGATGGTGCCGAACTGCCGCATGTTGTCGACCACCGACGAGAACATCGAGAGCGCCACGGTGATGAGGCCGACCAGCAACCCCATGAAGGTGGAGAGCCCGAAGCTCATGCCGATCTGCGTGGCGGTGAGGATGTAGGTGAGGATCTCCGAGAGGTATTCGTCACGCGTCATCACCCGCGTATCGGGCAGCTCACGTTGCAGGCGCTCGCGCAGCTCGACGGGTGAGACGCCGGGGGCGGCGCCGACCATCAAGAAGGTGTGGCTGCCGGCGGGCTGTTTGAGAATCTCGCGAGCGAGGGTCTGCTCCGCGAACGCGAAGGCCGGGGCGAACGGGAGCAGGCCCCAGGTGAAGCCCACCGCGCGCACGTGATGCCCGCTCAGCTCGCGCACCGAGCCCAGGTTCAAGCCGCCGAACTTCTCCCGCTCCGAGTCTTCGAAGAACACCGCGTCGGGCTGGAGCAGCGCTTCGGTTTCACCCGCCACCAGGTTCCACGGTCCACCCGCGAAACGAGGGGCCCGGGTGCCGACCAGCGAGACGGGCTCGCTGCCCCCGTTGGGGAGCTTGAGCTGCGCGGTCTGCAGCACCAGCGGCTCCGCCCAGGCCACGCCGGGGGTCGACCGCGCGCGGTTGAGCTGCGCGTCGTTGAGCGGAGAGCCGCCCTGAAACTGCCGCGTGCCGGGCGGGGTGATCCACACGTCTGCCACCGCGTTCTCCACGAACATGCGGTTCTTGAAGAGCAGCGCGAGGAAGGTGCCGACCTGGAAGTTGCCCAGAACCACCGCGAAGACGACGCCGAACAAGGTGCCGAGCAGCTTGAGGCGGTCGAAGAACATCATGCGCACGCCGATGGTGCCGAGCGTGAGCCAACGCCGGAAGAAGCCCGGCCGGGTGCGAATGGGTTGTGCCGCCTTCATGGCCGCTCCCCTGCTGAGATGGCGAGCAGCGCGCGGGCCGAAGCGAGCTCTGCGCTTGCTTGAATTTCGTTGAGCTCGGCGGCGAAGAGGTCGCGTTCGGCCTGGATGACGTCGAGCTGCGTGGCGACGCCGGCGAGGTTTCGTTCGTGCGCGAGGCTGGACGCGCGGGTGGCGGCCTTCACCTGCGCCCGGGCGGCCTGCAGCTTCTTCACCGCGGCCCTGGTCTTCTGCCAATCGGAGTGCAGCTGATCCGCCGCTTCCCGCCGCGCGCGTTCGGCAGAGATGAGCGCAGTCTCCTGAGAGGCGTTCAGCGAGCGCATGCCCGCCACCGCCGGAACATCGAGGCGCCAGTTGAAGGTGAGGCCTGCGTTGTAGAGCGACGACTGGCCCTGGAAGCCGGTCGCGTTGGTGAACCGTTGGGTGAACTGCGCGTTGATGGTGGGCACCACGGCCAGGGTGGCGGCGGTCGAGTTGCGGCGCGCGGTGGTGACTTCCTGCTCAGCGGCCTGCACCGCGGGGCGCGTATCGACACCCCGTGCGAGCAGCTCTTCGAGCGGTGGGGCGCTCTCCAGCGCATCGACCGGGAGCAGCGGCACTTCACCGGGCGTCAGGCCGCTGACCGTCTCCAGGGTGCGGGCGCCGGTGGCCACCAGGCTCTCAGCATCGGCGACGAGCTGTTGATTGCGTTCAGTTTCGGCGCGCGCGCGCATGAGGTCGAGCTCGTTGGCGACGCCCGCTTCCGTGCGTGCCTGGGTGACTTCGGCCTGCGCCTGGGCGAGCTGCCTCGAGCGTTGTGCCGACTCCAGGACCGCGCGGGCGCCGAGGTAGCCGTAGAAGGCAGTGACCACCTGGCGGTGCACTTGCTCGCGGGTGGCGGCCTCTCTTCGATCGGCGGCTTCTGCTGAAGAAGACGCAGCCGCGGTCTTGAGCCAACCCGCGGGATTGATCAGCGGCACCTCAGCCTTGAGCGTCGCGTCGAATTGATCTTTGGGGATGATCACCACCGGATCAGACGAGCCGAAGTTCACCACGGCCTCGTACTGATTGTGGGTCCACCCGCCGCTCGCCGTGAGGCTGGGCACCAGGCCACCCCAGGCCGTGGCGAACTCGGCCTGCGCCTGGGCACGGGCCTGCACCCCGGTGCGTGCGTCGAAGTTGGCCCGTTCCGCCGAGCGCAGGAAGTCGTTCAGCGGCTGAGCCAGGGACGGCGTGGCCAGCAACACCACCGCAGTTCTGAGTATTTTGAATAGCACGGTTGAGCTACGAATTAAGGAGGGCGCTGGCACGTGGCAACTCCAAGTGGATCAGATTCTTTGCATTGCCTGGTACGGGTGCGCGGTTTTATTGTTTCAGGGTGGCGCGCACCCGAGGAAGCCGGAATGCCGGATATGAGGAGCAACGCAGCGTGCTGGCCCGCAAGGTCAGGGATGCGCTGAGCGAGGATGAGGGCATTCACGCGTCACTGCGCGAGCTGGCGGTGGCGGCGGGGACTTCGGTTGCGACGCTGCGGCACTACTTCACGGATCGCGAAGGCTTGTTGCGAGGCGTGATGGAGAGCCAACGGGCTGAGGGCGCGCCGTACCTGGCGATGTCGGCGCAGGCGAAACACGGTGATGTGCGCGGGTCGTTGATGGGGTTTCTGCAGGGGCTCTCCACCGCGTGGTTCAAGTACGGGGTGGGCAAGATGTACGCGTCGACGCTCGCGCTGGGCCTGGGGAGTAAGGCGGTGGGCCCGAGCTACGTGAACCACGTGCTCGAGCCGTTGTTGCAGACCGGCGAGTCACTGCTGCGGCAACACCTCGAGCGTGAGGAGCTCGTCGTCGATGATGTGCGGCAGGCGTCGTTGATGCTGATTTCGCCGGTGGTGTTTGCGCTGCTGCATCAGGACAGCTTGCTGGGGTCGCAGTGCAGGCCGCTCGATTTGCCGACGTATCTGACCACTCATGTGGATGCGTTTCTTCGGGCGTTCCCCGTGAAGGGGAAGTCGAAGCGGGTTTAGGGATGTTCGCCCCTCACCCCGACCCTCTCCCGCGGGGAGTCAGTGGAGTCAGTGGTTGCTCCTTCGTCGATGGGCGTCAGCACGAGTGACTCGGTGATGGCTTGCAGTTCGGCGTTGAGGCGCTGCACGTTCTGCTCGAGCCCATCGAGCTGACTGCCGGTGTTGGTCGAGCGCGCGACGGCCACTCTCGTCTTGAGCTCCTGCAGGAGCACCAGCAGAGAGGTGTATTCGCCGTCGAGGCGTTCGCTCACCGCCACCAGCAGCTCGAGCGCGGACTCCTGGCCGTCGAGTGAACGCAGCGCTCCGTCGAACTTCACCCTCGCTTCCACGTCGGACGAAGCGTCGCGACGGGCGGTGAGGTCGACGCGCTGCTTCTCGAGCGCGGTCAGCTGCTCGGCTGAACCGGCAGCTGCGAGATCCTTGCGGCGTTGATCGACTGCCTTCGCGGTGGTGCGCAGTGCCTCCACCGTCTTCTCGGGGTGCTGCAGAAACGCGCGCACGACCTCAGGGCTCGCCTTCAGGTCGGTGAGCAGTTGGTCGCACAGCGCGTCGATCTCGTGAGGGCCCGGAAGGCTCTGCTTCTTGTCGTCGGTGGTGCCGCCGGCCAGGCGTTCCCGCTCCTTCACGAGCGCGAGCTGATTCGCCCCGCCTGCGCCCACGCTCAGGGCCACGAAGATGAGCCACCAGAACTGCGTGTGTGTCACCGCGAACCCCATCATCACCACCGCCATCACCAGCGCGAAGATGCCGCCGGGCACGGAGGCCTTCTCGAGCTGTCGCTCTCTCTTGAGCTCCTTGCGGGTGGCGCGGCGCTCCTCACGGCGGCTCTTCCCCGACTTCGCCAGCGTGGTGCTGAGTCGTTCGATCGTCCCCTGGAGATCCGGCGGAGCCATGTCGATGGCATAGCGCAGCGTCCGCGCTTGCGCCTTCCCGGTGACACGGCAAACTCGCTGGATGATCAGGGGCGCGTTGGTGGCCGTGGTGATGATGCTCAGTGGTTGCATGACGACGACGGGCTCAGGGGACATCAAGCGCGAGCTGCTGCGCTTCGACAGGTCTGAGCCGCAAGGCCCTGGGTGGAAGCGCATTCAGACCGCCGACTACGAGCTCTTCACCGATCTCGAACCCGCCCTCGCACAGCGCGCTGCGCTCGTTCTTTCGCAGTCACTCTCGGGCCTGCGCGCCATGTTCGGCCGGGCGCCCGTCGCCGCGGAGCAGAAGCTCACCGTCATCGCGATGAACGACAGCCTCGAGTTCGAGCGGCGCTTCGGGCGAATCACCCAGGGCCTCGCGTTCCACCAGGGCGATGAGGTGACCATCTGTCTGTACGGCCCGCCGGATCGCTGGTTCGTCCGCCGCGAGGTCGGCTACGGCGGCACCCAGTCGGTGGTGATTCACGAGCTCGCACACGCCGTGCTGCGCCGGTACTTCGTGAAGCAGTCGCGCTGGTTCGCCGAAGGCATGGCGCAGTACCTGGAGACCTTTCAGTGGCTCGACGCTGACACGCTGCGGTTGGGAGACCCCAACCTCGACGCGTACCGGATGTATCGGAGCATCCGCTCGCTCAACCTCGAGGACCTGCTGCAATGGAACTCGATGAACGAGCGCGACCTCAAGGTGGCCGGCTTCTACGGCTTGAGCTGGGCCTTCGTGCACTACGCGCGCAATCGCGAGACGCAGAAGTTCGGTCACTTCCTGGCCGACACCGCCCAACACGGCCCCGACCAGGCCTTCGCCGACAACTTCGGTGGCCGCGGGGAAGAGCTCGACAAGGCCATCTTCACTTACATGAAGCAGGGCAACTACCTGCAGACCGTCATCAAGGTTCCGGTGCCCGCCCCGGAGTCCGTGCTGGTGGAGCACGTGTCGGCTGAGGTGGAGAAGCGCATCGAAGCGAAGCTCACCGAGATTCAGGCCGCGAAGAGACCGGGTGAGTAGCCCGGCCCGGCCTGCCGTTGTCAGCGTGCTACCCGACGCGCTCGAGAAAGAACTCCGCCGGCGTGCGCGCAAGGCCGGCAAGAGCCTCTCCGCTTATGTCGTAGAGCTCGTCTCGGGGAAGAAGGCCCGCCCTCGAAAGTGGTCGCGTGAATTTCTGGCGACCTTCGGTTCGTGGAAGGGCGCCCGAAGGGAGAGGGGATCAACGGCCGACCATCGTTGCTTGCAGCTTGCCTGTGGGCGGTGTGAGCAGGCCTTCGTTGAGACGGGTCCACGTCTGGGCGACCGGGTCGGCCACCCAGAGATCCGTGAACTCGGTCTGGCCGGCACTGCCCGTGGCGCCGCCTCCGAAGAGGTAGAGCTTTCCGTCACGTGCGGCTGAGGCCGCGGAGAGCCGGCCCACCGGACCGAACGCGGTCTGCAACGTCCACGGCGTGGTGGCCCGCACGTCGAGCGCCCAGAAGTCTTCCAGCATCGATGCGGGCGAGCTCAACAGTCCTGCGATGCCGCTGAAGAGATGAACGGGCGAGCCATCATAGAGCGCACCCTTCACTCGGGCGATCGGCCCGGTGGAGATCGGCGGCGTCTTCCACAGGCGCGCCGTCACGTCGAAGCGCCACAGCTCCCGGATGTCCATGCTCGCGGAGTTGTTGCCGCTGAACACCACGAACTCCTTCGCTGCCGGATCGAACGCCGCCATCGCGTTGATGCGATCACCCGGCGCCCCCGGCGCGTTGCGCCCGTGAACCTGCGACCAGCTGTTGGTGGCGAGCTCGAAGACGAACAGCTCCGAGAGACCCGTGCCCAGCTCGGTGCTGCCGCCGAACACGTACCACTTCGAGTTCACCCCATCGAGCGCGGCCGCCGCGCCGAAGCGCTCCGAAGGCGGCGTGCCGGTCGTCACCACCTTCCGCCACGCCGGCGGCACCACCGTGAAGTCGAGCGCCCAGACATCGGTGGGCACCAGCGTGCCCGCGCCATCCACCCCGCCCCACACCAGCATGCGGTTGCGTGGCAGATCGAACGTGGCCACGTGCCCCGCCCGCCCTGGGATCGGACCGTTGGGCGTGGCCGGGTTGAGCTGCGTGAAGGTGTTGCTGATCAGATCGAACCTGAAGACGTCGTTGGTGGTGTTGCCCATGCTGAAGCTGAGCGCACCACCGAAGAGGATCAGCTCCGTGGCCCGGCAGCGGAAGTCAGCGCAGAGCTGCTGCGGCCCACACACCAGCCCGCATCGGCCACAGTTGAGCGCGTCGTTGCCCAGCGGCGACTCACACCCGTTGGCCGAGAGCAGGTCGCAGTTCCCGAAACCCGCGTCGCACCCGCTGACCTCGCAGGTGCTCGCTTCACACCGCGCGCTCGCGTTGGGCAGGGAGCAGCGTTGATTGCACCCGCTGCAGTGCGCCACCTCGACGCGCGTGTCGACCTCGCAGCCGTTGGTGGGCTCCTGATCACAATCCGCGAAGCCGGTGCTGCAGGCGCCCAGCCCGCACAACGACTGCGCGCAGCTCGACGCGGCGTTGACCGACGTGCACACGCGGCCACACACCCCGCAGTCGTCAGGCGAGTCGATGGTGCGCACCTCGCACCCGTCTTCCCTCACGTCGTTGCAGTTGCCGAAGCCGGCCTGGCACTGAAACTGGCACCGGCCGACCTTGCAGGAGGGCACCACGTTGGCGAACTCACAGACCGCCCCGCAGGCACCGCAGTTGTTCCGGTCGTTCTCGGTGTCGAGACACTTTCCGTCGCAGCAGGTGCGGCCCCTGGCGCAATCCGTCGTCGCTTTGCAAGGGCCTCCCTCGGTGGGGCAGCCAGTGAGTGCGATCAGTAACGTTCCGGTGATCAGCGAGCGGAGGCACATGCGGGTGCCGAAGGGTACCCCACTCCTGGGCGTCATCTCTGCGCGGGTGTTCGGTTAAGACCTTCGGGCCATGAGTCAGTCGACGACCCCCCGCGTCCGCAGCAAGGCTGCAGCGTCTTCAACCCGAGCCAAACCTCGAAAGGCAGCTGGGCAGCACGCGGCGAACACCAATGAAGCGCCGCAGTGGGCCCTGCTGCAGGCGCTCACCGCCTTCCGCGATGGCGACTTCACCGCGCGCCTGCCTACCAACTGGGGCGGGCTCGAAGGCCGCATCGCGGAGACCTTCAACCAGGCCATCACCCAGGAGCAGCACATCTCAGAAGAGGTCGCGCGCCTGAGCGTCTCGGTGGGTAAAGACGGCCGCCTCACGCAACGCATGTCGTTGCCCGGAGCGCGCGGCAGCTGGTCGGTGAAGGTCGAGTCACTCAACACCCTGCTCGACGACCTCGTGCGTCCCACCACCGAGGTGGCGCGCACCATCGGCGCGGTGGCGAAGGGCGACCTCGGCCAGTCGATGGATCTCGAGGTCGACGGCCGCGCGCTCAAGGGCGAGTTCCTCCGCTCGGCGAAGCTGGTGAACACGATGATCGAGCAGCTCTCGGTCTTCACCTCTGAAGTGACGCGCGTCGCCCGCGAGGTCGGCACCGAAGGAAAGCTGGGCGGCCAGGCCAAGGTGAAGGGCGTGTCA
Source organism: Archangium sp. (assembly GCA_030695565.1). Classification (GTDB taxonomy): domain Bacteria; phylum Myxococcota; class Myxococcia; order Myxococcales; family Myxococcaceae; genus Archangium_A. The sequence continues at coordinate 108,932 of JAUYRZ010000018.1, forward strand.
GGCGTGTGGAAGGACCTCACCGAGTCGGTCAACCAGATGGCCGGCAACCTCACCGCGCAGGTGCGCAACATCGCCGACGTGACCATCGCCGTGGCCAACGGCGACTTGTCCAAGAAGATCACCGTCGACGTGCGCGGTGAGATTCTGCAGTTGAAGGAGGCCATCAACACGATGGTCGATCAGCTGCGTTCGTTCGCCTCCGAGGTGACGCGCGTGGCCCGCGAAGTCGGCACCGAAGGCAAGCTCGGCGGTCAGGCCGAGGTGCCCGAAGTAGCCGGCACCTGGAAGGACCTCACCGACAACGTCAATTTCATGGCCTCCAACCTGACCGCGCAGGTCCGCAACATCGCCGAAGTTGCAACAGCGATCGCCGGCGGCGACCTGTCCAAGAAG
>JAUYRZ010000123.1 GCA_030695565.1 Archangium sp.
CACCGAGGGGCTCGACGGGTTGCCGGCGCGTCTCGCCGAGTACGCCGAGCTGGGTGCGCGTTTCAGGCTCGAGTGGTTGTCGCTCGACGCGTGGGTGTTTCAGACGTGGTTGGAAGACGCGGTGATCAAGCAGCCGCGTGACGTGACGGAGTGTCCGCCGTCGACTCCGCAGTGCGCGTCGGCCTGGTTCCGGTACCAGCTGCAGAACGTGCAGGGGCTCTCGCAGATCCGCGGGGTGGAGGGCTCGGCGCGGCTCCGATTGCCCGCGGGGTTCGGTGCACGCGCGACGGCGGCGTACACGTTTGGTGAGGGGCCGACGCGCGTGGCACTCAGCCGCATTCCCCCGGCGAACGGCACCGTCGAGCTGACGTGGCGGCACGAGGCGGGTGTGCTGCTGGCGGGTGCGTTCCGTTGGGCGGGACCGCAGACGCGGCTGGCCGTGGCTGATCTTTCAGACGCGCGCATTCCGCTCGGCGGTACGCCCGGCTCCGCGGTGGTGGATCTGCGGGCATCGATGCGGATCTCGCCGGTGCTGCTCACGCTGGTGATGGAGAACGTCTTCGATTCACCGTGGCGAGCGCACGGCTCTTCGATCAACGGGCCCGGCCGCGGCTTGATGCTGCTGTTCTCCTTCCGCGGCTGAGCCCCCTCTCCCTGTGGGCCCTGTGGGCCCTGTGGGAGAGGGTTGGGGTGAGGGGTGGTAGCGGTACGAGTTGACGCACCACACGCCGCGCGCTCACTTCCGCAAATGCGCCTCATCTTGAGCCTGACCCTCAGCCTCCCGCTCCTCGCTTGTCCCGGGCCCGCCCCCACGCCGACGGACGGCGGTGTCGACGCAGGCACCTCCACCGGCACCTTCTGCGAGCCCCCCCTGGTCTTCACCGAGAACGTCACCACCTGCCAACCGCTCGCGACCGACTACACGCCGCGCGTCAGCAACTCCTCGACCGACACCTGGCCCGCGTGCATCAGCGACACGAACACCTTCACGCCCATCACCCCGAACATCTCGAGCATCGCGCGCATCATCGCCTTCGAAGACATCGCCACGTTGCTCTGGCGTGACGGCGTGCTCCCCACCCCGCAGGCCTTCGTCGACGCGCGGGTCGCCTACGCGATCGACCAAGGGCTCGACTCGCGGGTGCAGCGCCGTGAAGATCTGCACTACGCCGCCGCCCCCTCTTCGTGCAGCACCGCCGGCATCCCCGAGCAGTTCCCCGACCGGTGCGCCGGCCCGAGCAAGCTGCTCCCGATTCTCAACGACTCGTTCGCGAGGGGCGCGATGGGTCAGACGCCGCGCCTTCACGCTGCGCGCATCGAGGCCGCGCTGGTCTGGTTCCTCTACCTCTCGTCGCTCTCCGAGGTCGTCTCCTGCACCACCAGGCCGCAAGACTGCGACTCGTGCTGGGCCTACTACACGGGTGGCACCACCCGAGACGCGCCGCTCGGCCTCGCGAAGATGATTCGCGCGCTCGGCCCTGAGACACACGACCGCGCCTACGACGCGACGCTCGCGGTTCGCTGCTGGCGCAACCTCGACAACGAGACGACCCTCGCCGCCGATCTCTCGCGCCGCGATCTCGCCTTTGCGCAGCTCGATCGGGCCCTGCTGCGCGGCGTGGCGCTCGTGCTCCGTCAGCGGGTGAGTGAGCTGAGCTGCACCACCGGAGAAGTGCGAGACGCGCGGTTCGCCTTCTTCAAGACGCTCGCGCCGCTGCTCGATCGCGCCGCGCGTGAACGAAACGTCGCCAGCGCCGACGTCCTCGTCAGGGAAGCAGCCGAGGCCTCCGCGGCCGAAGTCGACGTGACCGCGGTCACCTCTGCGCTCGACGCGTTGTTCCCCTGCCCGTGACACAACAAAACCCTCTCCCCGCGCGAGCCGGGAGAGGGCCGGGAATCAGAGCAGCGCTCAGATTCAGCGCCAGTCGTACCCGAGCTGCACCATCGGCGTCGCCGTGAAGATGAGCTCGTTGGTCTTCACGTCGACGCTGCCGCCCATCGAGTCACCCTGGACGCGGGTGACGACGGTGTCGGGGTGCAGGAGCATCAGCACGTTGAGGCCGAGGTTGAAGCCTCCGCGGCGGAAGGTGGGCGGGCCGTGCGGCCGGCCGAGCCCCAGGCCCAGGCGCAGATCGAAGCCCGGCATCGCGCCGCCGTGGGCAAGCGCGGTGATGGTGCCCCCGTTGCTGCTCGCAGAAATTCCGGCGATGCCCAGGCCTCCCGTGGCGACGACCGGGCCACCACCGACGTAGAAGATGTCGGCGAACATCGCCTCGGCGATCGCACCAAAGTAGACATACGAGATGCCTGTGACGCTGGCGCTGCCGCCGGTCGAGCTGACGCTGCCGCCGAAGCCGAAGCCGCCCGTGACGCCGACGATCGCGTACGCGCTGAAGATGTTGCTGACCTGGTAGCCGATGCGGCCCTCAGCGCCGATGGTGAACGCGGGGTAGGGCATGTACCAACCAAGGTTGCCTGAGACGCCCCAACGAATGCGGCCGCCCGGATCCTCTTCGAGCATCGGCGAGTCCACCGGGCGCACGGGGGAGGACGGCGCGACATACGGAGCGGGCTGCGGGGGCGGAGGGGGCGGCGCGGAGGGGTCTTGCGCAAAGACGGATGCAGACACCAGGGCTGTCAGCAGCAGGGCTTTATTCATGGGTGGCGACCTCGACGGCGTGGGGGAAGGTTGATTCAGGAACGATTCTGAAGCGGGAAGACGCAGCGTCCAAAGAAAGACCACACAGCAACATCTCGACGCGGCGCAGCAGCACCCGTAAACATCAGACCATGTCCTTCGCGGTGCTCGTCCTCCATGGGCCGAACCTTTCGTTGCTCGCCGGTGAGCAGATCGATCCACTTCTCGCCAAAAGAGCCGCGGAGCTCGGTGTGGAATTGATCTCGGTTCAATCGAACGGCGAGCCCGGTCTGCTCGACGCGCTGCACGAGCACGCCGAAGACCTCGACGCGGTCCTGGTCAACCCGGGGGCGCTTTCTCCGAGCGCTTTTGCACTCGCGGAGGGGCTGCAGATGACGGGTCTGCCCGTCGTCGAGGTGTTGCTCAAAGCGTTGCCTGTGGAGCGTGGGCCTTCTTCTCTGACGGGGGTCGCGAAGCATCACGTTCACGGGCTGGGCATCGACGGCTACGTCAAAGGCCTCGAGCTGCTGGTGCCCGAAGGCAGGCAGCGCGTGACAGCACCGCTGGAAGATTCCGACGAGGAAGAACCAAACGTCAGCGAGGTGCGGGGCCGCGGCAAGAGCATCGGCCGGAAGAAACCGACGGTGGCGTTGGTGACCGCCGCTCCCACGCGCGGGAAGACGATTGGCCGTGCGCCTGCGGGTGGTCGGGCCATCACGCCAAGCGTGCCCAGCAATCAGCTCACCCGGGTGCAGGTGCGAGAGCGCATCAAGCAGCGGCTCAAGGGCACCGAGACGGCAGCGGGCCTCGCGCAGTGGGCGCGGGAGACGTGGACGTATCTGCAGCGCGGCGCTCCCGTGGAAGCAGGGGCGAAGGAGCTCATCGAGAACGTGTTGCTCACCTTGATGGCCGGCGCGAAGGCGAGCGATCAAATCCTCGTGGCACAGATGGCGAAACTCGACCCGTGAAGCGCACCGCTCCTCCGAAGAAGACTGCTCCTCCGCTGAAGACCCCGGTGCGCAAGGGGCCTGCGACGGCCCGCATGGTCGCCATTCAGGTGCTCGCGCGCGTGGCCGCCACCGACGCGTACCTGAACGTGGTGCTCGACACGGTGCTCGACGAGCTCACGTTGAAAGACCCGCGCGATGCGGGCCTGGTGACCGAGCTCTGCTACGGCACCACCCGCCGGCTCCTCACCATCGACGGCGTGCTGCGGAAGTTTGCCGATCGGTCGCTCGACACCATCGAAGACCGCGTGCTCGCCGCGTTGCGGCTGGGCGTCTACCAGCTGTTCTTCATGCGCGTGCCCAAACACGCCGCGGTGGGCGACACGGTCGACGCGTTGAAAGCAGTGGGCTTCGAGCGCGCGGCGGGCTTCGTCAACGCGATCCTCCGCCGGGCCTCTGAGCTCACCGAGCTGCCGGCCGCTGAAGGCGATGAGGTGGAGCGGCTGGTGTACGAGACCAGTCACCCCGCGTGGCTGGTGAAGCGGTGGATTCGGCAGTTCGGGCCCGAGCGCGCGAAGACGATGCTGGCCGCCGACAACGAAGCACCCAACGTGGTCATCCGCGCCAACACCTCGAAGCTCACCCGCGACGAGCTGTTCGCGCAGCTCACCGAAGCGGGCGTGGTGTGCAAAGTGGCGCCGCTTTCACCGGTGGGCATCATTCTCGATGCGCCGGGGCGCGTCGAAGAGCTCTACGGGTATCGCGAAGGGCTGTGGCAGGTGCAGGACGAAGCGGCGCAGCTGGTGGGCGTGTTCGCGCAGATTCCCGCCAACGCGCGCGTGCTCGACGCGTGCGCTGCGCCCGGCGGCAAGGCGTGTCACCTGGCGCAGACGAACGAAGTGGTGGCCATCGACGTGCACGCCAACAAGCTGCCGAAGATCGACAGCGAGGCGAAGCGATTGGGGCTGCGTGAACGGCTGGTGCTCAAGACGGTGGACGCCTCGAAGCCGTTGCCCGAGTCGATGGGCGAGTTCGACGCCGTGATGATCGACGCGCCGTGTACGGGCCTGGGCACGCTGCGACGGCACCCTGAGCTGCGCTACCGCCGCCAGGAGCGCGACATCGCCGAGCTCTCGCATCTGCAGCGGGAGATCCTCGAGCAGTGCTCGCTGGTGCTCAAGCCGGGTGGGCTGCTGACGTTCGCGGTGTGCAGCACCGACACGGCCGAGGGGCCTGATCAGATCGAGATGTTCTTGCGCTCGCACCCCGACTTCACCTCGGAGCCGCCGAAGGGCCTTTCGCACCTGCCCACGTACCAGGGCTACCTGCGCACGTTGCCCGGGCCCGAGGGCCTCGATGGGTTCTTCGCGGCGCGGCTCAGAAAGATGTACTGATCCACGCATGAACCACTTCAAGTTCGTCGGCCTGCTCGTGTTGTCGGGTTGTGCAGGAACGCAGGCGGCGAGGCGATCGTACGAGCCTCCGCGCATTCAGCCGCTGGCCACCGTGCTGGCTTCGGCGGAGACCTTTCCGTGCGCAGCGGGCCTGCACTCGATCCCCTCGACGGTGGTGGAGGTCGGCGTGTTCGGCAACGTGCCGTATCAGTCGTTCAGCAACGGCAACGTCGAGATCAACGCGTACGGAGACCCCGATGATCTCGTCGGCCTCGAGGCGGGTACGCGGCTGGATGATCCGGCGTTGCAGCAGTGCCTGCTTCAGTTCATCGCGGCGCAGCCGTTGCTTCAGGCCGATCAGCAGCGGGTGCAGCAGCTGACGGTGGCGCCGGTGCTCGATCAGCAGCCGGGGTTGTCGGTCGAGGTCACGGCGCGCAGCGCGCCCGATGCGTACGACGCGTGGTGGATCTCGCTCGAGCGGCCCGAGGCGATCGCGGCATCGAAGGCGCCGCCGGAAGAAGTGGCTGCGGTGAGCACGCCGCACACGCAGTGGAACCCCGCGCCGCCGACGTATTACCGCCGCCCGGTGCGAACGTACGTGCGGTATCCGACATACCGGCCGGTGGGTGTGCGGGTCTACGTGCCCGGCTATCGCCGCAGCCGGGGCGCGTACGTGCACCCGGCGATCCGAATCCGCTGAACTCCCTTTCCCCTCCGGGGAGAGGGTGGGGTGAGGGCCAAACCTCACCTCACCAGATGTACCCGGCGATCAAATCCACATGAGGCCAGGCCCCGAAGAAACTCGGAGGACTGCGCCCACCGATCCACGCGCCGTGCACTTGAGCGCCGAGCCCTGCCGAAAGCAGGAGGTGCTCGAACAACACGAATGCGTAGCCGACCGACGCGCCTGCTGCGCCCACGAAGCCCATTGACTGGGCAGGTGGTTCGCTCACCCGGCCCACGCCGCCCTGAAGAAACGGCGAGACCCACAAGCCACGCCACAACACGAAGTACGTGCGAGCGCGCAGCACGAGCCCTGCGAGATCCGATCGATAGTCGCCCGACAGACCGAGTGCGTTCTGCGTGAAGGTCCACGGCACGTAGAGGTCGACGCCGATCGAGGCGATCACACGCTCTGAGAGTGAGCGGTGGTACGCGACGCCGACGACGTGAAGACCGAGGTCAGCGACGATCGCCTGGCTGGGGGCTTGAGCGGTTGCGAGTGAAAGAGCGAGCGCGAGGAACATCGTGCCACTCTAGGTCAGGCCCCTTGTCCCGACCCTGCGCGAAGGGGAGAAGGAGATTACGGCACGGAGAAGTCGCAGCTCTTGCCAGGCCTGGTCTCGCACGCGGTCGGCAACGAGATTTGCGGGCTGCCCGCCCAGACCGAGGTGATGAACGCCGAGATCTGCTGCCGCGCCGCGACGCCTGCGGCTGACCCCTTCGCTGCGAAGCCGTGAATGGCCAGACCCTTCTCACTGGTCGGCACGCGGAACTGCGTGATCGCCGAGCGCCGCACCGGGCCCTCCACCTGAGGCACGCCGACGATGGGGTCGAGCACCGCACCCAGCTGCACCGCGTGGCTCGAGGCCGCGAGGAACTCAGAGCCGATGTTCGGGAGGATCGGGTCGCCCATGCTCTGCTGCGCGAGGATCAACAGATCACTTCGCCCCGCCAGCGCAGCCCACGCCGCACCATCGACCGGATCCCAGTTCGTCTGCGTCATCGACATGCCCAACGCACGATCGATCGCGCTCGGCGTCGACGTTCTGAACAACACCGCCAACGTGCTCCACAGCTCGGACTCCGGAGCGAAGTGTGTCCACGCCGCGCCGGGCACGTTGAGCACCGCGAAACGAATGTTCGGTTCCGACTGCGAGAGCACGTACCCCATGGTGCCGCCCAACGACCCACCCGCGTAGACCAGGGTGCTCACGTCAGGCCGCCTTCCCGCGGCGGGATTCAGGAGACCACCGAGCGAAGACTCGGAGAGCGTGTCTCCGAGTTTGCCCGCCAGTGAAGCCTGCAGCGCCGCCGCGTCACTGAGCGACTGCAGCAGCCCACCGGTGGATCCATGGGTGCCCGAGAAGACCTTCTCGAAGCTGACCAGCGTCTTCACGGTGCTCGCTTCAGTCCAACCGCTCCACTCGAGGTTCAGCTTCGCCGCGCCTGCTTCGATGATCTCCTGATCGAACGTGTCGTCGTTGACGGTGCCCCCGGTGCCGTGTCCGTAGACGACCACCGGATAGCTGCCGGTGCCCGCGGGCAACACGGCGCGGAAGGGCGCGGTGTGCACGCCGGTCTGCTGCGGCAGACCATCCGCGCTCAGGGAGAGCCCACCGTCTGCTTCCAGAAAGTGGGGCAGACCCGAGACGGTGCCGCGCAGATCGATCGCCGCGCCCGAGGGGAACAAGGTGGCGGTCTGCACTGCGAAGGTGAGCGTGCCCGCATCGGCCGCCCCGAGCGCAGCCGCGCGCATGGTGTTCAGCGGGTCACGAACACTCGCCGCCGAGCGGGTGGTGAAATCCCAGACGCGGAGCACGTGCGCGAGCTCGACGCCCGCCTCGATCAGCAAGGCGCGGGTGGGCGCGTGGTACGCGGCGAGCGCGCGTTCATCATCGGTCGACGCAGGCGTCAGCCCCAGCGCCACCTTCACCAGCGCCGGCGTCTCGTACGCGCTGCCGTCATCGGCCTTCACTTCATCGAGGGCCACCGCGACGTAGTCGGCGTCGTACTCCATCGGCCGCAACGGATAGGCGACCAGCAGGCTGTCGCCCGAGAAGCCGCCATCGGTCGAGTCGTTCACCACGGACAAACGCAGCGGTACCGGCTGGCCACGCTGCGGGCGACCGGGCTGCGCGAGGAACAACCTCACCGCGGTGGTGGCCTTCTGGCCATGCAGACGGCGATCGACCGGTTTCGGAAAACCGACGGCGAGCGGACTCGCGACCGAGAAGCCATCAGCGCGATTGAGAGACGCCGGGTTGTCCCGCACGGGCAGCGAACGGAACGGAATGGCGAGCCGCAGGCCGGTGGGCGAGGTGGCGTCGGCGACCGTGTACACATTCGAGGGCCAGGGCAGCAGGCAGCGGGTCTCGTCGAGTGGATCGCAAGCGGCGCTGCGCGGTGTGCGAGCACCCGGCTCCCGATCGATGATCGGCGCAGGGGCGGGCGTCTCACAGCCCAACACGAGGAGAAGGCTCAACGACGCGAGCAGGCGGATGGTTGCAGACACGGGGCGCACGTTGACCGCACGTCTGACCGCCCGTCCACTCAGCGAAGCGCCACCTATCAACGCGATGGGAAACGGGGTCAGACGACGCGGTGGAACAACAGTTGGAGTTCATGGTGGCCCCGGCCTAACTTTCCCCACCACCGGCCGAGCAAACTGAACGCCGCAAATTGAGGGAGCACATCGTGCGAACTGCTGCTGCATCGCTGAGGCGTTTGATGTTGGTGACTTTGGTCTCTGCTACCGGAGGAAGCGCGCTCGCACAGTCGGCTCCAGCCGATCTGCCGCCACCTCCGCCTCCGCCCCCGGCCGCTGCTGCCGCTCCGCCCCCGTACAACAACTATCCCGCTGCCAACGGGCCTCGCACCCTCGAATGGGAACCCGGTGAAACGGTGCCGCCCGGGTATGTGCCCCGCACGCAGATTCGGACGGGCCTGGTGATTGCTGGCGCGTCCGTGTTCGGCGGCGTTTGGCTCCTGAATGTTCTGGCTGCGTCCATCGCCGTGGACACCAGCCAGGGCCAGGCGATCCCCCTGTTCATTCCGATCATCGGGCCCTTCATCGCGATGGGAACGTTCCGCAGCCTCCAGGCGACGGACGTGTTCTTCCTGGCCCTGGATGGGCTGGTTCAGGCCGGTGGTGCTGCGATGTTGATCGCCGGAATCGCGGCGCCGAGACACCAACTGATTCGCGACCGCTATGCCTCCCTGTTTCTTCCCATGCCCATGTCGTTTGGGCGGGGCAGCGCTGGGGTCGGCTTGAGCGGCACGTTTTAGGTCGCTCGATCGACACGATGTCGAACCGGGCGGCTCACTCGAACAGATCGGCCTCGACACACGCGCGGTTGACGATCGCGCGCAGCTGCGCGTCGCGGTTCGAGCCCGCGGCCCTGGTGGAGATGGTGCCGAGCAATTTCTGATCACGCACCCCGACGACGCTCAGCTTGAGCGCCCGCGGGAACACCTCGAGGCTCGGCTTGAGCACGATCGCCGCGCGAAGGCCCAGGCCCTCGACGACTGAAGCGCCACGCCGGCGCAGCTCTTCACGCAGCTGTCGATCGGCCTGCGCGATCAACGCGCTGCGCTCAGGGCTGGCTTCGCCCGCGGCGGCCCAGCTCACCACGTAGACCCGGCGGGGCGCCGACGCGGCCGAGCCGAAGGATCCAACGAGCAGCAACGCGAACAGGGCAAGGCGTGCAGACATGGCTTTCCTCTCTGAGCGCGACAGCGCACTCAGTGATGTGAGCGTCGTTTCTGTTCCGGTGGGCTGCGACGGGCTTGAAGCAACCTGTTGCACCAAGGTAGCAGCGCGACTTCGGCACGCGAGTTTTCGGCCGCAACCCTTGCTATGGGCGCGACATGATTGCTTCTTTGCTCGTCGTCGCCCTCGCCGCCGCCCCCGCGGCGAAGAAGCCGTACACCGTTCAAGCTCAGGTCGCGCTCAAGCGCATCGCGGGTTTTCGCGTCTCGCCTGGTGGCGACAAGGTGGTCTTCTCGCTGCGCAGCACGGATCTGGAGGCCAACAAGGGCCGCGTCGATCTCTGGCTGGTGAACGCCGATGGTTCGGGCCTCAAGCAGCTCACCACGAACGAAGGCAACGAGACCGATCCCTCGTGGGCGCCCGACGGCAAGAGCGTCTACTTTCTCGCCGCGCGTTCGGGTTCGAACCAGCTCTGGCGTTTGCCGCTGGAGGGGGGCGAAGCGACGCAGGTGACGAAGCTGCCGCTCGACGTCGACGCGTACATCGTGTCACCCGATGGGCAGACGGTGGTGTTCGCCTCGGAGGTGTTCGTCGACTGCGACACGCTCGAGTGCACCGCCAAGCGCCTCGCAGAGAAGTCGAAGGTGAAGAGCAGCGCGCAGCTCTACGACGGCCTGATGTTCCGTCATTGGGACACCTGGAAGGACGGCCGTCGCGCGCACCTCTTCGCGCAGAAGCTCAGCGGTGGCCCGGTGGTGAACCTGCAGAAGAAGCAGAACGCCGATTCGCCCAGCAAGCCGTTCGGCGGCGCCGAAGACTTCACCATCAGCCCCGATGGGAAGACGCTCGTGTACGTGGCGCGTGACGTGGGCCGCGAAGAAGCGTGGAGCACCGATCTCGATCTGTTCTCCGTGCCGCTCGATGGGAGCAAGGCGCCCACGAAGCTCACCACCACCAACCGCGCCACCGACGGCATCCCGGTGTTCTCCCCCGACGGGAAGACCCTGGCGTACGTGGCGATGAGCAAGCCGAAGTTCGAAGCCGACAAGCTGCGCGTGATGGTGCGTGACCTCGCCACCGGCAAGGAGCGTTCGCTCACCGACGCGTGGGATCGTTCGGCCAGCACGCTGGCGTGGTCGAAAGACGGCAAGTCGATCTTCGTCACGGCCGACGATCTCGGTCAGCACGGCGTGTTCTCCATCGACGTGACGAGCGGGCAGGTGACGAAGGTGATCAGCGACGGCAACGTCAGCGCGCTCGAGGTGACGGCCAACGGCCTCATCGTGCTGCACGACTCGCTCGTCTCGGCCGCCGATATCTACTCGCTGGCGGTGGACGGGAAGGGTGGGCTCAAGAAGCTCACCGACGTGAACGCGGCGGCCTTCGCGTCGTTCTCGCTCGGCGCTCCGGAGCAGTTCAGCTTCAAGGGCTGGAACGACGAGACGGTGTACGGCTACCTGGTGAAGCCCGTCGGCTTCGACGCGAAGAAGAAGTACCCGCTGGCGTTCCTCATTCACGGTGGGCCGCAGGGCAGCTTCGGCAATCACTGGCACTACCGGTGGAACGCGCAGACGTATGCGGCGCGCGGCTACGTGGCGGTGATGATCGATTTCCACGGGTCGACTGGGTACGGGCAGGCCTTCACCGACTCCATCTCGGGCGATTGGGGCGGCAAGCCGCTGGAGGATCTGCAGAAGGGTCTGGCCGCTGCGCTCAGCAAGTACCCCTTCATCGACAAGAACAAGATGTGCGCGCTGGGCGCCAGCTACGGCGGCTTCATGGTCAATTGGATCGCGGGCAACTGGAGCGAGCCGTGGAAGTGCCTGGTCAGCCACGACGGCAACCTCGACGAGCGCTTCGCGTACTTCGACACCGAAGAGCTCTGGTTCCCCGAGTGGGAGCACGGCGGCACGCCCTGGGAGAACCCGGCCAGCTACGCCAAGCACAACCCCATCGATCACGTCGCGAAGTGGAAGACGCCGATGCTGGTGGTGCATGGCGGCAAGGACTTCCGGGTGGTGGAGACGCACGGCATGTCGACCTTCACCGCGCTCCAGCGAAAGGGCATCCCGTCGAAGTTCCTCTACTTCCCCGACGAGAACCACTGGGTGCTCAAGCCGCACAACTCGATCGTCTGGCACGAGACGGTCAACGCGTGGCTCGACCAGTGGACGAAGTGACGGATTCCTGAGGGCGTCACGGCGCAGCGACGTTGAAATGACTGCACTTGCGGTGGGCCCGGGGTGTGCACGAGGGTGAAGGTTCGTACGCCCAGCAGACACAGGGTGTTGAGGGGTTCCCACATGGTTCACGCATTGTTTCGCTCCGTCGTCATCGCGGCTGTCTTCACGCTCGTCGGCTGTGCTGGTCCTACGGGAGATCCGCAGAAGAGCGCCTCGAAGTCCCTCGGCGTCGAAGGTGGCCAGGTCACGGCGCCCAACGGTGTCGGGGTGACCGTTCCTTCCGGGGCGCTGCGCCGTGCGACGACCATCACGTTGACGCCTGCCAGCGCCGATCAGGTGCGGCCGAACACGCCGTCGGTGGGCGAGATGTATGAGTTCGGGCCCGAGGGGCAGGTCTTCGACGTTCCGGCGAGGGTGAAGCTCGAGGTCGACCTCTCCCGGCTGCCGGCGGGGTACTCGATTGCCGACGTGGTCGTGCAGCGTGCGCCGGCGGGTTCTGCCGCGTTCGAAGCGTTGCCCACCCGCATCGTCGACTCGACGCACGTGGAGGCAGACACGCTGCACTTCTCCGTTTTCGTGCCCACGCTCGCTTCGGCGCGGGGTGGCGACGGCGGAGTCGATGCCGGTATCGACGGTGGGGCGTGCACCGAGCGGTGCGTGTCTCCGAATGATGGCGGGGCCGACTGCGAGTGCTCGCGCGTGTGCGGTGCGGAGACGCTGGAGATTCAGTGCTCGGGTTCTTCTCCGCTCGGCTGCGCGTGCGTGCGCAACGGCGTACAGGTCGGATCGATTACGGCGCTGGTGTGCCCGGGCGTGGGCGACCTCGAGCGGCTCTGCGGCTTCCCGACGGATGCGGGCGTCGATGGCGGCACTGACGGTGGTTCGTTCGACGGCGGCACGGATGGTGGCACTCGTCTGGATGGCGGCATTGATGGTGGTTCGTTCGACGGCGGCACGGATGGTGGCATCCGCCCCGACGGCGGCTCGTTCGACGGCGGCTCGTCAGATGCGGGTTCGCCGGACGCCGGAAGCTCCGATGCAGGCCGCGACGCCGGATCGCCCTGAGGGAAGGAGGTCTTGATCGGCTCTGCCCGCGCCTCATCAACGGGCTGGCCTCTCGGCTGCGAGCCAGGATCCTCACGGGAACAGGTGAGGGTCCGGTGGTCCTCTCCGAACCGTGAACACCGTGTTGCTACGCGTGACAACAGGGTTTCTACGGTTGGGAAAGTCGTCCCGACCGCACCTGCTCAGATAAGGATCTTCGCTCGAAGTGGAGAGGCCTGTCGGCGACGCGCACCGCGCTCAGCCCTTTCAGACTCTCGCGCTTCAGGGCGGCTTGTCTTCAGTGCGGCCCTCGCCCTGACCCGAAGGGAGACGGAACTCGCCTCACTTACTCCCGCAGCGGCACTTCGACGGTGAACCCGTCATACGCAATGTCCAGCGGCCCTGAGTACTCCTGCTTCGCCTGCTCGAGCAGCGGCCGCGGATCCACATCGTGCCGTGACGACAGATGCGTCAGCACCAACCGCTTCACCTTCGCCTCATGCCCGACACGCGCCGCTTCCCGCGCCGTGGAGTGCCGCGTCTCGATGGCGCGCGCCTGCTCCTCGTCACTGAACGTCGCCTCGTGAATCAGCAGGTCTGCGTCGCGCGAGGCTTCCGTCATGGCCACGCACGGCCGGGTATCACCCGAGATGACCACCTTGCGCCCGGGCCGTGAGCCGCCCATCACCTGCTCCGGCTTCACCTCGGTGCCATCGGCCAGCGTGATGGTCTGCCCCTTCTGCAGCTTCCCGAAGTCAGGCCCCGAAGGAACGCCGAGCTTTCGCGCGGCCTCGGGATCGAACCGCCCCGGCCGCAGGTCCTCCTCCAGCGCGTACCCCAGCGCATTGACCCGGTGGTCCACCCGCACCGCCCGAATGCCGTAGCCCTTACGCTGCAAGAACTCCCCGCCGCGCAGCTCCTCGATGTTCACGGGAAACGCGAGTCGGTCGACGCCCAGATGAATCGCCGCGTCGAGGATCTTCCGGGCCTGCACCGGCCCATAGAGCGTCAGCGGCTCGACGCGCCCACCCATGCCCAGCGTGCGCAGGAACCCGATGATCCCCAGGTAGTGATCCGCGTGGAAGTGCGTGAAGAACACCGCGTCGACCGAGAAGCCGGTGCCGTACTTGATCATCTGCCGCTGGCTGCCTTCGCCGCAGTCGAACAGCAGCAGGTCTCCATCGGCCTTCACGGCCAGGCCCGAAACGTTGCGGTGCAACGTCGGCATCGCGGCCGAGGTGCCCAGGAAGGTCAGACGGAGAATGGACATTCCAGCGGAGCTCACGGCGCTTTCCCCCTAGCAGATGCGACGCGCGAGGTGGACCCCACCAGACAGGGCCCCAAAGCAAAACGGCCACCCCAGTTCCCCGGAGTGGCCGCCGTTCCTTCACACCGCGAGGGTGATTACGCCGCGGTCTTCACGGGCGTCTCGACCGACTCGCCCTTCACGCCGGTCTCGATGCGCATGCCGTAGAACGACCGGTACACGAAGAACATCGAGATGACGAAGAACACCGCCGCCAGGGTGAGGGTCGTGGGGTTGGCCTTGAAGATGTAGATGGCCTTGCCGAAACGATCCGTGCCCGACTGCACCTTGCCGATTTCGTACGCCAGCTCGACGGCCAGCAGGCCGAACAGCGTGGTGAACTTGATGACCGGGTTGAGCGCGACCGACGAGGTGTCCTTGAAGGGATCGCCGACGGTGTCGCCGACCACGCAGGCCGCGTGCAGCTCGGTGCCCTTGGCGCGCAGCTCGGTCTCGACCAGCTTCTTCGCGTTGTCCCAGGCCCCGCCCGCGTTCGCCATGAAGATGGCCTGGTACAGGCCGAAGAGCGCGATGGAGATGAGGTAGCCGATGAAGAAGTAGGGCTCGAAGCAAGCGAACGCCAGCGTGGAGAAGAAGATCACCAGGAAGATGTTGAGCATGCCGCTCTGCGCGTACTTCGTGCAGATCTCGACGACCTTCTTCGAGTCGCTCACCGACGCCTTCGCGGCGCCATCGAGCTTGATGTTCTGCTTGATGAACTCCACCGCGCGGTACGCGCCGGTCGACACGGCCTGCATGGAGGCGCCGGTGAACCAGTAGATCACCGAGCCGCCCATGATCAGGCCGAGCAGGAAGGGTGCGTGCAGCAGCGAGACGTTCTCGATGCCCACCTGCAGCCCGTTGGTGATGGAGAAGAGGATCGAGAAGATCATCGTGGTGGCGCCGACGACGGCCGTACCGATGAGCACCGGCTTGGCCGTGGCCTTGAAGGTGTTGCCCGCGCCGTCGTTCTCTTCGAGGAACTGCTTGCCCAGCTCGAAGTTCGGCTCGAACCCGAAGTCCTTCTTGATCTCTTCCTTCACGTTCGGAACGGTCTCGATGAGCGAGAGCTCGTAGACCGACTGCGCGTTGTCCGTCACCGGACCGTAGGAGTCGACGGCGATGGTGACCGGGCCCATGCCCAGGAAGCCGAAGGCCACCAGGCCGAAGGCGAACACGGGCGAGGGGTCGATGCTGCCGGCGATGGGGAAGAGGTGCGCCAGGCCCAGACCCGACACCCAGTAGGCGATGCCCATCAGGAAGACGAGGGTGACGCCCAGCCAGTAGGCCGAGAAGTTACCTGCCACGAGGCCCGAGATGACGTTGAGCGACGCGCCGCCTTCTTTGGACGCCGTGACGACTTCACGCACGTGCCGCGACTCGGTCGAGGTGAACACCTTCACCAGCTCGGGGATGATGGCGCCGGCCGCGGTGCCGCAGGTGATGATCGCCGACAGCTTCCACCACATCGTGGTGTCGCCGCTGATGGTGGGGATGAGCAGGTACGAGGCGCCGAAGGTCACCAGCACGGACAGGATCGAGGTCAGCACCACCAGCTGCGTGAGCGGCTGCTCGAAGTTCATGTGCGTGGCCGTGGCGTAGCGGGCCTTCGCGATGAAATCGTTGATCGTGTACGAGAAGAAGCTGGTGATGACCATCATCACGCGCATCACGAAGATCCACACCAGCAGCTGAACCTGCACGGCCTGGTTGTTCGACGTGTCGCCCGCGAGGAGGATGAACACGATGAGCGCCACGCCGGTCACGCCGTAGGTCTCGAAGCCGTCAGCCGAGGGGCCGACCGAGTCGCCCGCGTTGTCGCCCACGCAGTCGGCGATCACGCCGGGGTTGCGCGCGTCGTCTTCCTTGATCTTGAAGACGATCTTCATCAGGTCAGAGCCGATGTCGGCGATCTTGGTGAAGATACCGCCGGCGATGCGGAGCACCGAGGCGCCCAGCGACTCACCGACCGCGAAGCCGATGAAGCACGAGCCGGCCAGCTCACCGGGCACGAAGCAGAGGATGCCCAGCATCAGCAGCAGCTCGGTGCTGATGAGCATCATGCCGATCGACATGCCGGCCTTGAGGGGAATCGCGTAGGTGCCGAAGGGCTTGCCGGTCAGTGAGCTGAAGGCGGCGCGCGAGTTGGCGAAGGTGTTGACGCGAATGCCGTACCACGCCACGCCGTAGCTGCCGGCGATGCCGACCAGCGAGAAGAACAGGATGATGCCGACGCGCACCGGGGTGGACCACTCGGCGGCCTTGCCGTCGACGTGCGCCATCGAGAAGTACACCGCGATCACGGCGCCGATGAACACCCAGAGCACCATGATGAACTTGCCCTGCGTGATCAGGTACTGCTTGCAGGTCTCGAAGATGAGCTCGGAGATCTCGAGCATCGCCTTGTGCACCGGCAGCGCCCGCAGCTGCATGTACTGAACGAGGCCGAACGCCAGACCCAGCACGGAGACCGCGATGCCCGACATCAGGAGAGCGCGGCCGTTGATGCCCATGAACATCTGGGACGAGAGATCAGGCAGCACCAGGTTCGCCTCGTTGGCGAAGGCGAGGAGCGGCGTCAGCAACGTTGCGACGCCCGCAAGTCTTGAAAGTTTCATCGGGTTCTTTCCCCTAGAGAGAAATGAAGCCAGAGACTGACTTCATTGACAGCGCGCGGCGCATAGCACAGGCACCTTCGGGCGCAACCGTTTCCCCCGGGCGGGCACAGCGGTGGCAAGCTCAACCGCGACGAATGGGCACTGAAGCACGCGTACTGATCATCGATGCCGACACCGCGCCGGCGCAGAAGATGGGCCTGGCCCTCGACGGTGCCGGCTTCCCGGTGACCTGGTGCAGCTTCGCGCCCGCAGACGTCAGCGAAAGCCTGCGCGACTTCCGCCCCTCGGTGCTGCTGGTGCACTCCGAGCTCGCTTCGCCCCAGCTGGCCGCCTTGTTGGCCCGGCTGGAAGCCACCCCGGTGCCCGTCGCCTTGTTGTGCCGCGACGTGGCCGAAGAACGGTTCGTGCGCCAGCTGCGCACCGGCGTGGTGGAGCTGCTCCAGGAGCCGTTCAGCGCGCGTCTGCACGTCAACCGGCTGCGGCTGTTGATGGCCGAGCTGCCCGATCGCACCGGAGAACTGGCCGGCCGCGGCGGAGGGCGGGAGATCAGCGAGCTGGTGCTCCACCTCATGCGCACCCGGCGCACCGGCGGGCTGGCGGTGGGCGAAAATGGCCGCGCCTTCTTCGTGCGGGGCGTGCTCAAGGCGGCCCGTTTTCGCGAGCTGACCATGGAGCCCGCCCTGGCGGCGATGACCCGGTCGAGCGACGCGTGGACGTACACCGAAGGCGCCGACGGGGCTTCGGGCCTGGTGGACTTCATGGGCGAAGAAGAGCCCTTCGTGGTCACCTACCGCGAGTTTGGACAGGCGCGGGTGCAGCCCACCCCCGCCCCGCTCGAGGACACCCGCCCGCCTGCGGTCGCCACGCCGCCGGTGGTGGTCGACCCCGAAGCCGCGCGCACGCCGATCCTCTTCGTCGACGACGATCCCGCCGTGGTGATGATGCTCTCGGGCTACTTCTCCAAGAAGGGCTACCCGGTGGCCACCGCCGCAGACGGCCTGGAGGCGATGAAGCTGCTGAGCGAACGCAGCTTCGAGGTGGTGATCGCCGACCTCAACATGCCGCGCCTCGATGGCTGGGGCCTGTTGCGCATGGTGCGAGAAGATCTGCGCACCCACGAGACGCCGATGGCCTTGTTCTCGGCGCAAGACAACTACCGCGAGTCATTGCGCCTGCTGCACGCAGGCGCCCAGGCGTACTTCCCCAAGTCACTGCGGCTGTCCTCGCTCGAGATTCAGGTGCGCGAGCTGGTGGAACCGCGCCGCCGCTTCTCGAGGCTGGTGGCCACCGACGGCGGCATCGAGTTCAACTTCGGATCTTTGGGCCCCCAGTGGACGCTGCGTGCCCTGGCCACGACGAACTACAGAGGCCAACTCGACGCGCGTGACAGCTGGGCCAACTGGCGCTTGTGGTTCGACGCGGGCCGCCTGGTGGAGTGCACCGCGCTCATCGGCGGCACCTCGTTGTCGGGCGATCGCGCGGTGGCCGGTTTCCTCGCCTCGAAACAGGCCGAAGGTTCGCTCAGCCCGGGCACCCCTTCGCCCAGCGAAGGCTTCGCAGGTCACCCCACCGAAGCCACCCTGGCGCGCCTGGTGCCGTGGCTCAACGACGAGCACAAACGCGCGGCCGAAGGTCAGCTGGCGCGCGCGCGGGCGCTGCAGGTCAACGAAGAGCTCTACCGCCTGTTCATCACGGTGGGCCCGCCCGCGTGGCAGCCGATGGTGCGCATGTTGTGCGAGCAGAAGCTGACCCCCGCCGAAGTGATTGCCCGCCTGCAGGTGACCCCGATGGAGGTCGCGGCGGTGGTGCGCGAGCTGCTGCGGCGGGGCGTCGCGTCGTTGCAGGCTTGATGATGCGGCTTTCATCGCTCCCGTTATAGAGACGACCCGTGGTTCTCCCCCATGAGTGACGAAGACTCGAAGTTGTCGACCGGTCGCTTCGCGCGGCTGGCCAAGCTCGCGAAGATGTCCGCGCGGCTCTCCACCGACGTGGTCTCGCGCGGCGTCAATCGCCTCAGGGGCAACGACGACGAGTCCATCCTCGGCGCGGGCGCGGCAGAGAAGCTGGTCGCCACGCTGGGTGACTTGAAGGGCCTGGCGATGAAGATCGGCCAGCAGGTGAGCATGGACCCCGATCTGCTCACGCCCGAGGTGCGCGCGGTGGTGGCGCGGCTGCAGAACCAGGCGCCGCCGATGCCCTATGCGCGGGTGCGTGAGGTGATCACCTCGCAGCTCGGCAAGCCGCCCGAAGAGGCCTACGCGTGGTTCGACGAGAAGCCGCTCGCCTCTGCGTCGCTGGGCCAGGTGCACAAGGCCCGCACGCACGAAGGTGACGAGGTGGCGGTGAAGGTGCAGTACCCCGACATCGCCGACGCGCTGCGCTCAGACCTCGACAACCTCGGCGCGATGGTCAGCGTGCTGGCCACCACCACGCGCATGGGTCACGGCAAGGCGTACTACGCCGAGCTGCGCGAGAGCATGATGGACGAGCTCGACTACCGGCTCGAGGCCCAACGCGGCATCCAGTTCGCGCAGGCCGCCGCGGGGTTGGCCGACGTGGTGGTGCCGAAGTCGTTCGCGGCGCTCACCTCCGAGAAGGTGCTCACGCTCGAGCTGCTCCACGGGCCCACGCTCAAGGAGTTCATCCACCACCTGGACCAGAAATCGAACGACGAGCGTTTCGCGGCCTCGCGATCGATCATGCGCGCCATCTGGGGCCCGCTCCTGCTCAGCGGCACCATTCACAGTGATCCCCACCCCGGCAACTTCCTGCTGCTGCCCGGCGGCAAGGTGGGCGTGCTCGACTTCGGGGCCATCAAGCAGATGTCGCACCGGTGGCTCGACGTGAACCGGCGGTTGTTCACGTACGTGGTGAAGCAGCAGTCGTTCGATTGTATTCAGCTCTCGCTCGACAGCGGTTTTCAGTTCGATGATCCGCCGAACGCGCGCGACTTCGTACAGACGGTGATCGAGATCGCCACCCGGCCGCCGCGCACCCGTGACTTCGACTTCGCGCAGAGCGGGCTGAGCCGCGACATGCGCAATCACTTCATGAAGAACGCCACGAAGCTGACCGGCATCAAGCCGCCGAAAGAGTCGGTGAACTTCTACCGCGCGGTGGGCGGGCTCTCGCAGAACCTGGAGAACCTCAAAGCCCGGGGCGACTTCAAGGCCGTCTACGAAGAGATGCTCGACCTCATCCCAAAGACTCCCTCTCCCCTTGGGCCCCTTGGGAGAGGGTCGGGGTGAGGGCGTTGGCTACTTTTCTCCTAGCGACAGCTCGCCCTTCCACCCGCGCCACGAGAGCATCGAGAAGATCAACGCCCCGCCCGCTGAGATGTTGAACAGCTGCGCCTCATAGCCGGGCACCAGCACCGCGACGAGCAGGCCCAAGGCCACCACCCCGGCCGACCAGAAGAAGCCCGAGTGCAAGGTGATGCCGCCGGTGGCGCTCACGGCCAGCACCATCACGAAGTTGTGCAACAGCGTTTCGCGGTCTGAAAAGCCCATCAGTCCCGCGAGCATTCGTTGCACCAGGGTGCCCATGGCGGCCATCGCGACCATGCCGGTGAGGCGGCGATTGAGCCGGGTCGAGAGCAACGACCTTCGGCCCAACCACATCGCGGTGAGGAAGATCGAGGTCACGCCCGCCATCTTCACGGACAACAACCAGCTGCCGAGCTGTAAGCGCAGGCGGGCCGCTTGCTCGACGAAGATGAACGGCAGCGCCGTAGCAATGGCGATCGCCACCGCCGTCGCCACGAACACCAGCGCGCGTTGGCGCGAGGCCACGTGGGGGTCCATCTCCTGGCTGAGCTGCTCGAGCCGCGCTTGCCGGCGAGAGGTCTCCGCCGCCGACTTTTCCAGCTGGGCGACGGAGGCGAGCAGATCGGCTGGCACCCGCTCCATCTCGGAGAGCAGGGCGCGAACCGCGACCAGGTTGTTCTGAGACACTTCGTGGCGCGCGGTCGCCTCGAGGCACCGCACCAGGCCTGCCCGGGCCACGTCGTTCTCCGGCCACTCCCGCAGCGCCTGGGTGAAGCCGAAGCGGCACTCCGAGAGCAGCGGGTACACGTTTTCGCGCGAGGTGCTCTGCAACGTGGCGAGCAGGGTCTGCAGCCGTTCATCTGCCGCCCTGGCCAGGCGCACCGAGCCGCGGTGCCGCAAGAAGCCGGTGAGCGCTTCGCGGAACTCGAGCGCCGAGGCGAACCGATCTTCTTTCTCCACCGCCATGGCCTTGAGACAGATCTGCACCAACTCGGGCGGCGCGGAGGCGGGCAGGGGGCGCGGCCGGCACTGCCAGGCGTTCTCCACCACCGCGCGCAGATCGCTGCCCGTCCACGGTGGGTGGCCGGTGAGCAGCTCGTACAAAGTGGAGCCGAGCAGGAACACGTCGGTGCGCTCGTCCATCTGAGCGTCGTCGCCGGTGACCATCTCGGGCGCCATGTAGACCGGGCTGCCCACCAGGCTCGGCTTGCGGGTCTGCCCCGGCAACAGCTTGCGCGTGGCGATGCCCCAGTCGGCCACGTACACCTCGCCGAACTCGCCGATGAGCACGTTGGACGGCTTGATGTCGCGGTGGAGCACGCCTTTGCGATGCGCGAAGGCGATCGCGTTGCACACCTGGCGCAGCAGCTCGACGTGCGTCTCGATGCGATCGGTGCCCGGCGCGGCGATGCGGTTCCAGGCGGGATCTTCCGCGTGGCGGATGAGCATCGACCACGACACGCCATCGACGCGCTTCATCACCAGGGCGGGCTGGCCCGAGGCATCGCTGGCCATCGAGTACACCGGGATGACGCCGGGGTGTTCGAGGCCGCCGGTGATGATCGACTCCGAGATCAACGCGTTGACGGTGCCTTTGGTGGCGTTCGCGCGCGGCACCTTCACCGCCACGTCGCGACCGAGCGAGGCCTGATGGGCGAGCAGCACGCGCCCCATGCCGCCTTCTCCAAGGAGGCCAGTGACCACCAGCTCGCGCTCGCGTGCTTGCGGCGGCGCGTCGCCCGTGGGCGGCTGCAAGGAGATCTGCGGCAGGTCGATGCGTTCGGTGGCCGGCGGCGCTTCACGCGGTTTGCCCTGGGGCAGGGTCGCCTCATCCCAATCGGGCACCCGGGTGCTGCCCAGGTTCTCGGCGCTGCCGGCGTCGGGTGGGAGCGAATCGAGCCCCAGCGTTTGCCAGAGCTGATCGAGCGTGCTGGAAGAACTGCTCATAAAAAGGACCTTACCGGGACGCCGCTGGAGGAAGCTCCTCGGAGTGAATTGCCCAGCGTGCGGTTACTACAACCCGCCCCATCAGCAGACGTGCTTTCACTGCGCGTTGCCGCTCCCCATCCCGGCGGGTGATGCGATTTGCGCGGCGCACCCCGAGGTGAAGGCCACCGGTGCCTGCTCGCGGTGCGGCACCTTCGGTTGCGGCGACTGCCTCTCGGCGCGCGGTGCGGATTGGTTGTGTACGAAGTGCATGGGCCTCATCAAGAGACTCCCCTGGGACGAGCGGGAGACGCTGGGCCTGTGGCAGGGGTGGTGGCGCACCTGTGTGTTGATGATCTCCAGCCCCAACGCGTCGCTGGCCAACGCAGAGCCCGACGCCCCGCTGGGCAGCTCGGTGATGTTCGCGTTGGTATCAGCCGTGGTGGGCCTGTGTCCCTCGTTCCTCCTGAGCATCCCCTTCCTGGTGCTGACTCAGTTGCTCAACCCCCAGGCCGATGCGCCGGCGGCCATGGGTTCTTCCTCGCGCTGGGAATGGTCATCTACCTGGGCATGGCGCTCGCCTTCACGATGGGCAGCGTGTTCCTGGTCTCGGGCATCGAGCACCTGGCGCTCCGAATGCTGGGCGCGGAACCGAAGAGCTTCACCGTCACCGTGCGCGCGTACGCGCTGGGCATGAGCGCCTACCTGCTGGGCGTCATCCCCTTCTGCAGCTTCTATGTCTTCCCCGTGTGGGCCATCGTGCTGCGCATCATCGCGGTGATGCACTTGCACAAGACGACCGCTGGCAAGGCTTCGGCGGCGGTGCTCCTGCCCGTCCTGGTGCTGTGCGGGGGCTTCATCGGGCTGTACGTGGCCGTGATCGCGCTCGCGATGAGCATCGGGCACTGATATCTCTGGGCTCCCCATGTCCAACGAAGTCAACGCGCTGGTGGATGACATCACGGACCGCGTGAAGCGGCGCCTCGACGCCCTCCGGGTCGGCAAAGAAGAACCCTGCACCACGGGCCCCGCGAAGGGTGGCAACGGCGCTGTCGGCCCGGTCACCAGCGCGGCGGAGTGTGCGCCTTCGTGCTTCGAGTGCGCCAACCACGACACCTGCGGCACCTCGCTCTCCATTCGCGCCGGGCTGACCGAGCGCGTGACGCCCGATCGCCTGCGCACCAGCAAAGACATCGCGCAGTTCATCGACCACACCCTGCTCAAGCCCGAGGCCACCCGCGAAGAGGTGCTCAAGCTGTGCGACGAGGCGAAGAAGTACGGCTTTGCCACGGTGTGCGTGAACTCGGCGAACGTGGGCACGGCGGCGCGGGCGCTCCATGGTTCGTCGGTGATCGCCATCGCGGTGGTCGGCTTTCCGCTCGGCGCGGGCGTGCCTTCGGCCAAGGCGTTCGAGACGCGTGAAGCGGTGCGCTGCGGCGCGAAGGAGATCGACACCGTCATCAACATCGGTGCGCTGCGCGCGAAGGACTACGCGCTGGTGCAGAAGGACATCGAGGCGGTGGTGAATGCCGCGAAGCCCTGGCCGGTGAAGGTGATCCTCGAGACGTCGCAGTTGAAGGATGAAGAGAAGATCATCGGCTGTGCGCTCTCGAAGGCGGCGGGTGCTGCGTTCGTGAAGACGTCGACGGGTTTTGCGCAGGGTGGGGCGACCGCGGAAGACGTGGCCCTCATGCGGCGCATCGTCGGTGAGGATGTCGGCGTGAAGGCGTCGGGTGGTGTTCGTTCGACGGAAGACGCGATGAAGATGATCGCCGCGGGAGCGAACCGCATCGGCGCGTCTGCCTCGATCGCCATCGTCACGGGCGCGAAGTCGAACTCGAAGTACTGATCAAATTGCTGCAAGGGACGCTCCGCTCCAGGGCCTCCCTCTCCCTCGCGGGGGAGCGGGTCGGGGAGAGGGCGAACCAGTGACCAGTCGAATTCGCCTGACACTGCTGCTCGGCGTCAGCGTGTTGTTCGTCGTCATGGGCCTCGTCGTCGTCGCGCTGGGTGACTGGCGCCTGGGCCTGGGCAACACCGTCTTCTTCGGGCTCGCCGCGGCCGTCTTCGCCTACCAACTGCGGGAACTGTCCCGCTTCGAGGGGCCAGCGCAGCAGCTCACCTTGCAGGGGGGCATACCGCTGCAGATGTCCCTGCAACGTCGCGCCTTCTTCACGCTGGTCGTCTTCGGAGCCGGTGCGTCGTCAGTGCTGATGGGTTTTCAACGCAACCAACTTCTGTTCGCGCTCGGAGCCGTGCTGATGCTGGCCGCGGTCGTGGTCGGCGTGCTGATGGTGCTCGGCATCCCGAAGCGGCAGTCGCTCATGTTCACGCCCGAGGGCATTCACTTTCTGGGCGGTGCTGCACCCTGCGTGCTGCACTTCGACAACCTCGCGCAGCTGCAGGCCGCTGAGTGGAACGGCCATCTCATCGTGCTGCTGCAACCGATCAACCTCGCCGCCTTGTTGCTCACCGTGCCGGAAGCGCAGCGTGACGCGGCCGCGAAGAAGTTCGGTCAGTCACTCGCGTACATGCGCGCCCCGCTCACCATCTGGGCCAGCCAGTTCGGCCTCGAGGCGAGGTCGTTGATGAAGACCATCGAGCGCCACGTGCGCGAACCGGCAAACCGCTCTGAGTTGAAGAGCTGAAGCATGAAGCATGAAGCGTGTCGCAGGTCCCGACTTGCTGCGGGCCTTCCCGATCCGCGCGACGGAGATCGTCGTGGTGGTCGCTGCGCTTCTGTCGTGGCCCGGTCTCGCACCTGTGCGACCAGCCGTACCCTCAGAACCTCAGAAAGCATGTCAGCCCCCCTGTGTAGAGAGGCGGGCTGGCGAGTTCACTCAAGGGCTCGCTACAATGGAGCTGTCCATGGCATCTGAAAAAGTCACGCTGGAGACCCTCGACGGCCGCCTCGATAAGTCCGATGCGCGCCTCGATCGAGTTGAGGCAGACATCGCAACCCTGAAGACGGACGTCGGTACGCTGAAGACGCAGAGTCTCGAGAATACGGTAGCGATTCGCCGTCTCGAGGAGGACCTCTCCGACTTTCGGACCGAGGTGCTCGACTCGCTCGACGACATCAAACTCCAGCAGAAGACCATGACGGCAGCGGTGATGGAGGCGGTCACCCAACTACACCTCAGCCGCACCTACGAGAAGCGGCTCGTTCGCCTCGAGGAGGCCGTCTTCGGCAAAGCAGACTGACGTCACCCTCTGCACCGGAGGCAAGGGTTGCTCGCTGATGTGGTGAGGCCGTCGCGCATCCAAGCCGCTTTCGAGTCGGTACAGCGGCATGACGTTGAGGTACTTCTCGATCGCCACCGGGCCACCAACGACGGCGTCGTGCATCGGCTACCGAGTTACCGGCTCCGCACTGCCGACAATTGTTTTCCCCGCGCCCCGTGGTTGCCGTAATTCACGCGACATGGACCAGGAACGCTTGGCGACAGTGGCAGCTGCGTGGGCCGATGGTGATCCCGACAAGAGCACCGCGAACGAAGTGCGCGCGTTGCTGGCGAAGAAAGACTGGAAAGAGCTCGAAGAGCGTTTCGGCGCCTCACTCGAGTTCGGCACCGCCGGTTTGCGTGGTGTGCTCGGCGGCGGCACCAACCGCATGAACCTCGCGGTCGTGCGCCGCACCTCCGCGGGCCTCGCGCGGTACTTGAAGGCCACCGTGCCCGACATCGGGACCCGCGGCGTGGTCATCGGCCGCGACGGCCGCAACATGAGCCTCGAGTTCGCCCGGGAGACCGCGATGGTGCTCGCCGCCGAAGGCGTGCCCGCGCACGTGTTCGAAGATCTCGCCCCCACGCCGGTGACCGCCTTCGGCCTGGGCGCGGTGAAGGCGGCTGCCGCGGTGATGGTGACCGCGAGCCACAACCCGCCCGAGTACAACGGGTACAAGGTGTACTGGGGCAACGGCGCGCAGATCGTGCCCCCTCACGACGGAGGCATCGCCGCTGCCATCGACGCCGTGGGACCCGCGAGCAGCATCGCGTTGATGGATGAAGCCACCGCCCGCAGCAAAGGCCTGTGGATCGACGTGCCCAAGTCCGTCGAGCGCCAGTACCTCGACGCGATCCTCGCGCTGCGGCCCACCAAGAAGACCGGCGAGCTCTCCATCGTCTACACCGCGATGCACGGCGTCGGTGGCCGTTGGGTCGTCGCCGCGCTGAAAGAGGCCGGCTTCAAGCACGTCGCCCCGGTGCCCCAGCAGCAGGAGCCCGACGGCGCCTTCCCCACGGTGCGGTTCCCCAACCCGGAAGAAAAGGGCGCGATGGATCTCTCCACCGCGCTCGCCGAGCAGGTGAAGGCCGACATCGTGCTGGCCAACGATCCCGACGCCGATCGCCTCGCGGTGATGGCGCGCGACGATCAAGGCAAGCTGCGCATGCTCACCGGCAACGAAGTCGGCGTGCTGCTCGGCCACTTCATGCTCACCCAGGTGAAGACGCCCAACCCGCTGGTGGTCACCACCATCGTCTCCTCGGTTCAGCTCAAGGCGATCGCCGCCGCGAAGGGCGCCCGTTTCGAAGAGACGCTCACCGGCTTCAAGTGGATCGCCAACCGCGCGATGGAGCTGCTCCCCCAGGGCATCCACTTCGTCATGGGGTACGAAGAAGCGCTCGGCTACACGGTCGGCGATCTCGTGCGCGACAAGGACGGCGTCGGCGCAGCGCTGGTGCTGGCCGACATGGCCGCCTGGTGCAAGGCGCGCGGCACCACGTTGCTGGGCTACCTCGAAGAAGTGCAGCGTGAGCACGGCCTCTTCGTCGCCTCGCAGTTCAACGCCACGCTCGCCGGCACCAGCGGTGCGGCCACCATCCGCGCGGTGATGGAGGCGTTCCGCGCCAGGCCCATCTCCGCCATCGGCTCGCTGAAGGTGGAAGCGGCCAACGACTACCAGGCGCAGAGCCGGCAGCAGGGCGGCGCCACCACGAAGCTTGCGTTGCCGAAGTCGAACGTGCTCGCGTGGGAACTCGAAGGTGGGAGCCGGGTGACGCTCCGCCCGTCAGGCACGGAGCCCAAGATCAAGGTGTACTTCGAGTGGCGCGAGAACCTCGCCGCGGGTGAGCCCATGCCCGGCGCTCGCGCGCGCGCTCAGCAACAACTCACCGCGATGGAGACCGCCTTCCTCGCGCTCGCTCGTGAACGGGGTCTGCCTTGAAGACGTTGTTGCTGTCGTTGCTCTGCGCGGGCGTGGCCCACGCAGAAGAATCGGTGAAGCTCGAAGCGCCGCGTGAAGAGAGCGGCCAGGCCTGGAGCGTGATCGGCCCCAAGACGCTCGCTCCCGGGGAGAACGCGCTCGAGGCGTACGCTGGGTATCCGTCGATCTCCGGCAGCTACCTGCGCGGCGTCGCTTCGGGCATCAACGTCGGCGCGAAGGTGGGCTTCGTCTACGGCATCGAAGGCATGTTTCGCGAAGCGGGTCCGGGCTTCAAGGTGCAGGGCCTGCTCAAGTTCCGCCTGCTCGACTCAGGCCGCGTCTCGATGGGGCTGACCTTCGAACCGGGCGTGCTCTACCACTCGACTTTTCTGCAAGGCGCGCGGGTCGGCCTCACCTTTCCCATCGGCTTTCGCCTGGGCATCGTGGCCTCGAGCGCCATCACCATCGCGGTGTTGATCGATCTCCCCATGTGGGTCGAGTTCGGCACCTTCGGCGGGTTCAACCTGCCCATCCTCACCGGTGGCGGCGCGGAGTACTTCATCACCAGCCAGCTCGCCGCCTTCGTGCGCGCGCGCATCGGGCCGACCATCCGCACCAACCGGCCGGCCGAGGTGACCTTCGAAGGCTCCGTGGGTATCGGCTACCGCTTCTAAAACCCACCGTTCGAAGTGACCCCTCGACTGCTCTCGGCTGAACGGGGCCCCTTCAATTGTCGAGGCACGAGGCCCTTCACGGGGCACGATGCGCCCGTGCCGAGCCACGAGGTCAGTCTGGAGCAACAACAGCGCACGGAATTTCTCCGCTCGCTCAGCCGCGTGGGCACCACGTTCGCCCTGCTGCTCGTGCCCGGCTATGCGTTGGGCCTGCACTTCTACGCAGGCGCGCTGAGCCTGATTCTCGCCGCGCTGATCTTCGCGCTGTTGCCGTGGATCGCCCGGCGCACCAGCATTGCGGTCTCTGCGCACCTCGCCGCGCTCGCGTTCACCGGCGGTGTATCTATCTTCGCGTTCGTGCGAGGTGACCTTCCGCTGGGCGCCCTGGTGTTCTTGATCCTGAGCCCCGTGGTGCTCGCCTACCTGGTTGGTCCGAAGGCCGCGATGGGCTGGGCGCTGGTCGGCGTGATCGTGATCGGCGTGGTGCTCTGGCGCGTCGAGACCGGGCGCGCGCACACGCTTGCCCAACTGGAGACGCCCGAGGCGCTGGCGCAGAAGAACGGGTTCGAGGCGTTCGGGCTGATCGGCATGCTGCTGTTGATGACCAGCATGGCGTTGAGCGTGGATCGCCGGCGCCGCGTGGTGGAGCAAGAACGCTTGCGCCTGCTCAAGGAACTCAATGAACGCGCGGCCGGGGCACGCCTGGGCCGGCTCGCTTCAGGCGTGGCGCATGAGATCAACAACCCGCTCGCGTGGATGACCAGCGGCCTCTCGTTCCTGCAGGAGCGCTTCAGCAACGATCCCGACCCCGAGGTCGGCGAGGTGATCGGCGACGTGGTGCAAGGCGCACAGCGGCTGGCGGTGATCGTGTCTGATCTGCAGGCCGTCTCGTATCGCGACACCCTGCCGACCGATGCAGCCGACCCTGTGCGGGTGCTGCGCATCGTGAAGAGCCTGGCCACCGCTGAAGTGGGGCGGCGCGGCGTGCTCAAGGTCGAGACACCCGCTCACCTGCCTCGCATTCGCGGCAACGAAGGCGCGCTCGCCGAGCTGCTGCTGGAGCTGGTGCTGGATTCGACCAGCAAGGACGTGCTGCTGAACGCCGAGTCGCTGGAGGGACGCGTGGTGTTCCTGCTCAGCCCCGTCATCGCCACCGAGTTCGACCGCGCTCGCAGCATGCTCTCCACCTGGGGTGGCGGGGTCGAGGTCATCGCCGGTGTCGCGCGGCTCTCACTTCCCCACGCTCAGTAGAGCGAGGCGCCTCGGCCACTCGAGCGCAGTGACTCGCTCTTCATCTGCTTGACCGCCTCGCGACGCTGCTCGGGCGCGGCCGTCGGCGCGGAAGTGGAGAGCCCGTAGATGGCGCTGTTGGTGGCGCGTTCATCGGCCATCGAGCCCTGGCCAGCCACCTCGTCGGCTTCGAAGAAGATGGCATCGTTGTCCTTCAGGCGGCGCTTGGCGCCCGCGAAGTCGCCCTGGTCGATGGCCTCGGCCGCCTTCTGGTAATTCACTGCGGCGCGCGCCTTGTTCGCCATCACCACGGCGCCCTTGTCGCGTTTGCCCAGCGCCAGGGTGTTGTCTTCGGTGACCATCGCCGCGAGCGAGAGCCGTGCGTCGGCCGGCTTCTCGGTCAGCAGGTCGGTGTACGTGAGCTGGAAGCCCGCGATGTCCACCGAACCGGTGCGCACCGAAGGCGACGCAGTGAGGTGCACCACCAGCTTCTCCACTTGCCGCGCGGAGAAGTCGGGCAGGGTGATGGTGACCGTGTTGCCGAGCTGCGAGACCGGGCGGCCGTAGACCTCCACGAAACGCACGCCGTCGGGCAGGGTGAAGCTCAGGTTCGCGGTGCGGGCCACCATGGTGCCGGCCTGCTCGAGATCACGCTGAAACAACTGCGCCGTGGCCGAGGCGTTGTTGATGAAGCCGTACGAGCCACCACCCACGTCGGCCAGCCGCTGCATCAGATCTTCGTTGAAGTCCGAGCCCACGCCCAGCGAGGTGACCGAGATGCCCGAGTCACGAATGCGGCGCACCACGTTGATCAGGCCCTGCGAGCTGGTGATGCCCACGGTCGGCTGACCATCGGAGAGCAGCAGCAGGCGGTTGACCCGGAAGTCCGACTTCGCGCGTTCGATGTGCTTCTGCCCCACCGCGAGGCCGTCACCGATGTTGGTACCACCTTCGTCGACGATGTTGGCGATGTAGCGGCGCAGCTTGAGCTTGTTCTCCGGGGTGGCGAAGAGGCCGCCCAGCGCGCTCACGTCGGTGCCGTAGTGCACCACCGAGATGCGGTCGTCGTCGTTGAGCAGCTCCACCAGGCGCTGTGCGGCGGTGCGCGCGTTCTGAATCTTCGCGCCCGACATCGAGCCGGAGCGATCGATCACCAGGGCCAGGTTCACCGGCGCGCGCTTGGCGCCGGGCACGTCGACCGCGCTCACCTCGAGGGTGGCGAAGACGTCGCTGGTGCCGGGCACCAGGTAGGGGTGCGAGAGGCGGCCGGTCAACGTGAGCGACCCCGGGTTCGTCACGGCCACGGGAACAGGGACCGGGACCGGTTCGATGGGGGGCGGGGGCGTGTTGATCACCACCGGCGGGCTCACCGTGGGGGTGGGGCCCGACAGGCGGGGCAGGCCGACGACGACGGCCAGGAGGAGAAGAACAGCCGCTGCACCAAGGAAAGCGCTCGTCCGGTTCATGGGACGCCTTCAAACGGGCGGCGCCAGAAACGGATCTGAGCGGTGGTGCATTCATCGAAAACCACCAAGAATCGAGCGGTTCGCCCCCGCGGAACCGGAAAGAAGGCCGAAGTGACCGAACGTGAGGACCTGGGCAAGACGCTCCCGCGCACCGGCTCGAGCCCGGTGGTGAAGCCGGGCGAGACCGAGCGCCACGTGCTCCCCACCCAGAGTGAAGGCCGCTACACGCTGCCCGAAGGCCAGGTCGACCCCGAGCTCGGCCGCGGTGGCATGGGGCGGGTGCTCACCCTGGTCGATACCCATCTCCGGCGAGAGGTGGCCGTCAAAGAGCTGTTGCTGGAGCACACGGCCGAACGCAGCTCGACGGGGCCGCTGCTCGAGAACCTCTTCGTGCGCGAAGCCCGCGTGCTCGCCCTGCTGGAGCACCCCGGTGTGGTGCCGGTGTACGAGCTGGGCCGGCGGGTTGACGGCACACCGTATTACTCCATGCGGCGCATCCGCGGCCGCTCCCTGGCCGCCGAGCTCGAGGCCTGCG
Organism: Archangium sp.; assembly: GCA_030695565.1. Taxonomy (GTDB): domain Bacteria; phylum Myxococcota; class Myxococcia; order Myxococcales; family Myxococcaceae; genus Archangium_A. Next base: position 30,806 of record JAUYRZ010000123.1, read on the forward strand.
CCAACCTCGATGAGCGCCTCGCGCTGCTCTCTCACTTCATCGACGTGGTGCAGACGGTGGGCTTCGCGCACAGCAAGAGCGTGGTGCATCGCGATCTCAAACCCGAGAACGTGATGGTCAGCCGCTTCGGTGAGACGCAGGTGATCGACTGGGGCCTCGCGCTGGTGGGCAATGAGCCCATCGAAGGCGGCATCATCGCGGGTACTCCTTCGTACATGGCGCCCGAGCAGGCGGCCGGCGTGTCGGTCGACGCGCGCAGCGACGTGTGGGCGCTCGGCGTGATGCTGTACGAGCTGCTCACCGGTCAGCTGCCGTTCGAAGGCGCGGGACCGACGCAGATCCTCGACGCGGTTCGCACCAGCCCGATTCCGCGGGTGAAGGAGCACGAACCGCAGGCGCCTCCTGCGCTGCTGGCCGTGGTGGACAAGGCGCTCGAGCGCGATCCTTCTCGCCGGTATCAAGACGCCGGTGCGATGGCCGACGCCCTGGAAGCAGCGCAACGTGCGCGTGCGCCACGCCCCGTAGCGCTGCTGATCACCGCCGCGAGCCTGGGCGTGCTCGCGCTGCTCTTCGGTGCGTGGGCGCTCACCTCTTCCCTTCGCGTCGATGACGCCCGGCGTGATGCGCGCATCGCCGTCGATGATGCGCAGCGCGCGTCTGTCGAAGCGCAGGCCACCGCGGCGCTGGCGGCCTTCCGCGATCGCGACACCCTGCTGGCGAAGAAGACCGCCGAGCCGGTCGCCTCGCATCCACTCGCGCGCGGCGTGTTGTGGCTCGCCGAAGAACGCGGCGTTCCCGAGTCTTTGTGGAACGTAAAGATCCCCGCGGGCTGCTCTTCGCTCGCCGCTGCGGGTACCACCGTCGCCTGCGCCACGCTCAATGGGTTGCTCCTGTTCGGCGCTGATGGTGCAGCGCTCGGTGAACTCTCCATCGGTCCGCGCGGGTGGCAACACGCGGTGCTCGCGCTCAACGAGAACGAGCTCGTCTCGGGTGGCGACGACCGGCTGCTCCACTATTGGGACGTGACCGCGAAGAAGGAGCTGCGCCACGTCGAAGGGTTCTCCGCGCCCATTCGTTCGCTGGGTTTCGATGGCACCGATGTGCTGGTCGGCCTGGGGGATGGCGAAGTGATGCGGGTCACGCCTGACGGAACCATCAGCTCGGTCACCAAACATCCGCGGCTGGTCTCTGCAGTGGCCGGTACGCCAGGCCAGGTCGCTTCGGTGTCGGAAGGATTGCTCCGCGTCTCGGGCAGCGTGCCGATGGAGCTCGATCGGCACGTCGGCGCCGTGGCTGCGCTCTCCTCGACGGATCTGGTGCTGGGCGTGGAGCGCTCGGTGCTGGTGGTGCACGACGGCCAGGCGAGCCGCGTCTCGTCAGGTCATCGCGATGACGTGACCGCGGTGGCGGTGGTGCCGGCGGACGATGTGAATCCTTCGCGCCTGGTGAGTGGTAGCGCTGACGGCACGGTGCGCTGGTGGTTCTCCGATGGCACGCTCGAAGGAATGCTCTCGGGGTTTGCGCCCGGCGTGCAAAGCCTCACCGCGACCCCTGATGGACGGCTGCTGGTGGCCACGAAACAACGCAGACTCGAAGCGTGGCGGTTGCCTGCGCGCGCCCGGCCCGCGGATGCCATCGGCGTTCCTTCCGCGCACGCGTGGTGGCCGAATGGCGGGCTCGTCTCGGGCTATCGCGATGGTCACGTCCGCAGGCTCGATCCCGAGACAGGCGAGGTCAGAGAACTCGAGGCCCGTCACAACGGCCCGGTGCGCGGCGTGGCGCGGGTGTTCGGCCCCGAGTCGGCTGACAGCGTGCGCTTCATCTCGGTGGGCGACGACGGCCAGGTGCTCGCTCAACATTGGAACGGATCGGTCGAGCCGCTCGACACCCTCGTGGGTGCCCGGGTGATCGCGGTGGCCACCTCGCGCGTCGGCGACCTCGCGGCGTGGGCGGCCGATGATGGTACGCGGGTGCTCTGGAGCCTCGCGTTCAACAAAGAGATCTTCCGCGAGAAGGACACCCTGGTGCGCTCGTTGATGTTCTCCAACGACGGCAAGACCCTCGCGGTGGGCCGGGAGGACAAACACGTGCAGCTGCTCGACGCGGCGACTGGCAAAGAAACCCGCCTGCTCGACCCCATCGACAGCGCCGTCACCGCGCTCGCTTTTTCCCCTGACGGTGCATTCCTCGTGGGCGGATCGGCAGAGGGCCGTGTGACGTTGTGGGATCTCGGAGCGCCTCGCGTGTTGCGAACGTGGAATCAGCCCGCCGCACGGGTCTCAACGCTCGATTTTCACTCTGATGGGAAACTCGTCGCAGCCGGGAGCGATGATGGGAGTGCGTGGCTTTTCTCCGCTCCCGATGGTGCTCTGTTGGGCCAGGTCCCCGGGGATTCAGGGGATGTCCTGCTGGTGGCCTTCACTGAAGACTCACTGTTGGTCGTTGGGAGTGATCGAGTGGCGCATCACCTACACCCATGAAGAGGACTTCACGACGCAGCACGTCACGCACCCTGTGCGCAGGCCCGTTAGGGTTTGGAGAGTCATGGAAGCCCTGAAGCGGATCCTCGTCATCGACGATGCCGAAGACGTCCGCGTGCTCGTGCAACGTCAACTGGTGCACCTCGGGTACGAGGCGCAAGGCGCGGGTAACGGCGTTGAAGGATTGGAGTCCATCGCGGCGAACCCGCCGGATCTGGTGGTCTGCGATCTGCGCATGCCCCACCTCGACGGCCTGGGGGTGCTCAGCGTGTTGCGCGAGCGCTACCCCTTGTTGCCGGTGGTGGTGATGTCGGGTGAAGGGCTGCTCAACGACGCGGTGAGCGCGCTGCGGCTCGGCGCGTGGGACTACATCAGCAAGCCGATCGCGGGCATGGCGGTGCTTCAACTGGCGGTCAGCAAGGCGCTCGAGAAGGCCGAGCTGATTCGGGAGAACCAGCGGCAGCGGCAGAAGCTCGAACTGGTGTACCGCGAGCTGGCCGATGATCAGGACGCCGGCCGACGGCTTCAGCTGGGGTTGTTGCCCGAGAATGGCCGCAGGCTGGGCTCGTTCACGCTGACCCGCGAGCTGTTGCCGTCGTCGTATCTGAGCGGCGACTTTCTCGACACCTTCGTCATCGACTCGAACCGCTGGGGCTTCTACCTCGCCGACGTCGCGGGCCACGGCGTGCCTTCTGCGCTGGTGACGGTGATGTTGCGCACGCTGGTCGATCGCCAGGTGCTCTCCGCTCACAGCGGTGACAGCGCCATCCTCGCGCCTTCGCGGTTCTTGAAGGAGCTCAACAGCGCGCTGCTGCGCCAGGGCCACGAGAAACACGTCGCGCTGTTCTACGGATTGGTCGACGAAGAGCGGCAGCAATTGCGCTGCGCCAACGCGGGCTGCTTCCCGTGGCCCATCCTGATCCAATCGGGCAAGGCCATCCCCCTCGAACTGCCGGGCATGCCATTGGGTTTGATGACCACGGCTGATTACGAAGAGAGGTCCTATGAACTCACGGCCGATGCCTCCCTGGTTGCCTGTACTGACGGTGTCTTCGAGGTGATGGGCTCGGGTACGGTGGACGAGAAGAGCCAACGCATCGCCGAGGCGGCACGGTACGCCAACTCGGCTGCAGAGCTGGTGAAGGCGCTGGACGTGGGGACGATGGCCGTTCGCCCGGACGATGTCGCCGTGATGATGTTGAAACGAGGAGGCGCCCATGCGGTACGGACATCGTGATCAGTTGTCGTGGCTCTCGTTCGAGGAGGCCATCAAGTACACCGAGTGCCGGCAGCTGAAGGCGTTCCTCGATCAAGTGGTGCTGCCCGAGATGGGCGACACCATGGTGATCGATCTTCGCAACGTGCCCAGCGTCGACAGCACGGGCCTGGGCTTGTTGGCGTCGATCGGTCGCTACAGCTTGAATCACTTCAGCCGGCGCGCGGTGATTCTCTGCCCCGAGGGGCAGGTCTCGCAGACGCTCAAGGCCATGCAGTTCGACAAGCTCTTCACGTTGACCGAGTCACTCGAGCAGCCCGACGAGTTGCCGCTGACGCACATCGATCCGCCGCTCAAGCCGGGTGAAGGCATGGCCGCGGTGATGTTGGGGGCGCACAAAGAATTGTCGGAGGTCGACGAGCGCAACCGCAACCGGTTCAGCGACGTGGTCGAGGTGTTGGAGCAGGCCGTCAGCAAGACCCGCCACTAACGAAGCGCGGAGTAGAGGCTCGCGGTTTTCCGGGCGGCCCGGCTCCAGGAAAACGCAGCCGCACGAGCCCGGCCCTTGCCCGCCCAGGACGCCCGTTCGGTCGACGAGCTGAGCCACGTGTTGAGCAACTCTGCCAACCCGTCCACATCATCGGGCCCCACACGAGCCGCCCCGTCGCCGCACACTTCCGGCAACGAGCCCTCCGTCGACACGATGGTCGGTACACCCAGCCGCATCGCCTCGAGGGGCGGCAAGCCGAACCCCTCGTAGCGCGAAGGAAACACGAAGACGCCCGCGCGCTTCATCAGCGCATAGAACACCGGGTCGGCGAGGTACCCGAGCATGCGCACGTCGACGCCCCGCTCCTTCACCCGCCGCAGCTCTTCTTCGATCGGCCCCGAGCCGAACCAGCGTTGCCCCGCGAGCACGAGCGTCACGCGTTTCCCGCCATCGTGCAGGCGCTCGACGGCGCGCAGCACCAGCTCCACGTTCTTCCGCGCGTCGAGTGCGCCTGCGTACAGTACCCACGGTGACTCGAGGCCGAGCGCATCGAGCCACTTCACGGTGGTGCTGTCGGGGGGCGCCACGCGCTCGACGTGATCCACGCCGTGATGCACCACGGTCAGCTTCCGCGCGTCGACGGCGAACCGTTCGAGCACGCTGGCGCGCGCGGTCTCGCTCACGCAGATGACCTGCTGCGCGACCTCGAGGCTGCGCGCGAGCCAGAGCCGGAACTGCCAGCGAAACCGCGCGGAGACCGTGTCGGGCAGGAGCAGCGGCACCAGGTCGTGCACCGTCAACACGTACGGCACGCCGCGGGTGCGTTTGAGCGGCAGGTTGAAGTTGGAGACCGCGTGGTACAGCGAGGGCGTTCGTTCGCTGAGCCAGCGGGGCAGGTGACCGAGCGTCCACCCGGTGCGGTTGAGATGACCGCGCGGCGCTTCACCGGTGTGCCGCGCACCCCACCGTTGCACCTCGAGGCCGGTCTCGCCGAGCGCGCGGTAGAGCTCACGCGTGTAGAGACCGATGCCGGTGATGGGCTCGTCCCAGAGGGTGGCATCGAAGGCGACGGGCGACACGGCGCGTGGCTCGTACCGTTCCTCCTGAGCGGAGTCGAGACCCACCGTTCATCCCGAGCAGGGGACCGTTTTCACCGGCGGTTCTCTCCGAAGGAACAGACGGTGATGGGCTGTTCTGAGGCAACTGGCCCTCGTCTCAACTCACTTCACGTGAAATCGCTGCTTCACCCAGGCCGCTCCGTCCGCGCGGATCCGCACCAGCTGTGTCCACCCGCCGACCCAGACGTCTCCATTCGCCGGGTCGAGCAGCAGGTCGCGCATGTTCTCCAGCTCCGGCAGGTCGACGCGCTCGGGATCCTTGCCGTCGCGAATCAGCACCAGCCCCTGCGTGTAGTGCAGCAGCCACAACCGCTTCCGCTCGATGTCGTACGCCACGCCCGCACTCTTCTGCGCGAGGCCGGGCTGCTTCACGAAGCGGCCGTTCTCCCACCTGAACGCGCCCGACTCGAAGTCTTCGACCCAGAGTGTGCCGCGTGAATCGACCCTGAACGCGCGTGGATCGCTGCCCGGGTACTGCGCTGACTTGAGCGTGAACGTCGCCGGGCCCGCGTGCAGCGCACTGAGGAAGTCGATCCAATACGCCTGTCCCTCGAAGAAGAACGCGTCGTAGGGATCTCCGCTCCATGGCGCGTTGACGGGCGCGAAGCGGTGACCTGCTTCGTCGTACTCGAAGGCCTTCTTCCCCAGCCGAACCCAGAGCTTCCCGTCCGGTCCCTCCATCGGCACGTAGTACTCCGACGAGCCCTTCTTCGAGCGCGGCAGGAACGAGGTGAACCTGGTGCCATCCCAGCGCACCACCTCGGCCTCACAGCCGAGCCACGCGGCGTTCTTCCACGTCAGACCACGGCAGATGAAGCCGGGCCGCTTCGCGATCGGCTTCTCCTGCGACGGATCCCACACCACCACGCCGCCTTGCGTGCCCACCACCACCTGCGCGCCCAGCCGCGAGAGTGAGTAGGTCTGATTGAGCTGCTCCACCTCGACGCGCGAGGCGGCCTTCGAATCTGCGCAGGATTCTTCGTAGCCCGCGAGGTAGCCCTGCGCCGACTCCACCGCGCCTGCTCTCAGGTTGCGTTGGGCCGCGGGGAAACGTTTGAGCACGTCGTTGGGGAGGCGGAACACCTCACACCAATTGCCCGACATCGCCTTCTGCGCCTTCACCAGCGCGCGCGTGTACTGCACCGTGAAGTCTTCTTTGAGCGAGCCCGCTGCGCGGTCGAGCAGGAACAGGCCCGTCTTGCCCCACACGCCCGAAGCGCCCGGCCTGAGTGGCTTGAGGTCGAGGTAGTCAGCCATCGCCACCAGGTACCCAGCCACGAATTGCTGCGAAGGGCTGAGGTCCTTCACGTCGAGTTGCTCCGGCTTCACGTCGCGTTGTTGCGCGAGGTGTTCGAAGAAGCCGGTGGCGAAGTCGCCTTGCCAGCCGAGCGCGTTGGCGACCGCGAGCTTCTGATCATTGCTCGCGGTACTGGCGAGAAACTCGTACGCGACGGCGAGCTCGCCTTCTTTCGCGCGCTCCACCTGGGGCACGTCGCCATACGCGGTGGCGAAGTCGGTCGACGTGAGCGGCGAATCAGCCAGCGCAAACGATGCGCTGAGTACGAGACCAAAGGAGAGCGCGCCACGGAACATGGGGTGGGAGCAATGCTCACCTGCTCCCCCGTTGCAATGAAGAGTCGACCCCCGCTACTCACCGCGACCTATGCGCTTCCTCGTGCAGCACCAGGGCGGCATCGATGAAGCGTTCGACGTGGACTACGCGACCAACCTCTCGCACAGCGGGTTGTTCATCTCGACGCACAAGGCGTTGACGCCGCAGTCGACGCTGCACGTGCAGTTCGCACCGAAGAAAGACGCGCAGCTGGTGAGCGCCTTCTGTCTGGTCACCGACGTGAGCGCTGAGGGCGTGAACGCGCGCTTCGTTTCATTGGACGCCGAGTCGGAACGGTTGATCGCGCAAGCCCTGGCCTGACCCGCAGTCGTCAGGTGCGCGCCGGACTACCCGTTTACGCACCAACGCCGCGAGGAGCTCGGTGTGGGCCCCGCCGCTCGAATCGAGCGCTTCAAGCCAGTCGGTTCGGGCCTGGAAACCCCGGCGGCTGCGGCGTGCATCGAGGTAGGCGGTGCGTTTCGCTTCGGGCAGGCTCACCAGCGGGGGTCGGCGTCGCCGGGCTTCGAACAGTGGTGATGCCAAAGTCCAGGAGCGCACCAAGCGCACGCTCAGACAACGGCCGATCGAACGTCGGCGAAGCCCCGCGTGAACATCTCGGGAAGAGCACGTCGCTGCGACCAACGTGGCGACCCATGCACTCCACCGCTGCCCGGACGGCCGCTTCATCGAGCTCGGCTCCGCGCGGCGATTCGACCAACCTGGGCGAGGAGCTTCAGCGCTGCAGGGTCCATCGGTTCGACCCGCTGCGCTGGCTCGAAAAAGGCGGACACGATGAGCGGTGGACGACCCGCGGGGCCCCCAAATGCGAGGTCGACATAGGTCTGCCTGGTGTCGCTCACTCCGGTGCCCGTCTTGTCTCCAGACTCCCAGTCGTCCGGAAAGCCAGCGCGAACTCGCTGAGCGCCTGTGCGCACCTCCGTCATCCATGCCTTGAGCAGGGCGCGGTTCGAAGCCGAGAGCACGGCTCCGTGAACCAGCGCGGCCGTCGTCGTCGCCATGGCGGCAGGCGAGGTCGTGTCGAGATCGGTCCCTGGCGGCGGCTCGTTGAGCTCGGGCTCGTAGCGGTCGAGTCGGCTCACGTCGTCGCCGAGTGAGCGCCAGAACGCCGTCATCGCGGGGGGGCCGCCGAACCTTCGCAAGAGCACGTTGGCCGCAGTGTTGTCGCTCGTCACCAGTGTTGCCCGGGCAAGCGCTCGCACGTCGAGGCCCGTCGCGAGGTGGGCTGACGTGATTGGGCTCACTGGCAGCAGGTCGGTGTTCTGCCAGCGCAGCACCTCGTCGAGGTCGACCTCACGGGTCTGCGAGCGTGCGAGCAGCATCGCGGCCAGTGACAGCTTGAACGAACTGCACTGCGCGAACCGCTCGTGCTCCCGCCAGCCGAAAGACCAACCAGTCGCGGTATCGAGAACACAGGCACCCAGGCGCCCCCGCGTCTCTTCCTCGAGCGACTGCAGCGCCATCACCTTCCCATCGCGCGTGTGAATGGACTGGCGCCGAGAGCAGGCCGACATCGCCATCGACGTCAACGCGACGCACACCGCTCGCCGAGGCCAGGCGTAGGGTCGCCAACGCACATCCCCGAGAATTTCTTTGGAGCTCATCTCTCGTCCTCCTCGCCCTTCGTCAGTCGGTGTTCTTCGCTCGCCGTGCGAGTCACCGCCAACGAGAATTCGTGAAGGTCGTCGATAGGTAATCTATGGAGCGGGTCGTGGGGCTCTCGAACCTTTCGCTCAACGCCTTGCGTGCCTTCAGCGCGAGCGCGAAGCACCTGAGCTTCACGCGCGCCGCCGAAGACCTGTTCGTGACGCAGGCCGCGGTGAGCCAGCAGGTGAAAGGTCTCGAGGCCCAGCTCGGTGTCCAGCTCTTCCGTCGGAGCACACGGGGACTGGTGCTGACCGACGAAGGTGTCGCCCTTGCGCCAGCGCTCCACGATGCATTCGAGCGCCTCGAAAGAGCGGTGAGCTCGGTGCTTCATGGGGGCACACCCGAGGTGCTCACCATCGGGGTCGTCAGCAGTTTCGCGCTGGGCATCCTGCTGAGCCGGTTGAAGACCTTTCGTGCTCAGTACCCGCTGATCGACGTGCGCCTGCTCGTCAACAACAACAAGGTCGACCCTTTCGCCGAGAGCCTCGATGGCACGATTCGGTTTGGGGATGGCGCCTGGCGAGCGGAGCGTTCGGTCTTCCTGCAGGCGGCGGCGCTGTCTCCCGTCGCAACGGCGAGCATCGCTTCGAAGCTCAAGACCCCTCGTGACCTCGCGCGGTTTCAGCTCTTTCGCAGCTACCGTCTGGGTGACTGGCCAGCCTGGCTCGCCGCCGCACGGTGCCCCGACATCGTCGCCCGCGGTGTGGTGTTCGATACCTCGCACGCGATGGTGCACGCAGCGCTGCAGGGTGAGGGGGTCGCGCTCGTACCGACGTCGATGTTCGCACCCGAACTCGGCTCCGGTCGATTGGTTCAGCCTTTCGCGCTCGAGGTCGACGTGGGCGGCTACTGGCTGACGCGCCTCAAGTCGAAGGTGCCAGGTTCGGCGTTCCTCGCCTTCGAAGAGTGGCTGCTCGAGGTCTGCGCCTGCTCAACGCCGAAGACCGCTCCCAGGGCGCCCCGCCGCTCGCACAGCTGAACTGGGGCTCGCCCCACATTTCGGCCCCAACAGGGGGCGTCACCGTGACACTCGGTCTGCGTGGTGCGCGCGCTCCGAGGCAAACGGTTCTCAGGCTTTGACGTCGCAGACAGTCGTCGCTTCGCGGTGCGCTTCCAAGTGGTGAAGAAGCCGAAGTTGCTCAAGCACCTCGAGGTGCGGCTGGTGAAGGCGGTGTGGCGCTGGCAACGCCGCGAGGCCCCACCTCACCTCGTTCCACGGGGGCTACGCCCAGCTGATCAGCTCTCGAGGCGGCAGGTGCAGACGCCGACCCACGCGCCCGACTTGCCCCTGGCGACCGTGAAGATCAACTTGCTCACCTCGTCATCGGCGCACAACACGCCGCCGATCACCGTGCCGGTCTTCTCCAGCAGCCGGGCCGCTTTCCCGAGCGCCTTCTGCTCATCGGGCTCGAGGTACTCGTCGAGCCCCTCGAACTCCTCGTCGTCGAGGCCGGTCATCAGCTGCACCGTGGGCACGTTCTCTTCGCCCTCGGTGGGGCCGTAGTAGGTCGACAGTTTGCGCTGTTCGTCTCCGCCCACGGTGGCCAGCTCCTTCTGGCCGATGCCCAGCGCGCCGTAGAACGCGGCGTCGTCTTCGAGGTTCACTCCGGTCATCACGCAGGGGAAATATTCGCAGTCGGCTTCACTGGAGTGCACCACCCCCTTGAGCGCCTCAGCCACCTGGGTGGCCTGCTCGAACTCCTTCACCGCGCTGGCATTTTCAGGCAGCGAGAACCGCTCGCTCAGGGCCTTCGCCACGCCGGGGAAGTCTTTCGAGATCGCCTTCCGCGCCTTGGGGGAGAGGTGCAACACGCATTCGACACGCCGTTTGGTGGCCATGGCGCATCTTGCCCGACTGGGGAATTTCCACCGCTGAAGGTGACGGTTTGAAGTACAGCCAAGGGGCCGTGGCACAGGTTCATCAGCTCATTCCCTGTTTCACTCCCAACGACGCCATGGGTCAGGCGGCGGTGGCCTGGCAACGTGTGGTGCGCCACCTCGGCTTCAACGGAGAGGTCTATGCCGACGAGGTGGCCCCCGAGTGGCACTCGCTGGTGAGGCCCGCTTCCGCGTTGCGCCCGGGGCCCGACGATCTGGTGCTGTACCACCACGGCATCGCCTCTCCGCTCGCCGGCCGGGTGATGCACCTGCCTTGCCGCCGCGGGGTGGTGTTTCACAACGTCACGCCTTCGCGTTTCTACGCAGGCACCCGGTTGGAGGAGGCGCTGGTCTCCGGCCGCGCGCAGCTCACCGCCCTGGCTGATTTCGTCGAGCTCTCCATCGGCGTCTCGCAGTTCAACGCGCGGGAGCTGGAGGCCTCGGGTCACCGCAACGTGAAGGTGGTGCCGCTCTTCGTCGAGCCCGAACGGTTCACCCCGGCTTGTGCCGACGCCCGGCTCACCGCCCGGCTCGAGGGTGCAGGAAGACCGCGGGTGGTGAGCGTCAGCCGGGTGGTGCCCCACAAGCGCATGGAGGATCTGCTCTCGCTGCATGAAGAGCTGCGCCGCATCGCGCCCCGCGCTGAGCTCTGGGTGGTGGGTGGGTACGCCGCGGGCAACGCCGACTTCAAGGCGCTCCAGCGCAAGGCCGACCGCATCGGAGGCGTGACCTTTCTGGGCCGCGTCAGCCACGCGCAGCTGGTCGCCGCGTACCGCAGCGCTGACGTGTTCGTGTCGATGTCGGAGCACGAGGGCTTCGGCGTGCCGCTGGTCGAGGCGATGGCGGCCGAGCTCCCGGTGCTCGCGTTTGGCGCGGCGGCGGTGCCCGAGACGATGGGCGGCCGCGGCATCGTCTTCGACGAGAAACACTTCGCTGCGCTCGCCGAGCTGGTGCAGCTGGTGACGAGCGACGCCGAGCTGCGCGCGAAGGTGATCGCGGGGCAACGGGAGCGGGTGGCCGAGCTCTCGTTCTCTGCCACGCGTGACGCGCTCGCGAGGTGTCTGCCGAAGGTCCCTCGCACGCCGACGAAGCGTGGTCCTCCGCGGGTGGCCCTGGTGGTGCAGCGGTACGGCGAGGCGCTCACGGGTGGGGCAGAGTCACTCGCCCGGCAGATCGCCCTGCGCCTCAAGCCGCACGCGAAGTTGGAGATCCTCACCACCTGCGCGACGGATCATCTCACCTGGGCCAACGAGCTCCCCGCCGGCCGCTCGATGGACGAGGGCCTTCCGGTGCACCGTTTCCCGGTGCGGAGACCGCGTCACCTGCGCCCGTTCAACCGGCTCTCCGATTCACTGTTCGGCAAGCCGCTCGACTTCGTGAGCGAGTCGCACTGGCTGGCCGAGCAGGGCCCGCTCGCGCCCGGTCTGCTCGATGCGATCGCTGCGCGCTCGAACGACTTCGACGCGTTCCTCTTCATCACCTATCTCTACGCGCCGACCGCGTGGGGCGTGCCGTTGGTGGCGCACAAGGCGATGGTGATGCCCACCGCGCACGACGAAGCGCCGTTCAAGTTCGAGGCCTTCGCCGACGTCTTCAACGCGCCGCAGATGCTGGTGTGCAACACGCCCGAAGAGGCCGCGCTGATCGAACGGCGTTTTCCTGCTGCTGCGCGGAGGCGGGTCGTGGGTACCGGGATCGAGCCGATGCCGGCGAAGCCCGAGCGCTTCCGTGAGCAGTTCGGGATCACCGGGCCGTACCTGCTCTACCTGGGCCGGATGGAGGCGGGGAAGGGCGTGGTCGATCTGGTGCGCCGACATCAAGCCCTGGTGAACGCATTTCACGACGCGCCTTCGTTGGTGCTGGCGGGCTCCGGCAACGTGGCGCCGAAGGGCACGCGGGTCATCTGCGTGGGCCGCGTCGACGAGCAGGCCAAGTGGGATGCGCTGGCCGGGGCGCTCGCGGTGGTGGTGCCCAGCCGCTATGAGAGCCTGTCGTTGCTCACCCTCGAGGCCTTCGCGGTGGGCACGCCGGTGATCGGCAACGCCGCGTCTGACGTGGTGGTGGGGCAGCTCGAACGCAGCAAGGCCGGCGTGCCGTTCAACCTCGATGACGACGCCAGCTTCAGTGAAGCGGTGCGCCGCATCGGAGAAGAGCGGGCGGTGATGGGCAAGGCAGGCAAGAAGTACGCGGCGAAGTCCCAATGGGACGTGGTCGTCCGCGCGTACCTGGAAGAGTTCGAGCAGATCCGGAGGAAGTCATGAAGCTCCTGGGAAAAGACATCACGCCGGCCAGGGTGATGGCCTTCGTGGGTGAACGGTTGCAAGCGCGCGGGCTCGCTCTCCCGAGTGAAGACGGGCTCAGCGAAAACGGCGTGGAGGCGCGCGTCGACCCCTTGAGCTTCAATCTGCAGTCGCTCGAGGCCAACGCCGACGCGACGCAGGGGCTGCCGCTCGAGACGCATCGCGACGGCCTGTCGGGGCGCGCGGTGGTGCTGGCCAAGCGGATCTTTCGCAAGGCGGGGCAGATCTTCATCAACGAAGCGCTCGGGCGTCAGCGCGTGTTCAACGGCCACGTGCGCGACTCGTACGCTCAGATGTCGGCCGAGATGATGCGTCTGCGCCAGCGCGTCGACGAGCTGGAGAAGGAGGCCGCGGCCGTTGCTGCGCCCGTGCCGCCGTTGCCGGTGATCGCCAAGCTGAAGAAGCCGCCCATGCCGCCTTCCGCGCCCCGGCCGGTGAAGGAGGCCGCGACTGTCGCTGCGCCCGCGCCGGTGATCGCCAAGCCGAAGGTCCCGAACCGCAAGCCGCCCGCGCCGCCTTCTGCGCCCCGGCCGCTCCCCCGTAATTCGCGTCGAGGTAAGTGAGCCATGGGCAAGCTGATGTTCGGTTGGGACGACAAGATCACCTGCATCGAGCCGGTAGGGGTGAAGGGCGAGAACGACGAGCCGCTCTGCCTGGCGTACAGGACGAGCAAGCTGTTCGTCGGCGCGGGCGTGTACCTGAAAGACGAAGGGTACGTGCTCGGTGATCCCGGGAAGAAAGATCTCTATTACCCGTGGCCCGACGAGGCCCAGGTCACGAAGTGGCAGTCGGCGGAGCTGCTCCCTGACCCGCTGCCCGCGTATTCGATTCCTCTGGTGGAGTACGCCTTCGCCTATTCGTTGTGGATCATCATCGCGGTCATGGTGGCCTGGGCGGTGGCGAAGAGCGCGCTGACCAAACGGCGCCAGCAGCGTGATGCGCTCATTCCCGTTCACTTCGGGCCGCCGACGGTGGTGACCGAGGGTGATCGGTTCATCAGCGAGACGGTGAAGGCGATGCTCCAGCCGCACGAGCAGCTGCAGCACCAGGCGTTCGCGTTGCGCGATGCCGAAGAGATTTCGCACATCTATTTCGTGGCGCTGACCAGCCAACGGTTGATCCTGATCAGCTCGAAGCGGAAGTTCCGCGGGTTGGTGTTCGAGAACCAGGGCGTCGAAGAAGTGCCGCGCGCGCAGATCGCCGACGTGAAGGAGAGCTCGTACGAGCTGACCTTCACGCTGACGACGGGTGGCCAGTTTCCGTTGGTGGTGCCCGCGAGCGAGAAGGACTTCAGCAATCAAAAGGCGTTCGTGCGTGACGTGCCGCGGCTGCTCGGTGCCGCGAAGGCGGTCGGCCCGGTCGTTCAAGTCGCTTGAAGCTGAAAACCAGGCCACGGTGACGTGCACATCCCTCGAGATGGCTCAGAGCATCTGCATCACGCCAGGCAGGCCCGCACGATTGGCCATCAGCCGGCTCACTGCCGACGATCGTCACTCGCTGAGCCTCTCGGGCCGCGCGCGCGTCGAGCGCACGTTGCAGAGCTCGCCGGGAACTCGGCCTGCCTGACCTCGAGTTGGCCCGCGCGCAGGCGAACACCCCGGCGCAGGACCTCTGGCGTCCCGCGCTCGCGGCGCTTGCATGAGCGGCGGCGAGAGGTTCCAGACGATGGCGACGATGACGCCGCCCCGCAGCAAGCTCGCGATGAAGCCGGCGACCAGCCCGCCCAGCCAGATGAACCCCGAGCGCAGCCTCCGCTGGTTCGCGCGCCACAGGGCGGCAGTGCTCGAAGATTTCACCCAGGCCTGAGCGGCCCGGTGCGGCTCACACCGTCGTTTCAGCCGCGCCGTGGCACTTCTTGTACTTCTTGCCACTGCCGCACGGGCACGGATCGTTGCGGCCGACCTTCGGCCCTTCACGCACCACGGTCTTCTGATCAGCCGGAATGGGCTCGGCCTTGCCTTCGGCGTTCGCCCGGCCTTCGACCGCCTGGCGAGCACGCGCCTCCATCACGCGCTTGAGCCGCTCGGCGTCTTCCTGCGCGTCACGAGGTTGCGCGCGCATGATCTGGCTGACGAAGGTGCTCTTGATGCTCGCGAGCATGCGAATGAAGCCCGTGTAGCCCTCCTTCTTGTACTCAACCTTGGGGTCCTTCTGGCCGTAGCCCCGCAGCCCGATGCCCTGGCGCAGGTGATCCATCGCGAGCAGGTGGTCCTTCCACAGCTGGTCGATCGTCGCGAGGTAGCGCAGCTGGCAGAAGCGGTACCAGTCATCGCCATATTCCTTCTCGCGATCGACGAAGAGCCGCTCCACCCGCTGGTAGATCTGCTCCTGCAGCCCTTCTGCCGTGCCTTCGGGCTGGAAGGTCATGTCCTGGTTGAAGATCGCCTTCACCTCGGCCGTGAGGGCGGTGAGGTTCCACGCGCTGGGGTTCTTCGAGGCCGTGTACGTGTCGGTGAGGCTGACGATGGCGTCTTCCACCGCGTCGAGCACCAGCTCGCGGAAGTCGGGCCAGGTGATCATCTTCTCGCTGCGCGACTTGACCCGGGTCTTCTTGTCTTCGGTGAACTCGACCAGCGGCACCGGGGCGCCCGCGGCGAGCACCTGGCGGCGCAGACCGTAGATGGTCTTGCGCTGCTGGTTCATCACGTCGTCGTACTCGAGCAGGTTCTTGCGCATGTCGAAGTTGTGACCTTCGACGCGCTTCTGCGCGTTCTCGATGGCGCGTGAGAGGAGCGAGTGTTCGATGACCTCGTCCTCCTTCATGCCCATCGTCTCCATCAGGTTGGTGATGCGATCGCCGCCGAAGATGCGCATCAGGTCGTCTTCGAGCGACAGGTAGAAGCGGCTGCCACCGGGGTCACCCTGGCGGCCGGCGCGGCCACGCAGCTGGTTGTCGATGCGGCGCGACTCGTGACGTTCGGTGCCCAGAATGAACAAACCACCCAACGCCAACACCTCGCGGCGTTCGGCCTCACACTGGGCTTTGTACTTCACCAGGGCGGCGTCGTACTTCGCCTGCCACTGCTTCTTCGCCTCGAGGTACGCGGCCAGCAGCGGCGCGTCGGTCTCGTGGCTGCCCGTGGAGTCGGCCTCGAACGGCGGAGGGCCCGCTTCACCCTTCGCCAGGTTCTCCGCGTTGCCGCCGAGCAGAATGTCGGTGCCGCGGCCTGCCATGTTGGTGGAGATGGTCACCGCGCCCTTGCGGCCCGCCTGCGCGATGATGTCGGCCTCGCGCATGTGGTTCTTCGCGTTGAGCACCTCGTGCGGCACGCCGGCCGCCTTCAAGAACTTCGCGAAGACCTCCGACTTGTTGATCGACACCGTGCCGACCAGCACCGGCTGGCCCGCCGCGTGGATCTTCTTGAGCTCTTCGGCCGCCGCGTCGAACTTCGCCTTCTCGGTCTTGTAGACGACGTCGTCGACGTCCTTGCGCACCATCGGCTTGTTGGTGGGCACCACGCGAACGTCGAGGTTGTAGATCTTCGCGAACTCCTCGGCTTCCGTGTCGGCCGTACCGGTCATGCCGGCCAGCTTCGAATACATGCGGAAGTAGTTCTGGAACGAGACCGTCGCGAGCGTCTGGTTCTCGTTCTCGATGGTCACGCCTTCTTTGGCTTCGATCGCCTGGTGCAGGCCATCACTCCAGCGGCGGCCCGGCATGATGCGGCCGGTGTGTTCGTCGACGATGAGCACCTCGCCGTCTTTGACCACGTAGTCGCGGTCGCGCTTGTAGAGGGTGTGCGCGCGCAGGGCCTGCTCGACGTGGTGCAGCGTCTCGAGCTCTTCGGGCGCGTAGAGGTTGGTGCTCTTGAGGCGCTGCTGGAGCTTCTCGATGCCGGCGTCGGTGAGCATCACCGAGCGCGACTTCTCGTCGAGCTGGTAGTCCTGCTCGGGCACCAGGCCGTAGATGACCTGGTCGACCTTGCCGTAGAGATCGGTGCTGTCTTCGGTCGGGCCGGAGATGATCAGCGGGGTGCGCGCTTCGTCGATGAGGATCGAGTCGGTCTCGTCGACGATGGCGAAGTTGAGCTCACGCTGCACGTAGTCCTGCAGGCGGAACTTCATGTTGTCGCGCAGGTAGTCGAAGCCGAACTCGTTGTTCTGCCCGTAGGTGATGTCCGAGTGGTACGCCTCCTGGCGCTGCTTGTCGGACAGATCGTGGAGAATGCAGCCCGTGTTCATGCCGAGGAACTTGTAGACCCGGCCCATCCACTCCGCGTCGCGGCTGGCGAGGTAGTCGTTGACGGTGACCACGTGCACGCCGCGGCCCGAGAGCGCGTTCAAGTAGGTGGGCAGGGTGGCGGTGAGCGTCTTGCCTTCGCCCGTGCGCATCTCGGCGATGCAGCCCTGGTGCAGGAACATGCCGCCGATCATCTGCACGTCGTAGTGCCGCTGGCCGAGCACGCGCCGGCTCGCTTCGCGGGTGATGGCGAAGGCTTCGTAGAGCACGTCGTCGAGCGACTTGCCGTTCTGCACTTCGGTCTTGAGACGAATGGTCTCCCGCGCGAAGTCCTCGTCTTTGAGGGCGCGCATCTTCGTCTCGAGCTCGTTGATGCGAACGACGCGCGGAGTCGCCTTCTTGAGCTCGCGATCATTCTTGGTACCGATGATCTTCTTGAGAACAAACTCGATCATGTGAAGCCTTCCTTGATGACTGAAACTTGATTGCTGAAAAAGGCACGACGCGCACCGAGCGCGGCGAAGAGAAACGAGAGAGGGCTGGGGTGCTGCAGTGAGCTCAGGTCGCCTGGCGGCGAACGTGCTTCACGAACAGCAGCGCGCGAGCGCTGGAACCTTCAGGAGCGGGCGCAGCGGCAAACCCGTCATGGCTCGCCAGCACCAGGGCAAACAGCGGCGGGAGCGGGCGGGCGGGGTGCACCACCTGCGACTCCACCTCGGCGCGTTCGGTCGTCTCGACCGCCCGGCGCAGCAGGGTGAAGGGTGTTCGCTCGACGCGCGGGAGGGCGAACGCCACGAGCTGCGCGGCGAACACGGGAATCCCGACGGTGAGGAACAGTACGACACGCATGCGCGGACACCATGCCACAGCTTTTTCAAACGTCACGCCCGAACCTGCCGAATCTGCCTGCGCAGGCCCCGGGGCGCACGCCGACTTCGCGGGTAGCCGCTCCTTCGGGCTGCGAACCGGGAGCCGAGCCCTGCTCGCCCGCTTGTGGTACCGAGCCCGTATGAAGAAGGGCAATCAGCGCGAGCGCAAAGAGCGGAACGCCTGGCACGTCTCGCCTGAGCTGCGCCGCGCGCCGCCCCCGAAGCTTGAACCGCCCAAGCGGGTGAAGGTGCCCGCGATGCCGCCGGTGACCCTGGTGCCTGAGCCGGGCCACTGGTTGTGGACCTGCCGGGCCGGCTTCGAGGCGCAGCTCTATGAAGAGCTCGCCTGGGGGAAGAAGAACCCCATTCTGCTGGGGCCCTCGCTCATCGCCTCGGCGCCTTTTACGGGTGAAAACCCGCTGCCCCGCCCGCCGACGTTCGCGCGCATGGGCTTCCTGGTGACCGACATCGTGCGCAGCCCTGCCGATGCCGCGGGTGCCTTGCCCGATGAGCCGACCAAGGTGCAGGTCTGGGTGCCCGACACCGACGTGGCCAACGCGCGCGCCGGTGAAGCGACGGCCTGGGCCGACACCATCGCTGCGATTCGCGCTGAAGAAGGCCTCACCGATCCCGAGACGCCGTGGAAAGCGAGCGAGAGCGGCGCGTGGTTGGGTCAGATCTGCATGATCGGCCCCGGCGTGGGCGTGGTGGGCCGGGTGCGCGCGCGCGAGGCGTTGTCACTCTCCGCAGGCGGCCGGGCGCGCATGAAGCGCAGCAGCGAGTCGCCGTCGCGTGCGGCCATGAAGCTCGACGAGGCGCTCGATTGGTACGGCGTCTCTCCGGGCAAAGGCGACCTCTGCGTCGACCTGGGCAGCGCCCCCGGCGGGTGGACCCGGGCGCTGGCCGAACGGGGTGCGCGCGTGTGGAGCGTCGACCCCGCCAACCTCGCCCCCGACGTGCTCAAGCTGCCGAAGGTGAAGCACTTTCACGAGAGCGCCTTCGAGTTCGTCCCCGAGGAGCAGGTCGACTGGCTGTTCTGTGACATGGCCTGGCGCCCCCTCGAGGTCGCGCAGCTGCTGGGCAAGTGGGGCCGCAAGGCGCACGCCTCTCAACTGGTGGCCAACATCAAGCTGCCCATGAAGGACAAGTTGCCCACGCTCTTCCGGGTGAAACACGCGCTCGAAGACGGCGGCTGGAAGGAGCTGAAGATGCGCCAGCTCTACCACGACCGCGATGAGGTCACCGTGACGGGCCGAAGGTTCTGACCCACCGTTCCTCCCGAGGGAGCACTTCGCCTCGCGCGGCAAGTGGCCTGACTGCGCGCGATGCGAACGGTGGTGCTTGAAGTCTGCGCCGCTGTGGGTTGCACTGCGCGGCTCATGATCAGCTCCGCCCTGCTGTTGCTCCTCGCCGCCGAGAACCTTCCAGGCCTCGCCGTGATGGACTTCGGGATCGAGGGCGCGCCGCCCGAGATCGCCGCGGCCACCTCGGGCCTGGTGGCACACGAGCTCGAGCGCCTGCAGCTCTTCCACATCACCACCGCCGAGACCACCCGGGTGATCCTCGGCGTCGATCGCCAGCGCCAGCTGATGGGCTGCGAGAGCTGCTCGGGCGCCTCGATGAGCGAGCTGACTTCGTTCGAGTACCTGATCACCGGCAAGCTCCTGCGCAGCGGCCCGCCGAAAGACGCGAAGTACACCCTGATGCTCACCTTGATGAAGGTCGGCTCGGCCTCACCGCTCTCTTCGGTGCGGGTCGAAGCGAAGGGCGAAGAGAAGCTGCTGCAGGAAGTGCCCCCGGCCACCTTGAAGCTCATCGGCAAGCTGCTCGACGGGCGGCAGGGTGCGTTGGTGGTGGGCTCCTCCGAGACGGGCGCGTCGGTGAAGATCGACGACACCCAGGTGGGCACCACGCCCTTGCAGGCGCGCGTGCCGATCGCCGCGGGGCCGCACCTCCTCACGGTGGAGAAAGAAGGCTTCACCCAGGTTCGCAAGGAAGTGCGCGTCGCGCCTGATCAGGTCTCCGACGAGTTCATCAAGCTGGTGCCCAGCCCCGACATGGCCGAGGCGTACGAAGCGAAGGCCCGGCGTTTCCGCGTGCTCGCCTGGGTGGGCGTGGGGCTGGCGGCCGCGGGTGTGGGCGCCTTCGTCGCAGGCAACGTGGTGGCCACCGGCAAGTACGGCGACGCCGGCTCGCCGGGCACCTTCGCGCATTACCGGGCGCAGCTGCTCGACGGCAACGAGACCGAAGAGAACCGCGCGCAGGCCGGCAAGCTCAAGGCAGAGATCGAGTCGATGCAGACCGTCTCGTGGATCGGCCTGGGCGCTGCCGCCGCGGGGGCCCTCACGGCCACCGTGTTGTTCGTGGTCGGCGATCCGCCCGGGCGCTACGAGGCGTACCGCCAGAAGACGGGCGTGGTCTCGATGCGGCTGTCACCCACCCCTGGAGGGGTGGTGCTGACGGGGGCGTTCTAGCAAGACAGCGGTCTTCCGCGTGGTAAGGGCTTCGGGCCCTCAACCGGCCGGCCATGATTCGCAACCTCACCGAGCTTTACCAGTACCGCGCCTTGCTCCTCGCCCTGTCCATGCGCGAGCTCAAGGCCCGCTACCGCGCCTCTGTGCTGGGCTTCTTCTGGACGTTCCTGAACCCCACCTTGAACATGCTCGTCTACGTGCTGGTGTTCGGCATGGTGATGCGCAGCGCGGTGCCGAACTACGCGTACTACCTGTTCACCGGGTTGTTGCCGTGGATCTTCTTCTCCAGTTCCCTGCTCGGCGGCACCTCGTCGATCAGCGACCGCAAAGACCTGCTCACCAAGGTGCGCTTCCCCGCCCAGGTGTTGCCGGCCACCGTGGTGTTGACCAACCTCATCAACTTCCTGCTCTCGTTGCCGCTGCTGCTGGGCCTGGGGCTGTTCTTCGGCGTCACGCCCACCTGGCACATGGTGTTCCTGGTGCCGGTGCTGCTGGTGCAGACCTTCTTCACCCTGGCGCTGACCTACCTGTTCGCCGCGCTCAACGTGGCCTTCCGCGATCTGCAGCACATCGTGGGCAACCTGGTGCAGATGGCGTTCTTTCTGACCCCCGTGTTGTGGGATCTCAAGTCGGCGCCGGCCGTGGGCAGCCTGACCCGCGAGCAGTCGCAGCAGCTGCTGATGCACGTGAACCCGATGGCCTCGGTGATGGCCGCGTGGCGCGACATCTTCTACGAGCAGCGCATTCCGAATTGGCAGCCGCTGCTGAGCGTGGCCGCCATCTCCCTGGTGCTGATGTGGATCTCGAGCAACGTCTTCGAACGCCGCCGGGAAGAGTTCGCGGAGCTGGTATGAGCACCGACGCGATCGTCCTCAACAACGTCTTCAAGTCGTTCAAGAAGACCTCGAAGCGCAACGAATCGACCACCATGAAGACCGAGCTGGTGCGGCTGCTGAAGTTTCAGCGCCGCCTGGTCGAGCCGGCCACGCACATCGAGGCCCTCAAGGGCATCGACCTGCGCATCCCCCAGGGCTCCACCGTCGGCATCATCGGCCGCAACGGCTCGGGCAAGAGCACCCTGCTCAAGTTGATGACGGGCATCTACTCGCCCACCACCGGCACCATCGACGTGCAGGGGCGCATCAGCGCGTTGCTCGAGCTGGGCGCGGGTTTTCACCCCGACTTCACCGGCCGCGAGAACATCCTCATCAACGGCATCATCCTGGGCATGAGCCGGGCCGAGTTGAAGGAGCGCACGCCTGGCATCATCGAGTTCGCCGAGCTGGGCGACTTCATCGACGAGCCGGTGCGCACCTACTCGAGCGGCATGTTCATGCGGCTGGCCTTCGCGGTGGCCACCCACGTGGATCCCGACGTGTTGATCGTCGACGAGATCCTCGCGGTGGGCGACGAACACTTCAGCCGCAAGTCGCAGACCAAGATGAACGAGTTCCGCACCAGCGGGAAGACCATCGTGCTGGTCACCCACGACCTGGCCACCGTGCAGAACTGGTGCAGCGCCGCGGTGTGGATCGACGGGGGCCGGGTGCGCATGTACGGCCACTCCGCCGACGTGGTGAACGAGTACCGCCGCGCCGTGAACGCCGCTGAAAACGAAGGGCAGAAGACCGGCCACTCCGCGCTCGATCAGCCGGGCCTCGCCCTGCCCTCCAGGGTGCAGGTCGAAGACAAGGCGCCGCTGGGCAGCGTGTCGGCCGTGCGCTTGAAAGACGGCCGGGGCGCGGCGCAGCAGGCCTTCCGCGCCGACGCGCCGCTCACCATCGAGGTCGACTGGTCCGTCCGCGAAAAAGCGAAGGTGAAGTTCGGCCTCGATCTGATCGCCTCCGATGGCCGGCTGCTCTTGAGCACCGGGTGGAGCGGCGGCGAGCTGTCGGGCGCCGGTACCGCGCGCGTCGAGCTGGCCCGCCTGGGCCTGGGCGGCGGCGTGTACGAGCTGCTGCTCTCGGCGGCGGGCAACGATGAGACCGTGAAGAACCCTTTCCGCGTCGCGCTGCACGTGGCGCCGACCGATGGCGTGGGGCCCTTGCGGCCCGAGCTGCGCTGGAGCCTGTGACATGAATCTCAAAGGACAGTGGATCTGGGTGACGGGCGCCTCTTCGGGCCTGGGCCTCGAGCTGTGCAAGAAGCTCGCGAAGCTCGGAGCGAACCTGCTCATCACCGCGCGCCGTGCCGATCGTTTGGAGAGCCTGGCGACCGAGCTGCGCGCGTCGGCCGTCGAGGTGAAGGTGTTGGCCGCCGACATGAGCCGCTCCGAAGACGTGGAGCGCATGCTCGACGTCGCGAAGACCCTGCCGCTGGCCGCGGTGATCCTCAACGCGGGCGTCACGCACTTCGGTCACCACCACGAGCTGGAGTGGAGCGCCTTCGACACGATGCTGCGCACCAACGTCATCGGCACCACGCGCCTGACCAGCGAGCTGGTGAAACACTTCCAGGCCACCAACGCCTCGGCGCGCATCATGCTGGTCACTTCGATGGCCGGGCTGATGCCGGTGCCCTTCCAGGCGGCCTACTCGGGCACCAAGGCCTTCCTCACCGCGTTCGGTACCGCGCTGGCCCACGAGCTGCGCGGCAGCAACATCAGCGTGACCGTGTTCGCCCCCGGCGGCATCGCCACCGAGATGACCTCGGGCGATCGGTTCGAGACCCTGCGCGGCTGGCTGGCGCCCGTCGAGTCGGTGGCCCTGGAAGCGCTGGCAGCGTTGGAGAGCCGGCAGCCGCTCTACGTGCAGGGCTTCATGAACCGGCTGGGGCTGTTCGCCTTCCGTTTCCTCCCGCGCAACCTGGTGATGGGGCAGGTCGGCAAGCAATACCGCGCCGCGCTCGCGGCTGAGCTGGCGGGCAAGAAGAAGTGACCGGGCAGACCGTCGGCGACCTGCGCACGCTGGTCACCCGCCGGGCGGGGTTGCGCCGCAAGGTGGCCCTGCTCGCGGCTGACGCATCACTGACGACCGCGCTGGAGCAGAACGGCTGCACCGTGCTGGTCGACCCCGAGTCGCTCGACGCGGTGACTGCGTTTCACCCCGACGTGGTGGTGGCCTTCGATGGGTTCGCAGCGGAGGGTGCCGCGGGCTTCACCCGGCTGGCCCAGGCGGCGCCCGGCGCCGAGCTGGTCTTCTCCTTCGCCAACGCCAGCGCTTCTTCGGTGCTGCTGCGCGCGCTGCTGGGGGTGAGCCCCGCGCCCACGTCGAGTGAACGTGACGTGCGGGCGTGGTTGCGCGAGGCCGGCTTCGTGGTGAGCAGCCGCGACGTGGTGGTGACGCCGCACGTCGACTCCGGGCTCTCGGCCGATACCGAGGCGGCCTTGCGGCAATTGTTCGAGCAGCTCAACCCCGACGCGGCGGCCGATCGGCTGCTGCTGGTGGCCAAACGTGGCGCAGAGGCCTCGGTGCCGGAACGCACCGCGGGCCTCACCACGGTGATCGTCTCGGGGGGCGAAGACGCGGCGGCGCTCGAAGGCACCCTTCGTTCGGCGGCGGGCCAGCTGCAATCGCCGCTCGAGCTGATGGTCATCTCGCCGTTGCCCGAGCTGCGCCTGGAAGAACTCGCGAAGGCGGCGAAGGGCAGGGCGGGGCTGACCCTGGTGCTGGTGGGCGAAGCGCCGGCCGATGCCCTGGAGCGCACCAACTTCGGGCTCTCCCGCGCGCGCGGGCAGTACGTGTGTTGCCTGGAGGCCGGTGAGCTGCTCGATCGCTCGCACGTCTCGTCGCTGGTCGAGCGGCTGAAGGCGGGCACCGAGGCGTGGGCGTTGTCGTCGCCGCCGGTCGACCTGGGCCGCCGCTTCGAGCTCAAGGCGTGGCTCGATGCGGGCGCCGTGCAGCGCGGCCGCTACGTGGTGGATCGTGAACGCATTGGAACGTTTCCGTTGAGCTTCGCCACCGGGCTCGAGCTGGGTGAAGCGATGGTGTTCTGCCGGCTGGCGGCGCTGTTTCCCCCGGCGTGGAATGCGTCGGCGCCCACGCTCGATTCGCCTCGCACCGTCAATGCGTCAGCGAGCGCTCTGTTGGAGGCCATGCGCTCGCGGCCGCTTCGTACGATGGGCTCGCTCGCCGATGGGCTGCAGGAGCCGGCCCCCGTCGACGTGGTGGAGGTGCTCAACGAACGGCTCGCGCAGAAGAGCGAAGTGGCCGGGCGGGTTTTGGGTCAGGCGCGCGGGTTGGTGGAGCGGGTGCGGGATGCCGCGGTGAAGGCGCGCGCGCAGGCGAAGTTGGAGAAGAAGTAACGCCCTGACCCCGACCCTTTCCCGAAGGGAGAGGGAGTTCCTGCTTACTTGGGGATCAGGTTGAGGCCCTGCATCGGGAGAATCGTGGAGGCCAGCCACAACGCGAGCAGGAACAGCCCCAGGATCAACGCGCCGGTGGCCCACAAATCGATGCGCAGCCGGGCGATCCGGCCCCGCGCTTGACGCACTTCGATCACCTGCCCGCTCACCTGCAGCATCAAAGAATCGGCCCCGCTCAGGGTGACCCGGTACGCACCGTCGGTTTCTTTCACCCCACCGCGTTCGACCAGCTGGCCCAACGGCACCGGGGCATCGCCCTTGAGCGACGCCGTGCCCCCCACGCCGGTGGAGAAGCGCACCTCGAGGCCCGTTTCGCTCCACGCGAAGTGCAGCCGCGCGCCGCCACCGATGACGAAATCGTCTTCAGCCCGTTCGCCCAACGAGAGCGTCTTGCGGCCACGGCCGTCGACGACCTCGGCCTCCAGGGCGCGGTCGCCCCAGTTCATGCGGATCTCCCACGTGTTCGAGGGGGCGGCGGTCGTCTTCACGAGGGCTGTCTTAACTGCTTCGGGGCTCAGCTGCCCGGGTGCTGATCGCGCCGCCAGTCGAGTTGGCGTGCCGTGACGGCCTCGAGCACGGCGTGCATCTGATCGGGCGGCGTCTCAGGGCTGATGTGCATGAAGCCGGCCGTGGTCTTCGGGGTGCCCGCGAACTCAGTGGCCAGGTTGTAGCCGAGGTAATTGCAGAGGTAGGCGCTGCGGTCGGGCGCGTAGTTCGGGTCGCTCTTGCTGGTGCCCACCACCCGTTGGTCGCCGAAGGGCCGGAGCGCGTCGTCGATGGTGCCCACGGGCAGGTCGGTGGTGAGCTCCTTCGCTCCCCCCGCACGCACTTCGCGCTCCATCATCTGCTGGTTGTTGCCGTCGGTCGCGGCGCCCAGGAGATTTTCGGGCCGCTCTTCCACCTGCGCCTGCCCGTGCGTCACGCCCATGGAAAGGATGACGTCGGGCGGTGCACGCCGCATCTCCGCCACGAAGGCGTCGACGGCGTCGGTGGTCACGTCGAGGCGGCGGTACTCCACGATGCCGCCCTTCACCCCGGCCTCGGCCAGCTTCTGCGCCATGTTCGCCGACGGGTTGTCGGTGATGCCCATGAACGCGCCGTAGCCGGTCACCACCACCTTGAGCGGCACCTCACCCGGCGAGAGGCCCAGGGAGGCCGGCTTGTAGAGCATCAGGTGCGCGGCGGTGTCGGTGGCCGCCGCGGCGGTGCCCTTGAACGAAGCCCCGTCGAACGGCTGCACGTCGCCCTGGAGCAGCACCCCGGTCACCTGCGAAGGCAGCGCCTTCTTCACCTTCTCCAGCACCTGCGCCGCGGTCTCGCCCTTCTTCACCTGCACCGAGACGTGCTGCCCTTCGATGGCCACCTTCATCAGGCCGTCGGCCTTCGCGGTGCCCTTCAGGGAGAAACAATTGTCGAACAACCCCAGCTTCGCCGAGAGCCCCGGCACCCCGACCGAGTAGTTCGCGTAGCGGCCTTTGACCGAGGTGAGCCCACCGGCCTCCACGTTCACCCATGCGTTCTTCTGGCCCATGGCGGAGAGGTGCGAGAGCAGCCGCTGTTTGGCCGGGTCATCGAAGCTGTCGGCCATCTTCACCAGCTCGGCCCGTTCGGAGGTGTCGAGGCCCCACCCACTGCGCGCCTTGAGGACGATCTTGTCGACCTCGGCCACGTCGACCTTGCCGTCCTTCTTGGCCTGCACCAGCGCTGCCCGGATGCCCTTGACCGTCATGGCTTTGGAGTATCGGTGGAGCGCCTCGCCCTGCCCAGCCCCGCGCGCGCAATCCTCTACCGCGGGGGCCAATGTGCATTAGTTTCAGGTCTGCGATGAGCGGCGAGCCTCTCCAGGTCTGGGTACGCAACGACAAGGGCCAGGTCTACGGACCGCTCAGCCCGCCCAGCATCGAGCTGCTGATCGACAACAGCGTCATCGCCGGCCGCATGCAGATCTCCACCGACGGGGTGAACTACGTCTTTCCGGGCCGGGTGCCGGGGCTGCGGATGATCTTCCCCAAAGACACCTGGGGCGACACCGTGGTGCCCGGCGAACAGCTCGATGCGCAGTGGGCCACGGTGGTGTTGCCCGCGGCGCTGCCCAGCCAGGTCCCCATGTCTTCGCCTTCCGGCATCTCCGCGGCGCCCGCGGGGGGGCCGGTGGCCGGGCCCGGTGCACGCGCTCCGGCGGGCGGGCCGACCGCAGGCCCCGGTACGAGGCCCCAGCCGGGTCGCGGCATGGTGCCCGGGCAGGTCGGCGCGTCGCGACCGTCGAGCGCGGGCATGCCGGCCATGCGTTCATCGCCTTCGGTGGCGAACTTCATGAACAACCCCACGGCGCCCGGTTCGTCCGTGCGCTCTTCACTTTCGGGCGTGAGCGCGGCGCCGATGCGCTCGTCGCCTTCGGTCGCCGACTTCATGAACACCCCGGCCCCGCCGATGCGCTCGTCACCTTCCGTGGCGGACTTCATGAACTCCGCCCAGCCCGCCGCCCCCGCACCGCCGCGGCCTCCCGTCGCAGCGCCCGCGACCAGCTCCAGTGGCTCTGGTCTGCGCGCCGCTCCACCCGCGGGCCCGTCGCCGTTGCCGCCCTCAGGCAAGCTGGAAGAGCACTCGGCGCAGCAGCTCTACTCCCTCGCCGCTGCGTCCGAGGTGAACGGGCTGCTGACCGTGACGTTGCCCGACCGCGAGCTGGCGGTGCACTTCAAGAAGGGCAACCCGGAGTACGTCGACTCCACCCACGTCGAAGACTCGCTCGACACGTTTCTCCTCGCGCAGAAGCTCGCCACGCAGGCGCAGATCGATCAGGCCCAGGCCCAGAGCGCCCGGTTTGGGGGCGAACTGCTCAGTGCGTTGTTCGGCCTGGGCCTGCTCAACCCCAACGCCGTCTTCCAGCACCTGGGCCAGCGCGCGAGCCTGCTGCTCCACCGCGCGCTCACCGCCGAGCAGGGCACCTTCACGTTCGATCTCGAAGAGCTGCCCGCCTCGCGGTCGATGCCCATGGGCAACAAGTGGGCGGTGTATCTCGAGGCGCTGCGCAAGGTGCCGATGTCCGACGTGCGAAGGCGCCTCAACCGGGCGCTCGAGCTCCCCGTGATGAAGGGCGCCGGGCGGGTGGCGGTGAACGATCTGCGCCTGACGCCGCAGGAGACCCGCGCGCTCAACTACTTCGACGGCGTGCGCTCGCTGCAACAGCTGATGAAGGACGTGCCCGCCGAGGCCGACACGATCCTCCGTACGGCGTGGATGCTCGCGCCCCTCGAGCTGATCTCGTACGCGAGCGTCAACCCGAACGCCCCCAAAGCCTCGGCCGCGCCGCCGCCCCCGGCTCCGGCCCCGGCGAAACCGGTGATCTCGGCGCCCGTGCCCCCCCGGCCGGTGGTGGCCGCGCCCACTGCCGCTCCGCCCGTGGTGACCTCGCCCGCGCCCGCTGCGCCCGTGGTGACCACGCCCCCGGCCCGGCCAACGACCGCGCCGGGCAATCCGGCGCAGATGCCCAGGCCCGCGATGCCGTACCCGGCCGCTGCTGCGCCCCAGCGTCCGCTTCCTCCGGTGATGAAGCCGGCCGCGGCGGCGCCTGCGACTCCGACAGCGACCGCGGCCAGCGCAGCGGCCGAGACGAAGGCGCTCCAGGCCACCCACGATCTGATGAAGAAGCAGAACTTCTTCGAGGTGCTGGGGCTCAAGAAAGACGCCGATGCGAACGCGGTCAAGATGGCCTATTTGAAGGCCGCGCGCAGCTACCACCCCGACACCGTGGCGCCCGGTTCTCCCGAGTCACTCGCCAAGCTGAAGGCCGACGTCTTCGCGCTCATCGGTGAAGCCAACCGCACCTTGTCGGACCCCGGGTTGCGCAAGGAGTACACCGCTGAGCTCGACGCGGGCGGTACGGGCTCGAAGGTCGACATCGAGAAGATCCTCCGCGCCGAAGAGGTCTTTCAGAAGGGCCGCATTCTGGTGCAGGCCCGCAAGTACCCCGACGCGGTGAAGATGTTCGAAGAGGCGGTCGGCTGTAACGCCGACGAGGCCGAGTTCTACGCCTGGCGGGGCTACGCGAAGTTTCTGGCCGCCACCGACCGCAAGGCCGTGCTCACCGAGGTGATGCGCGACCTGAACCTCTGCGTGGCGAAGAACCCGAACGTCGCGGCGACCTATTTCTTCCTCGGCTTCGTGGCGCAGAAGAACGGCGACGAGAAGACCGCGATGATCAACTTCAAGAAGTGTGTCGCCCTCGACCCCAAACACATCGACGCCCAGCGCGAACTGCGCTCCATCAAGAAGTGAACAAATGAAGCCAGCCCGGGCAGCTTCATTGTACGAGCGGGACTCCATGGCATTGAACGGCAAGCAGAAACGGCAGCTCCGGGCGCTGGGGCATCACCTCTCGGCAGTGGTCCTGGTGGGCAGCGACGGGGTCACCGAAGGCGTGATCGGCGCGGTGACGCAGGCGCTGAAGGATCACGAGCTCATCAAGGTGAAGATCGCCGAAGAAGATCGTGAAGGCCGCAAGGCCTCGGTTCAGAAGCTGGCTGAAGGCAGCGGCAGCGATGTGGCCCAGACGATGGGTCGCACGGTGCTGCTCTTCAAACAGAAGAAGAAGAACTCGAAGATCGCCCTGGTGAAGTAGGGCTCTTAGCGAATTCCCTCGCCGGCCAGCTTCGCGGCTTCGGACAACCTGGTGAGCAGCTCGGGCGCAAAGTACTGCCGCCGGGCCTCACCCTCGCCGGTGCGCGCCGCTTCCACCGTCTCCACGTAGCCGCCGTACCCGTCGGCCAGCGAGATGAGCCGGGTGCTGTTCGACTGCTCTTCCAGCACCAGGCCCGCGGCGTACGACGCCTCGAAGGGCACCAGCAGAAACCGCGCTTCACCCAGCCTCAGCGCATGCAGCACCGCGATGTCTTCCGCGTCGTCGCACAGCGCGTTCTCCGCGGCCGCCACCAGAGCGTTGGGCACCACGCGCCGGGCATCAGGCCGGGGCAGGCCCAGGTGCACCTCGCTCCACGCCGCGTCGAGCTGGGCGGGTTGAGCGGCGGTGGGCAGCGCGCGCACGAGGGCCTCCAGCCGGGTGGCCGCCGCTTCGGGCGTGGGCAGCAGCGCGCGATCGATGCTCGCGTTTCCTCCCGCGCCTTGAAGCACGAAGGTGATCGGCCCCTGCTCCCGCTCCAGACGTTCGGCGAGCAGGCCGGGCCAGTCGGGGTGCAGCCCTTCGGGCCGCCGCGCCACCAGGGTGGGGTGGGCCGCTGCGATGATCAGCTGCGCCACGGGCCCGGCTTCGGCATCGAAGCGAACACGGGTGATGCGGCGATCCACCGCCGAGCCCGAGCGCGGGGTGGAGACGCCTTCGACGAGCTGCTGGCCCACCTCGAGGCGCGCGGGCTTCACCGCCGCGGTGGCTGCGGTGAGCGCTTCCCTTCCCGCGTCGACCAGCACCTGAAAGTCAGCCGGCGCGTAGTTGCCCAGCGCCGCGAGCTCCGAGGCAAAACGTGGGTCGAACCCCGAAGGCCCGGAGTGCGTGTGCGTGGCGATCACCCAGGTGGGAAACGCCTGCGCCTTCCCGATGGCGTCGCGAAGCTGCGGGGGAATGAGCAGCACGTCGAGCAACACCACGCCCAGGCGCTGGCCCCCCACGTCGAGCACCAGCGCACGCGCGAAGAGCGGGCTGAGCGCGGAGTCGACCGTCGTCCGCCGCGGGCCGTAACCACCCACCGTGGTGGGAAAGATCGGCAGCAGCTGCCGCTTCGCCGCGCCCACCTGCAGGTCTCCCTGCCCACGCGCCAGGTGCGTCAACGCGGGCGGGGTGGCGGTCCACGTGCCGCAGCGATCGACCGACGCGGTGGCCCACCCCAGCAGCACCACCGCGGTGAGAACTCCGAGCGTGATCAGGAGACGGCGTTTCACGTGAGCGGTGGCTGTACCAGAAAGCGCGTCAACGCGGCTTCATGGCCTGGTCGAGGCAAGACGCAGGCAAAACAAAGGGCCCGGACCTTTCGGTCCGAGCCCTTGTCCCGTCAGCGCCAGCCCGGTCGGTGGCGCGCAGGAAATTTCGCCTCGCTTACTTCTTCTTCTTCTTCGAGGGCTTGGCCGGCGCGGGCTCAGCGGCTTCAGGAGCCACGTCACCTTCGGGAGCGGCAGCGACGTCTTCCGCAGGCAGTTCCTTGTCGTCGGCGATCTGGTCGGCGACGGCAGGAGCGGCGCCACCCTGCGCGGCGATCTCGAACTCGTACGAGTAGCCACCCTTCACCTTGAAGTTGTCGGCCAGGTAGACCTTCACCTTGTAGGTGCCGGCCTTCACGTCGACCGAGGCCATCGCGTTGCCGCCCACGCCGCCAGCCACCTTGACGAGCTCAGCGCCCGTCGAGTCGGTGACCATCAGGCCGGGATCGAACGAGACCTTCTTGGCCGGCGCGTACACGGTGAGGTCGTACTTGCCCGGCTTGGTGACCGTCCAGGTGAAGGTGTCGTCGTCGGTGACCGTGTCGGTGCAGCGCACGCGGGTGTCCGTCATCGTCGAGGGGCACGAGGCGCCCAGCGCGTTCGGGTCAGCGGCCGGGGTCATGATGATCACGGGGATGGAGAGCAGCGAAGCGATGCCGCCGCCGATGAAGCTGAACTTCTTTCGCTTCTCGAGCGCGCCGAGCAGACCCTCACGGCCCTTGGCCGAGGTCATCATCGAGCGCCAACCCGGCTTGACCAACGACGCGCCCTCGAGCTTGCCGAGCACGAACAGGTTGCCTTCGACCGGCACGTACTTCTCGGTGGCCTTGAAGCCCGTGGTCCAGCCCTTGTCAGAGCCGATCACCGGCACGTCGTAGGAGTACTCGCCGAACTGAATGTTCGAGCTGCCCGAGTGACCGTTGAGCTCCTTCTTGAAGCCGTCCTTCATGTTGTCGAAGTCAGCGCCCTTGCTGACGTCGATGTTGAAGGGGCCCGAGCCGTCGTCGAGGCCGAACACAGCGCCGCCCTTGATGGTGTCGAGCGTCTCGGTGCCCTTGACCGTCTTGGTGCCGTCCTGGGTGGTCTCGGTCTTCTCGTACAGGCGCTCGATCTTCAGCTCGTACGCGAGGCAAGGCTGCTTGCTGGCGGGCGAGAGGAGCGTGACGGCCGGCGGGATGACCTTGCCTTCGGTCGACATGGCGCCCTTGGGGTCTTCCGACACCGGGTTCTTCGCCAGCTCGCCCGTCTTCTTGAAGGGAGCGGCGAGCACGCGCTTGGCGGCCATCATGTTGTACAGACCAAAGCCCAGGACAGCCAGGCCGACGATCAGAAGGAAAAAGCCCATTCGATTCACTCCAATGTGAGGCCGCGCGTGGCGGCGGAAGGTGCTGCGATTCGGGCTGTCGTTGTTCCCACCCGGCGCGGACATTACCCATCGCCCCCCGTCAGAGTGAAAAGCGCGTTGGAAAAAGATTCGCGCTCAGAAATCCACAGGTTTGGGGGTGTCAAACACCCCGTAATTCAATAGCTCCAGGGCACCTTCGAGAAATCCCGCTTCCGTTTGCCAACGAAGGCATCGCGGCCTTCCCGGGCTTCGTCGGTGCCGTAAGCGAGGCGGGTGGCTTCACCGGCGAACAGCTGCTGGCCCACCAGGCCGTCGTCGGGGAGATTCATCCCGTACTTGAGCATCTTGATGGCGGTGGGGCTCTTGGAGTTGATCTCCGCCGCCCAGTCGAGCGCGAAGTCTTCCAGCTGCGCGTGTGGCACCACCGCGTTGACCATGCCCATGGCCATGGCCTGATCAGCGCTGTGGTTGCGGCCCACGAAGAAGATTTCGCGCGCGCGTTTCTGGCCCACCTGGCGGGCGAGCAGCGCCGAGCCATAGCCCGAGTCGAAGCTCGCCACGTCGGCATCGGTCTGTTTGAAGACCGCGTGTTCTTTGCTGGCGATGGTCATGTCGCAGACCACGTGCAGTGAATGACCACCACCGACGGCCCAGCCCGGCACCACGGCGATGACCGCCTTGGGCATGAAGCGAATCTGCCGCTGCACCTCCAGGATGTGCAGGCGGCCCAGCCCGGCGGGGTCGAGGTCTTTGTCTTCGGGCGTGTACTGGTAGCCGTCTTTGCCGCGAATGCGTTGATCGCCGCCGGAGCAGAAGGCCCAGCCGCCGTCTTTGGGTGAAGGCCCGTTGCCGGTGAGCAGCACCACGCCCACGTCGGTCATGAAGCGGGTGGCTTCGAAGGCCTTGAACAGCTCGTCGACGGTGCGCGGGCGGAAGGCGTTGCGCACTTCGGGCCGGTTGAAGGCGATGCGCACGGTGCCTTGATCGACCGCGCGGTGAAAGGTGAGATCTTTGAAGTTGAAACCTTCGACGGGGCGCCAGCGGGCCGGGTTGAAAATCGCGGAGACGGTCATGAACCGCTCTCTATCTCTGGTCGCTTCGCCTCGGCGCATCTTCCGCTTCGCTGCAGCTGCGCACGCCCAGCGTTCCGCTGAACCGGCTTCGCTCAGGTTTTTCCGTTCGTTTCGCCTCTCCTCAGCCGGTCTTGCGCCGGTGCTCGTGCCAGAGCTCGGCGAGCGTGGTGGCCAGCTGTTCGCCATCGATGGGCTTGGCGAGGTGGGCGTCGAAACCCGAGTGGAGCGCGGCGCGACGATCGCTCGAGTTGGCCAGCGCGGTGAGCGCCACCGCCGGCACCAGCTTGCCCGAAGCCCTCAGCATCCTGAGGAACGAGTAGCCGTCTTCACCGGGCATGGCGATGTCGCTGACGATCAGATCAGGCACGTCGAGGGCGACCGCCTCGCGGGCCTCCTTCACGGTGGCGCTGGTGATCACCTGTGCGCCGAAGCGCTCCAGGGTGACGGCGATCATCTCGCGCGTGTCTCGTTGATCCTCGACCACCAGTACGCGCACCCCCCGCAGCGCCTCGGGGTCGACGTGAGGGGCTGCGACGCCCAGCTCGACGCTCACCGGTGATCGCGGGTCGGGCAACTCGATCGCCACGGTGGCGCCCTTGCCGGGCCCGTCACTGTGCGCGCTCACCGTGCCGCCATGCAGCTCGGCCAGGTGCCGCACGATGGCCAGCCCCAGGCCCAGGCCACCCTGCCGCCGGGTGGAGCTGCCGTCTTCCTGGCGGAACCGATCGAACACGTAGGGCAGGAAGCCGGGGTCGATGCCGTCGCCGGTGTCGCGCACCGTGATGCGGTGATGGTCGTTCTTCGCGGTGACCTCGACCTCGACCCGGCCCCCCGGGGGCGTGAACTTGATGGCGTTGCTCACCAGGTTCCAGACGATCTGCTGCACCCGGGCCGCGTCGCCCACCATCGGCACGCTCTGGTCGAGCCCGATGGTCAGCAAGGTGACGCCCTTGGCCTGGGCGGCGGGCCGCATCGACTCGACCCCCAGGGAGATCACCGCGCACAGCTCGAAGGGCTTGACCTCGAGGCGCAGGCTGCCGGCGATCACCCGGGAGACGTCGAGCAGGTCTTCCACCAGCTGGGCCTGCGCGCGGGCGTTGCGCTCGATGGTCTTGTAGGCGGTCAGCGCGCTCTCCCCGGTCATCCGGCCGCCCACCAGCAGCTGCACCCAGCCGAGGATGGCGGTCAGCGGCGTCCGCAGCTCGTGCGAGACGGTGGCCAGAAATTGATCCTTCGCGCGATCGGAGGCGCGCAGCTGGGCCTCCTGGCGCTGCAGCCGCTCGAGCACGTCGCGCGCTTCGTACTGGCGGGCCCGGGCGCGTTGGGCGGCGCGCATCTGGGAGATCAAGGTGGCGATGCGCACCGGCCGATCGATCAACGTCACGTTGCCGATCTCGCGCAGCCAGGCCTCGAGGCGGTGATCTTCGCGGGCACTGCCGCTGGTGAACACCAGCACCGGGAAGTCCGACCAGGGCGGTTGGCGGTGCAACCCGTGGAGCAGGGCGGGCACGGACTCCGGGGTGAGCGCCTCTTCGGTCACCAGCGCGGCCGCGGCGCCGCGAGCCATCTCCGCGATCATCGCCTGCATGGAGGCACACCGGTGGGCGGTGATTCCCGCCTCGCCGAGCAAGCGCACCGACAATTCTCCATCTCGTCCCGTAGGGGCGAGCACCAGCACGCGGTGATCGGTCTGGTCGGCGTTCATGTCATTGAGGGTGCGAAGCGGACGGCTGCGAGGACTTCGGCACGCCCGTCAGGATGCCGTGGAGGTTGCGCAGCGCGGGCCCGAGGCGAACGCCGTCTTGGGTCAGCTGGAGCTCCCGAATCGTCTGTTCGTGCGGGCCGGTGCGTTTCTTGGTCACCGAGATCGCCCGGTGCAGCGCGCTGTCCGCCTCGTAGAGGCGCATCAGGATCACCGTGTCGGCCACGTAGGTGACGTCGACCGGGGTCTGCATGGTGCCCACCAGGCCGTGCTGGGTGACCACCAACAGGGTCGCGACGCCCTTCTGCGCCAGGTAGGTGAGGAGCTCGTGGAGCTGGATGAGCAGGAACCGCTCCTCGGGCATCGCGTTCAGGTAGCCGTTGAGGCTGTCGATGATCACCACCTTCGCGCCTGCGTCGACCGCGTCACGAATGGCGTGCGCAAACTCACCGGGCGACAGCTCGGCGGAGTCGACCTGCCGGAGCATCAGCATGCCGTTCTTCACGGCCTCTTCGAGGGGGTTGCCCATGCCGCCTGCGCGCGCCAGGAACGTGCTCACGTTCTCGTCGAAGGTGAACGCGGCCACCTTTTCGCCGCGCGCGATGACCGACTTGGCGAACTGGGTGGTGATGGACGACTTGCCGGTGCCGGCGGGCCCGATGATCACGGTGCTGGTGCCGCGGTCGATGCCCCCTCCCAGCAGCTGGTCGAGCTCGGGCACGCCGCTGGTGATGGAGTCCCGCGCGAACTTCGAGCGGTGCTCCGCCGCCACCAGGCGGGGGAAGACCTTCATGCCGTTCTTCTCGATGATGTAGTCGTGGTTGCCGCTGCGAAAGTTCACCCCGCGCAGCTTCTGAACGCGAATGCGCCTGCGCTCCGCCCCGTATTCAGGGGCCAGCTGCTGCAGGGTGATCACCCCGTGCACCAGGCTCTGCAGCTGGAGATCATTGGCTTCAGCGGTGCCGTCGTCGAGCAGCATCACGGTGCAGTTCCGGCCGACGAAGAACTGCTTGAGGCTCAGAATCTGCCGGCGGTACCGCAGCGCATCACCGGCCAGCAGGCGGATCTCGGAGAGCGAATCGAGCACCACGCGCGACGGCTTGATCTCCTTCATCAGCGTCAGCATTTTCTGAATGGTCTCGTGCAGCTCGATCTCCGAGGGGTGGAAGAGCGTGTTCTGCGCCTCGTTGGCCATCGCCTCCTCGAGTGAAGAGAGCTCGAGCAGGTGCACGCCTTCGAGTGACCAGCCGTGTGATTGGGCCACGTCGCGCAGCTCTTCGGACGTCTCCGAGAGCGTCACGTAGAGCACCGTCTCGCCCCGATCGCGCCCCTCGAAGAGGAACTGCAGACCCAGCGTGGTCTTGCCCACCCCCGGTGAGCCCATCGTCAGGTACAGCCGATTCTTCGGCAACCCGCCGGTCAAGATGTCGTCGAGGCCAGGAACCCCCGTGGGGGCGATTGCCGTGGGTGTCATGCGCACTTCCCTGAGGCTGATGATCTATTCGCCAAAGCGGGGCGTAGCTCGATTCTGACCATCCATTCGGTGGGCCATGCGCGGTGGGTGGAAACGGTGACTGCGGCCGGGAAAAGCAAAAGGCCCGGTGCTCCACAGAGCGCCGGGCCTCGTCATTTCTGCTGACGGTGCGGTCAGTCTTCGAGGTTCTTGTTGTTGCGGCTGGTGGTGACCGGCGCAGGCGCCGACGACTTCTTCACCACCGGCACCGGGGCGGGCTTGGCCACGGGCGCCACCGCGACGGCGGCCGGTTTGGGCGCAGGCTTCGCGATCATCGGCTTGGGAGCGGGGGCGGGCCGGGGCTGAACGGCCACCTTCACGGGAGCGGGCGCGGGCTTGGGGGCAGGGGCGGCCTTCGCCACCGGTGCCGGCCTGGCCGTGGTCTTCGGGTTCGACTCCCACTTCGCCAGCGCCTCGCCGACCTTCTCGTCGAACGAACCTTCGTAGACGAACTCCTTCTCGGGGTCGGCGTTGAGCGCAGTGAAGCCGCTCACCAGCACCTCGGCGTTCATCGGCTTCGCCCTGGGGTGATCCTGATCCTTCGCCACGAACGAGAGGGTGCAGTGCGACGCGTCGAGGCAGTCGAGCTTCTTGAAGTCGTAGTTGAACTGCCCCTCGCAGAACGTGTCGGGGCACAGCTCGTTCAGGTCGGCCACGCGGGTGGCGAGCTCTTCGGCGGTGAAGGCGCCCTTCTTCTCTTCTCCTTCAGCGGCGGCCACGGCGGGCGCGGCGTCAGGGGTGAGCGACTTGATGGCGAGGTCGAACGAGAAGCCGCCCTTGACCATGTAGCCGTCGCCCGGCAGCACGGTCAGCTCGTAGGTGCCGGCCTTCACGTCGACGGTGGTGACCGCCTTCGTGCCCACGTTGCCCAGCTCGTTGGCGAGCTCCTCACCGGCAGCATCTTTCAAGATGAGCTGGGGCAGGAAGCTCACCTTCTTGGCCGGCGCGATGACGCTCAGCTCGTACTCACCGGGCTTGGTGACGGTCCACGTGTACTTCTCGCCGCTGACGCTCGAGACGGTGTCGCTGCACTGCGGGCGCGCGTCGGTGAGCTTCGACTCGCAGTACGCCGAGACCGCGTTCGGGTCGGCTTCGGGCGCGAAGATCATCGCGGGAATGGAGAGCACCGCCGCGACGCCGCCGCCGATGAAGCTGAACTTCTTCTTCTTCTGAATCGAGCCGAGCAACCCTTCGCGGCCCTTGGCCGAGGTCATCATCGAGCGCCAACCCGGCTTGACCAACGAGGCGCCCTCGAGCTTGCCGAGCACGAACAGGCTGCCTTCGACGGGCACGAACTTTTCGGTGGCCTTGAAGCCGGTGGTCCAGCCCTTGTCGCCGCCGATGACCGGCACGTCGTACGTCAGCTCGCCGAAGTTGAGGTGCGAGGAGCCCGAGTGGCCGTTGAGCTCCTTCTTGAGCCCGTCTTTGAAGTTGTCGAAGTCGGCGCCCTTGCTGACGTCGATCTTCACGATGCCCGAGCCGTCATCGAGGCCGAAGACCGCGCCGCCCTTGAGGGTGGTGAGCGTCTCGCTGCCCTTGACGGTCTTGGTGCCATCCTGGGTGGTCTCGGTCTTCTCGTAGAGGCGCTCGATCTTCACCTCGTAGGCGAGGCAGGGCTGCTTGGTGCAGGGCGAGAGCAGCTCCTGCTCGGGGGGCACCACCTTGCCTTCAGTCGACATCGCGCCTTTGGGGTCGGGCGAGCTGGGGTTCTTGGCGATCTCGCCGGTCTTCTTGAAAGGCGCCGCCAGGATGCGTTTGCCCTTGAGGTGGTTCCACAGGCCAAAGCCCAGCACCGCGAGACCGACGATCAGCAACAAGGCACCCATTTGAAGCTCCTGGAAACGACGAGGTGGCTTCAAGACCCACAGGGCCGATCAACTGTGAAACTTTTCTCCGCAGCTACGGCGCGCTGAGGACTTCCTTGACGCGCTCGAGAGACTCTTTGGCCAGCGTCC
Source organism: Archangium sp. (assembly GCA_030695565.1). Taxonomy (GTDB): domain Bacteria; phylum Myxococcota; class Myxococcia; order Myxococcales; family Myxococcaceae; genus Archangium_A. The sequence continues at coordinate 68,904 of JAUYRZ010000123.1, forward strand.
CCAGGAGCGCGTCGCGCTTCTTGAGCATCGGAGCCACGTTGCACCGCTTGGCCGCGCGCGTCTCGAACACGGCGGTGAGCGACTGCACTTTCTTGATGGTGCCGTCTTTGTTGTACGTGGCGAGGCCCAGACCTGCGCCCGTGCCCGAGGCGGCCATTTCTTTCGCAACGCACGCCTTGACCGGCTCACGCGCCTTCAACAACGCGAGCACCCGCTTGTCCTGGCTCTTCTCGAATTCCCCAATGTCTCCATCGAAGCTGATCGTCGCGACACTCATGCCCGCTGAATCGAAGGTGGGCGCGCTGGGCAACACCACCTTGTTCGGCGCCTGGGTGGTGAACCAATCATCAGCCGGGCTCTTCTTGCGGCTCTCGTAATATTCGTCGCGCTCCTCCGAAAACGTCGGCTCGACGACGTCGCCGTTGACGCGAAGCACCTTCCGGTCGTTGAGCAGCAGCACGGGCTCACCTGGTGCGAGCGGCGCGTATTTCTCGCCACCACGCTCCCCGGTGACCGGGGTCTCGGCGCGGGCGAACACCACGAACACGCGCGGAAGTTTCGTGAAGGCCGCGACCGCGAAGTTCAGGCCGCCACCGTCATCGTCGTAGCCAAAGGCCGCGAGCGTGCGGCCCGAGGGCTTCGAGGCCTGCTCGGGCTTCGCGATGACCAGCTCTTCGATCGAGACCGCGGCGCCTTGCTTCGAGAGGGTGGCCACCACCGCGCCGGGGCTGCCGCGCAACCAGACGTCGTCTCCGTCGGCCAGGCTCACCGCGATGGCGCCTCTGGTGTCCCGCGGAATGAGGTCGCACTGCTCGATGGAAGAGGCCCCCGCGCAATTGACGAACTCGAAGAGGGCATCCGGAACGTTGGGGCGGGCCGCCGTCAGCACGAAGTCGGTGAGAGGCGCGCCCTCGACCAACAAGCGGGCGCCTTCTTTGCCGAGCGTGAAGGCCGCCGAGCGGCGATTCTCGGTGCCGAACACCAGGGTCTGCGTCGGCAGGTTCTTGCCTCCGTCGAAGGCCTTCGACGCCAGGTTCGCAGAGGCGGCGCTGAGCTCTTCCTCCCGGCTGCACACCGGGTACGCGGGCTCGTCGGAGCGCAAGCGCGAGCAGAACTGACGCATCGACTGCTGCGCCTTCGCTGCCGTCGCGGCGTTCGGGTTGGCTTTGTACGCGGTGTAGTCCTCCTCCATCGCGAGCGCAGCTCTGGCGGCCGAAAGGCGCTTGTCGGCCCTGGTGAAGATCTCCAGTCGGGTGAGGTACGCCGCGCGCTGGTTCTCGCCCACGTCAGCGGGTACCCAACCTGAACTGAGCCGGGTGAAGCGCGCTCGCGCCAACTCGACGTCAGCGGCGAGACTGTTGATGCGCTGGTTGAGGGCTGCGACGGTGAGGTCGTTTGGCGTCAGTGCTGACTGCTGTTGCGAGACCCTCCCGAGGCGGTCGACCGCGGCATCTTGTTCAGCGGGCTGCGCTGCGCGGGCGGAAGCAGCCAGAACCGACATCACGATGACGCAGGGGAGAAGTCGCACCACGGCTCCTAGAAGAAGACCATCAACCCCGCGGACAACGAGGGGTAAACGAACCAGTTGAACCCGGAGTCCGACGCGGTCGCGCCGTAGTTGAGCCCGGTGAAGCTGAAGTCTCCGCTGGCGATCAACGCGACCGACGGCGCGATGCGCACCTTGAGCGTCATGCGCGGCGCGAAGGCGAACACCACGGTCATCGCGCGGGCCTCGTAGAGCTGCGCCAGCACGCCGGGGCCCAACTCCACGCCCAGGCCCAGCTGCACGCGCCAGAGGTCGACCGCGAGCCGGTAGCCCACCCGCAGCTGAGCGCCCGCTTCGTTGGCGGCTTCACCCCCGGGAGGATTGGCGTCGAAGCTCATCTCACCGAGCGCCAGCAGGTGCAGCGTGCCGGAGAACCTTCCCCCACTGAACGAAGCGAAGGTGGTGGTGAGCGGCTCGACGTCGGCGCGCAGCTGCCACTTGGGCCCCTGGGCCGTGCCCTGCGGCGCGAGAATGCGCCCGGTGCCGCCGAGGCTCACGCCCACGCCGGCTTCCGCGCGCGAACGGGGCGAATCCATGCGCTGCACCACCAGCGGGCCACCCTTGGCGGCGACCACCACCGACGAGTGAATCGGCGTCATCGCGCTCATCTGCACCACGTGGCGCATGCCGTCGGTGAGGGTGACGCGGCCGCCGTACCCCTGGCCGCCCTTGAACAGGCGCAGGCCGTAGTGGCCGGCCGACAACGCGACCTCGCGGGCGCCGCCCACCACTTCGACGATCACCTGATCGCGCGCGAGGTCGATCACCAGGCTTCGATCGGCCTCGGGCAGCACCAGCACCGACGAGGGTTTCAGGAGCGTCGCGAGCACCAGCTCACCCTGGCCCGAGAGCTTGAAGTCGTAGTTGGGGTGCTGCGCACCGACCGGCAACATCGCGGTCGACACCACCGTGCGGTCGTACGCGTACTTGTACGCCTCGGCGAGGGTCACCAGCTTGTCGCCCGACGCATCGGCCGCGCCGCGCATGCCCGAGATGAGGTTGTGGGTGAAGTAGCTGCCCATCACTTCACTCGACTCCAGCGACGCTTCGTCGGCCGCGCTCGAGGTGATGAAGGCCTCGCCCGTGGTCTGCAGCGTGTCGGCCAGGCGAATGGTGAAGGTGTCGGCCGGCTTGCCGCCTTTTTCGCGCAGGCCCGCGCCGCTGCGGCAGGCATCGACCACCACCAGGCGTACGTCGCCGCCGGTGCCCGAGAGCAGCGCCTTCAAGCGCGCGTAGGCGAGCTTCTGGTGGCCCAGCTCGATCGCCTCGCCGTCGGAGTGACCGGAGAAGTAAAAGAAGACCACCGTGCGCACGTCGGGCGACTTCTTGAAGAAGGCCACCCGGTCTCGCACTTCGGTGATGGCGCGTTCGACCTGATCGACGCCCTGGCCCTGCAGCAACATCACGTCTTCAGCGAGGACGTCGCCCAGCTCGACCATCACGCGCGCCATCTTGCCGGCGTCGCTCTCGGCGTAACGCAGGGGCGGCATCTCGCCGGTGCCCGCGTTGTTGCCCACCACGATGGCCAGGCGGCGGGTCTCGGCAGAAGCCACCGCCGCGCACAGGAGAATGAGGAGAGCGAGCTTGTTCACGACAGCCTTACGGCGCCACCTTGACGAACTCGGTGGTGACGAAGCGCACGCCGGGCAGCTTGGGGTTCTTCGGGTCTGCCTTGAGCGCGGCTTCGACTTGCTCGGCCATCAGCGGCTCTTCCGAGAAGGCCGCCACCAGACGCTCTGCACCCAGCGTGGCGTCGAGCTCGACGGCGCCGGGCAGCTCGAGCTTCGACCTGGCCCCCGTCAGCGGCTGGCTCTGCTGCGCACCGAACGGGTGGTACACCGAGAAGAGGCCCGCACCATCGCGGCTGGCGACGATCAGGTATTTCGCGCCCGCCGGGTTCACCACGAAGCGGATCTTGTCTTTGGGCTGCAACGTCACACCCGACGACACGGGGAAAGCCCCGCCGGCCCCGCGCACCGCGAACACCTCGAGGGTCGGCTGAGCGCCCTTGATGCCCACGTAGACGTCGTCTTCGGTCTGCGTACCCGGGCCCATGGTGGCGACCACGGCAAACGCCGCAGCCACGCCGAGAATGGGCACCAGGAGCTGGAACTTGAAGCGGCCGAAGAACCCCTGGCGTTCGGCGGCCACCCGGGCCTCGACCTTCGGCAGGGTGCGCGCGAAGACGAACTGCTCGAAGCGCTGCTTGTCGGCGTTGAGCTCTTGCCAGCGCACGCGGCAATCGTCACAGCCGTCGAGGTGCTGCTTGGCCTCGTTGGCCTCGGGGGGAGAGAGCGCGGCGAGCAGGAGGAGGTCGATCGCCTCACTCGACAGGTGGCCACGGGAGAGGAGCTGAGCGTTCATGCGACACCGTCCCTGCTGACGAACTTTTTGCTTCGTTCGATGAACTCCTGCAGCCGGTTGATGACGGTGCGCCGGGAGATGCCCAGCGTGGTCGCCACCTGCTCCTGCTCCAGGCCATCCACGTAATAGAGCACCGCGACTTCCTGCAGCTTCTCGGGCGCGCGGCGGATGAGCTTCATCGCCGTCTCCCGATCGAGCAGGTCGACCTCGGGGCTCGTGTTGTCACCCTCGGGCATTTCGTCAGGGGCCGTCGGCTCAGCCTGCCGCGACCGATCGCGGATCTGGTTGAGGCAGTAGTTCGTGCTGATCCGATAGATCCAGGCCAACGCGGTGGCGTCGTCCGGGGCGCTCTCGATGTGTCGCAGTACGCGCACGAAAACCTCCTGAGTGGCGTCTTCCGCGAGGGCGTCGTCCTTCAACAGACGGCGACAGCGCGAGTAGATCGCCGTACCGAACTTCCGGTACAGGGTGGAAACCCGTTCGTGTTTGTGAACCCCGAGCTCCATCAGCGTGTGCAGCCTTTCTTGAGGCGTACCGTCCGCGAGCGACCTCCTACACCAGCCTACCTGTTCAGAACACCACCGTCGGGACACCGAAGGAGACATCAGTTACACGACAGCCCTCTGGCGCTTCCCGCGCCCGTCCCTCGTTCGGAGCCTCTCATGTGCGGTGTTTTCGGCATCTTCGGCCATGAGGAAGCGGCCCACCTCACGTACCTGGGGCTCCATGCCCTGCAGCATCGCGGTCAAGAATCGGCCGGCATTACGACCAGCGACGGGCTCAAGCTCAAGACCTACCGGGCGATGGGGCTGGTCGCCGATGTCTTTACCGAGCCCATTCTGAATGACCTGCCGGGCAAGTCGGCCATCGGTCACGTGCGGTACTCCACGGCCGGCGGCAGCCATGTGCGCAACGCCCAGCCCTACCAGGTGAGCTTCGGCGGTGGTCAGCTGGCGGTGGCCCACAACGGCAACTTCGTGAACGCCGATGATGCGCGCAAGGAGCTCGAAGAAGCGGGCGCCATCTTCCAGAGCGACTCCGATACCGAGAACGTCATCCACTACATCGCGCGCAGCCGCGCCGGGGTGTTCGAGGCCCGGGTGGTCGACGCACTGCGTCGGCTCGATGGCGCGTACTCGATGGTCTTCTTGACCGAGAAGAAGCTGGTGGCGGTGCGTGACCCCGCCGCGTTCCGCCCGCTGGTGCTCGGCCGGCTGAAGAACGCCTACGTCATCGCCAGCGAGACCACCGCGCTCGATTTGATCGAAGCCGAGCTGCTTCGCGAAATCGAACCCGGCGAGCTGGTGGTGATCGACGAAGACGGCCTCAAGTCGAGCTTCCCCTTCGAGAAGCGCGAGCAGAAGCGCTGCGTGTTCGAGTACGTCTACTTCGCGCGCCCCGACTCCAAGCTCTTTGGTGACTCGGTGTTCTCGGTGCGAAAGCGCCTGGGCCAGCAGCTCGCGCGGGAGCAGCCCGTGAACGCCGATGTGGTCATCGCCGTGCCGGACAGCGGGGTGCCCGCGGCGATGGGCTACGCGCAAGAATCGGGGCTCCCCTACGACATCGGGCTCATTCGCAGTCACTACGTGGGCCGCACCTTCATCGAGCCGCAGCAGTCGATTCGTCACTTCGGGGTGAAGCTGAAGCTGGCGCCGGTGCGCAGCACGCTCGAGGGTAAGCGGGTGGTGGTGGTCGACGACTCCATCGTGCGCGGCACCACCTCGCGGAAGATCGTCAAGATGTTGCAGTCGGCCGGGGCCAAAGAAGTGCACCTGCGCATCTCCAGCCCGCCCACCGCGTGGCCGTGTTTCTACGGCATCGACACGCCCAGCCGGCAGGAGCTGATCGCCGCCTCGCACTCCACCGATGAGATCGCCCGCTACGTGACCGCCGACTCGTTGGGCTACCTCACGCTCGAAGGCCTCATGCGCGCAGCGGGCGATGCGAGCGGCAAGACGTTCTGCTCGGCGTGCTTCAGCGGCAAGTACCCCACGGGGCTGCCGGGCGTCTCTCCCTCGGGAAGAGGGTGAGGGTGCTCAGCTCGCTTCAGCCTCGCGAGGAATCGACAACGTAAACGTCGAACCTTCACCGACCGTGCTCGCCACGGCGATCGTTCCACCCAGCCGGTGCACCACCATCGAACACACCGCCAACCCGAGCCCCGTGCCGACGCCGACGGGCTTGGTGGTGAAGAACGGCTCGAAGATCTGCCGCTGCAACGCTTCGGGAATGCCGGCCCCCGTATCTGACACCGCGAGCACCGCGTTCGGCCCCTCGGTGCGAGTGCTCAACGCAATCGAATGGCGCCCTGCGCCGGTGAGCGGCCGGGCCTCGACCGCCTGCATCGCGTTGACGACGAGGTTGAGCACCACCTGGTGCAGCTTCTGCCGTTGGGCGGCGTGAATGGGCGCGGGCTCCAGCGCCTTGACCACCTTCGCGCGTGAGCTCAGCTCGCGTTCGGTGAGCAACAGCGTCGAGCGCACCACGTCGGCCAGATCCACCGGCTCGAGTGACTCATCGTCGGTGCGGGAGAACGTCTTGAGCTCCTGCACGATGCGCCGCACCCGCTCGCCGCCTTGCGCGGTCTCGTCGATCAACGGCCCCACGTCGGCGAGGGTCGACTCGAGCTTGAGCTCTGCTTCTTTGGCCAGCCCCTCGGCCGGCGAACGATGCCACGCCGCGAGCACTTCGCTCACGTCCTGAAAGTAGAGCCGCAGGCTGCTCAGGTTCGAGAGGATGAAGGAGAGCGGGTTGTTGATTTCATGCGCGACGCCCGCCGCGACCTGCCCGATGCCCGCGAGCTTCTCGGCGTGCGCGACCTGCGCCATCAACCGCTGTTCCCGGTCGGCGTTCGCCAGGCGGAGCAGGTTGCGCACCCGCAACGCCAGCACCCGCCGCGCGATCGGCTTGTGCAGGTACTCGTCACCACCCGCCTCGAGGCCGATGGTCTCCTTCAGCTCATCGGCGCGGTCGGCCGTGAGGAAGATGATGGGCAACCGCTCGAAGCGGGGCTGCTTGCGGAGCCTTCGGCACACCTCGAGGCCATCTGCGCCGGGCATGTGCACGTCGAGAATCGCCAGGTCGATGTCACCGGCCTCGATGCGCGCGATGGCCGAGAGCCCGTCACCCGCGGTGGCCACCTCGTAGCCCTCCAGCGAAAGATAGGTGCTGAGCACCTTCAGGTTGTCAGGGTCGTCGTCGACGGCAAGCACCCGGGCACGCCGGGTCGACGCGGGGAAGGCGACGAAATCATGAGCTTCAGCCACTCGCCCCTCCTTCCCCGTACGGCCCGAACTTCAATTGAAGTTGGTAACCGACGCCTCACCCGTTTGGCGATCGATGATGGCCCACAAGCCGTGGTCACCCTGACCGGTCGTGGAGATGCTGAAGATCCACGCGTCGCGGTTGACTTCACCGGTGGGGATCTCTTCGTCGACGGGCACCAGCTCGATGGAGCCTGCCTTGAGCAGCGCCTTCACTTCGGCGGCGAGCTTCTTCGGGTCGTCGACGCCCGCGCCGTCAGGCCCGCCGAACTCGCGCACGAACCCCGGCAGCCCGGAGTCGGCATCGGTGGCCACGGCCTGCAGCGCCCTGGCGAGCGCGTCTTGGTAGCTGACGGCGCTGGGGCCGAACGCGCGGTCGTGCGCGGCGATGCGCGAGGCGGGCGTGGTGTCGCGCGAGGCGTACGCACCCGCGGTGCTGACCTGCTCCGACTGGCGGTCGATGAAGTTGAGCACGTTGTCGCGCAGCGGCCGGGGCAGCTGCTTGACCTCGGTGGTGGAGATCGCCCCGTCGCGGTTCTTGTCCACCGCGTGCGCCCAGGCCTCCATCATCACCACGAACTCCCTGGCGACGTCGCTCACCCTGGCGCTCCCGCTGGGGAGCTTGAACTGCGAGGCCTCGAAGTTGTCCTGCAGATCCTTCGCGAGCCTTCGCGCTTCCGTCTTGGTGAGCAGCTTGTTGCCGTTGACGTCGGCTTGTTTGAGCTGCGCGTCGACGTAACGCTTCGAGGCGGCGACGAGATCTTCGATCTTCACCTTCGTGAGCCTGGGCATGGCGCAAGGTACGCCCTCTGCCTCGCGGGTGTCACGCCAGGAACTCGATCAAGTCAGGTGTCAGCGGCGCCTCGAAACGAACACGCACACCGGTGGTGGGGTGGGGGAACTCGATCGACGCCGCGTGCAACGCCTGCCTCGGCAAACGCAAGCGCACCCACGCCTCGGGCTCGAGGTCGTGTTTGCTGAAGCGGTCGAAATAGCCCGGGTCGGGCCCGTACATCTTGTCACCCACCAACGCGTGCCCTGCGCGCTGCGCGTGAATGCGAATCTGGTGCTGTCTGCCGGTGAGGGGAAAACATCGCACCAGCGCGAAGTCGGCGCCGTCGCGCGAGAACCTTCGCTCCACCTCAAAGCGGGTGCGCGCGGGCTTGCCTTCTTTTTCGTCGATGCGCACCGCGATGCGAATGAGCGCGGTGCCTTCTGAGATGGGGGCGTCGACCTCGAACACGTCGTCGCGCGGGTGCCCTTCGACGATGGCCAGGTATTGTTTGGCCACCGCGCCGGTCATGAAGCTCTTCATCAACTTCTGACAGGCGTGCAGGGTGCGCCCGCACACCACCAGCCCCGAGGTTTCGCGATCGAGGCGATGCGCGGGGTCGGCCCGAAAGCCCGGCCCGTACTTGAGCTTGAGCTGCTCGACGAGCGTGCCTGCGTGGTAGCGCGCGGTGGGGTGAATCGGCAGGCCGGCGGGCTTGTTGAGCACCAGCAACGCCTCGTCTCGAAAGAGCTCCAGCAGCGCCTCGGGCGGCGGCACGGTGGGCTCGGCCATCACGGTCTTGCGCAGCTCGAAGGTGAGCCCCGCCCACACCGAGGTGGAGGGCTTGAGGCGGCGTTCGAAGACCAGGTCGTTCTCGATGATCTCCTGCACCCGCGTGCGCGAGAGCCGGCGGATCTTTTCGCAGAGGTACTTGTCGAGCCGCCAGCCGGCGTAGTTGGGCTCCACGGTGTAGCGCACGAGCACGGTGCCCCCACCACCGGCCATCGCCGGGGGCCCGGCGTCGTCTTCGTCTTCGAGCGCTTGCACCGGGCCTGCTTTCGCATTTCGGCGGGCCCGCGTCACCCTGACTGGAATGCACCCGCAGGCTCGACTGTCGCAGTCCGGCGGGTAAGGTGTGCCCCGTGATGCTCTCCGTTCTCGTGGTGGCCGCGGCCGTCACTGCTGCCGGCCCGAAGATCGCCATCGTCGACGTCGACGCGCCCGATCTCATGATGGGGCTGGGTGCCCAGGTCACCCGGGCCATCGTCACCGAAGCGCAGGCGCAAAAGCTCGACGTGATGCTGCCCGACCAGGTGCGCGAGAAGATGGATGCGCGCCGCTACGAGACGCTCAAGAAGTGCGCAGGCAACGTGGCCTGCGCCGCTCAAGAGCTGGAGAGCCTGGGCGTCAAACGCGCCGTGCTGGGGAGGCTCACCCGCGACGAGCGCAACTACATCCTCAAGCTGTGGCTGTTCGATGTCTCGGCGCTCACCGTCATCGCCGACGTCGATCGGTCGATCCTGATCGCCGCGCGCCGTTTTCAGAAAGACGTGGAGCAGGCCGTGCCGCCCTTGTTGCGGGGTGAACGGGAAGCGCGCGGCACCCTGGTGGTTCAGGCCAACCTCGCCGACGCGCAGGTCACCTTGAACGGTGAGTTCGCCGGCACGCCGCCACTCGAGCTGACGCTCAAGCCCGGCAAGTACGAGGTGAAGCTCGAGCGGAACAAGTACCTGCCCATCACCCGGCTGGTGGCCGTGGAGGCCAACCAGGAGACGAAGCTCGAGCTCAAACTGCTCCTCATTCCCGGCATGGTGCCCGACGAGCAGGTGGTGCCCGCGCTCACCAGGAAACCCGACGGCACCACCGCGCCCCCGGTGCAGCTCTCGGCGCTCACCTGGATCCTCGGGGCCACCACCCTCGCCACGGCAGGCACGGGGCTCGCTTTCGGTCTCATCGCGCGCGGCCAGCAGCGCACCCTCACCGAAGGGTACGACGCCGAAAAAGACCTCTATCAAGGCACCCGGGCCGCGGCGCTCGAGCAGAACCGCAACGCGCTGGTGGCCAACGTGGCGTTCGGCGTGGCCGGCGCGGCGCTCATCGGCACCGTCATCTCGGGCATCGTCGACGGCACCCGCGCCCCGGCCGTGCAGATCACCCCCACGGTGACCCCCAACGCGGCGGGCCTGACCCTCGGAGGCACCTTTTGATGCGCTCGCTGCTTTGCGCGACGTTGTTCGTGTTCGCCGGCTGCCAGCAGCTCAACCCCAACGTCGGGCGCTTCAGCTGCCAGACCGGCGCCGATTGTGGCGCGGGCTTCGAGTGCCGCCCCCAGTTCGCGGGTGGGGGTCGGTGTTTCAAGCTGGGCGACTGTGTGGAGGCCGAGCTCTGTGATGGCGCCGATCAGAACTGCGACGGGCGCATCGACGAGACGTTCCCCGAGCAGGGCCAGGCGTGCGTCACCGGGCTGCAGGGCGTGTGTGGCGCGGGCACGCAGATCTGCGTGGTCGGTACGTTGGCCTGCATGCAGACGGTGATGGCCAGCGCCGAGTCATGCAACGGCCGCGACGACGACTGCGACGGCGCTGCCGACGAGACCTTCGACTTCACCTCCGACGAAGACAACTGCGGCGCCTGTGCCCAGCGCTGCGATGCGGGCACCAGCTGCTTGTCTGCTTCGTGTCAGGAGATCATCTGCGACGACGGCGCCGACAACGATCTCGACGGCGTGACGGACTGCCTCGACACCTCCTGTCTCGGGCAGGCCTGCTCCACGCCCATGCCGCCCCCGTGGCGGTGCGGCGCGCGTGACTTCGATGCAGGACCGATCGATGCCGGCGACGACGCGGGTGTGGATGACGCGGGCACGCTCGACGCGGGAACGTCGGATGGTGGGCTGGTGCTCGGTTGTTACCCCCCTGAACAAGACTGCGCGAACGGCGCCGATGACGACGGTGATGGCGAGGCCGATTGTCTCGACATCGATTGTGCTGGCTTGACCTGCGCCAGCGGTACCACCTGCACCAACCGCAGTTGCCCGGGGCCCGGATGAAACGAGTTCTTCTCGCGCAGATCCTGCTGTTCGCCTCCAGCGCGGCCGCTCAACGCGTGCCCTGGACGATCGAGACCACCAGCATCGCCACCAACCAGGCGGGCGACCCGGCCTTCATGTCCGTGCCCGGGGCCGAGTTCATCATCGGCACCGACACCGCCGCGCTGGGCGTCTACGTGTGGCGGCCGGGTGGGGCGCCGACGGTGGTGCCCACCGGCATCGCCACCTCCGCCGACGCGCGCGGCTCGGTGTTGGTGGTCGCGTCGTTGGCCAGCAACTCGTTGCGCGTCTTCCAGGCCTCCAGCGCAGGGCTCACCGAGTTCACCCCGCCACAGAACTTCAACGTGCCCTCGCCCCGGCACGTCGCGCTGGCGCGGCGCCTCGACGGAGGGTTCGAGGTGTCCGTCGACACGTCGAGCTCGGTGCTCGAGCAGTACGCGATGCGAATTGCGGATGGTGGCGTCGACTTCACCCTGCTGCGGACGATCAACGTGGTCCAGGCGCCCTCCGGCATCGCGGTCGACGATCGCTCGGGCCTCCTCTACGTGGCCCAACCCACCCTCGGCATCATGACCGTCGATTCCAGCGGCAACCGCGATTTCCTGGTGTCCATCGACGGCGGGCAGCTCGGGGCGGCGGTCGGTGGCATCGAACTCTTCCTGGCTGCCAATGGAACCGCGTTGGTGCTCTCGGCTGCCCCCAACGAGGGTGAGCTCAAGGTGCATGCGATGGATGGCCAGTTTCTGGCCACCCTTCAGTTCGCGAACCCCGACGGTGGGCCCGCCACGCTGCGGCCGAACTCGTTCGACGTGTTCGAGCTGCCGACGCCCACGTTCCCCCGCGGCGTGCTGGTGGTGCAGGACGAGCTGATGGCGAACTACAAGCTCGTCGATCTCGACGCGGTCGCCGCGGTCTTTCCGCTGCCCGCGCCCTTCCTTCCGGGCGCCGGCACACCGGGACCGGTCGATGGAGGAAGTGGCTCCGATGCCGGGGTCACCGATGGTGGTTCAGGGACGGGCATTGGGGGTGGGGGAGGGATGGGCTCGCCGCGCCCGAATCCGACCGTCGACCCGATGACGCCTTCGTGCGGTTGCACCGGCGGGCCCTTCGCCCTGCTTCCTGCGCTCTTTCTTCTGTGGTGCATTCGCAGACCTCGCCGTGGCTTCGACCTGACTCGCCCATGAACAAACCCTCTCTCGTCCTCTGTGCGCTGATCCTTTCCTGCCAGACCACCCGCGAGGCCGAGCACCCGGCGGTTGCCCTCAAGGCCGAGGCCTCGTTGCCCGCCACGCCGGCGGTCTCCAATCAGCCGCTGAAGATCACCATCGTCGGCACCAACGACGTGCACGGCTGGGTGATGGGCATGATGGAGCGTTTCCCCCGCGGTGAGATCCGCTACGGCGGGGTGGCCACCTTCGCCGCCTACGTGCAGGCGCTGCGACAGGAGAACCCCAACGGCGTGGTGCTGGTCGACGCCGGCGACATGTTCCAGGGCACCCTGGTGTCGAACCTCACCGAAGGCAGCGTGGTGATCGAGGCCTTCAACAAGCTCGGCTACGACGCGGCGACCATCGGCAACCACGAGTTCGACTACGGCCCGGTGGGCCCCATCTCGGCGGCCACGCAGCCCGCCATGGATCCCTTCGGGGCGCTCAAGGCGCGCATCGCCGAGGCCAAGTTTCCGCTGCTCTCCACCAACATCTACGAGGCGAACAAGGAAGGCACGCGCCCTTCATGGCTGCCCAGCGACGGCACCATCATCATCGAGCGCCACGGCCTGAAGATCGGCGTGTTCGGCTTGACCACGCCGCAGACGCCCACGGTCACGCTCCCCATCAACGTGCAGACCATCAAGTTCCGCCCCCTGGGCTCCGAGGCCCTGGCCGCCGCGACGCGCCTGCGGGAGAAGGGCGCCGACCTGGTGGTGGCCGTGGTGCATGCCGGTGGCCGCTGCGACGACTGCTCGAAGAAAGAAGACCTGAGCAGCTGCGACCTCGACGCCGGTGAAATCTTCGAGATGATGAAGGGCCTGCCCGAAGGCACGCTCGACGCGGTGGTGGCCGGTCACTCGCACCAGCAGATCGGTCACCTGGTCAACGGCACGCCCGTGATGCAGAGCTGGGCGCTGGGCCGCTACTTCGGGATCATCGAGCTGGCCATCGACCCGAAGACGAAGAAGGTGATTCCGGGGCGCACGCAGATCAACTCGGGCATCGAGATCTGCGAGACCTGGGACATCGAGACCAAGAGCTGCGATCCCAAGAAGCTGCGCGCGCGCGCGGATCAGGTGACCCCGGCGTCGACGAAGTTCCGCGGGCAGATCATCCGCCCTGATCAGACCGTGCTCCAGTCGATGCAGCCGGCCGAGCAGGCGATCACCGAGCTGCAGCAGAAGGCGCTGGGGCTCACCGTGCCCAAGGCGCTGGGCCGGGTGTACGAAGGAGAAAGCGAGCTGGGCAGCTTCCTCGCCGACTCCCTGCGCGCCATGTCGAAGACCGACATCGCCTTGATGAACCCGGGCGGCCTGCGCGCGGATCTGAAGGAGGGCCCGCTCACCTACGGCGCCGTCTACGAGGTGGTGCCCTTCGACAACGCGGTGGCCATTCTCGAGCTCACCGGCGAGCAGCTCGATCGGCTGCTCACCGCGGCCTACGGCTCGAAGAAGGGCGTCTTCCAGGTCTCCGGTCTCGAGGTGAAGCTCAGCCGCTGCGTGGTGCCCGATCGCCTGCGCGGCTTCACGCTGTCCGGCGGCAAGAAGATCGACCCGACGAAGAAGTACAAGGTCGCGTTGCCCGACTTCCTCGCGCGCGGGGGTGACGGCCTGGCGCCGGTGCTCGCCACCATCGATCCGGCCCAGGTCGATCTCGCCGAGAACAAGGGCACCAACCTGCGCGACGATCTGATCTCCTGGTGGCAGACGAAGAAGGAGACCTTCAAGCCGCCCAGGAGCGGCCGGGTCACCTTCGTCGACTCGGGCGAGACCTGCAGCACGGCCACCCGCACCGATACCAGCGCCACCGTCCCGTAATCCTGGGTCGGGGAGTGGAGTGACCTCACATGACAATATGTGACAGGGTACTTTTCAAACCCTCGACATCTGGTTAAGAAATCCATCTGGAGCCGATTTTCCGGGCTCGGAGGAGATTTCAGGTGCTCTACAAAGTCACGCCGCTGCTCACCCCGGTCGAGGCCAAGAAGCCGGCGACCGATCCCGACGCACCTCCCAAAGAAGCCCGGAAACGCCGCAAGTCGGCCGTTTTTGATGCCGAGGGCAACGAGGTGCTCATCACCATGATGTGCCTCAAGTGCCGGCAGATGAAGCCGCTGGGCATGTTCGGCCTTCGCAAGATGGCCGACGGCGCGATCCGCAACCAGCCCTGGTGCCGCACCTGCCGGTCGGGCGCGGGCGCCGTGAAGAAGAAGAATGAAGAGCTCGAGCAGGTGGTCGCCGAGGCGCCCGTGGTCGAAGTGGCGCCCGTCGTCGCTCCCGAGCCCGTGCGCCGTGAGCTCAGCCCGCTCGAAGAGCTGATGGCCGGCCCCTCGCTGGTCTGAGGTTTCTTCAAAGGCTGCAGAAACACCGAAGCCCCGCCTCCGTGAGGAAGCGGGGCTTCAGTATTTTCAAAACCTGCTGCGTTGTGGAGGTGAACGGGATCGAACCGATGACCTTCGCATTGCGAACGCGACGCTCTCCCAACTGAGCTACACCCCCATATGCAGGGCCCCGACGTCGCAGCGGGCGGGCGGCTGACTACGTGTTTCAGGGGCCACCTGTCAAGGACGAGAATTACGCCGTCTAGACATTTGACGCGGACAGACGCAGGTGCAAAAAACCTCAACCTTTCCGATGCCTCCTGTGACGAAGACTTTGAGCCCGGCCGAGCTCGCAAAACTAGAGCATGCCTTCGCGACTGATCCTGGATCAGAGGCTTACAAGCCTCTGGCCGAGGCGTATCTCGGCATGGGCCGATTCATGGAGGCGATGGTCGTCTGTAAGAAGGGCGTCAAAGCCCATCCATCGCTGCCTGACCCCCGGGTGCTGCTGGCCCGCGTCTACGCGGAGCAGGGGAAAGACAAGAAGGCCCTCGAAGAGTTGACCGGCGCGCTTCAGGTCTCCCCGACCGACAAGGTCGCGCTGCGCATGATGGGCTCGTTGCAGATCAAGGGCGGCGACGCCGCGGTCGGCAAAGAGAACCTGCTCAAGGCGTGGTCCACCGACGGCGCTGATGCCGAGACGATCGAGCTGATGGAGAAGAACGGCGTTTCCGTTCCCAAGCCCGCTGCGCCTCCGCCGCCTCCTGCGCCGGTGGCCGCGCCGCCGGTGCTCGCGCCTGTCGCCAGCGTTCAGGCCGAACAGGCCTCCGTGGTGATCGGCGACGACGCCCCCGCGCCGCGCCCCCCGCCCTCGCAGAAAAAGGCGCCTCAGGTGCTGCAGCGGCCTGCCCAGCGTGCGGCGCCCCCGCCGCGCCGTTCGAACGCCGGTGAACGTTCTGACACCGGCGAGCTGAGCGGCGAGTTCAGCCAGGGCTTCGAGAGCTCCGAGCTGTCGAGCTCAGGCGGTCGCCGCCCCGGCAAGCGCAGCAATGGCCAGAAGGCCCTCTTCTTCCTGCTCCTGTTCGTGGTGCCGGTCAGCGGCGCGGCCTACTGGGGTTGGGGTCAGTACAAGGGCAAGTTGGTCCGCGAGGCGAACGCCGCCATCGGCGAGGCCACCAAGCTGGTGAAGGCCGACACCTTCAAGGGTTACGAAGAGGCGATCACCAAGGCGCAGTTCGCGCTCGACCTCGACGCCAACGACACCACCAACCGCAACGCGCGCGGCCTGCTGGCCTACGCGTACACGATTCGTTGGGGCGAACACCTGCATGAAGAGTCGAACCGCGAGAACGCCGAGAAGAACATTCAGGCCGGCCTCGCGCTGAAGGAGAACTCGGCCTACCTGCACGCCGCCGAGGCGATGTTCGACTTCTACAGCGGCAAGACGGCCGACGGCCTGACCGCCATCGAAGAGCGCATCAAGACGGCCGAGGCCGACAAGAAGAACGTCTCGATCTACTACCTGACGCGCGGCATCCTGCAGATGAACAACGGTGACCTCGAGGCGGCCAAGGAGTCGCTCGATCACGCGCAGGCCATCGCGAGCGACGATCCCCGCGTGTACATCTCGCTGGGCAACCTGCACCGCCGCCGCGGCAACGACGCCAGCGCGCTGTCTGCGTTCAACGTCGCGCTCGATCGCACCCGCAAGTCGCACCCCGAAGGGCTGCTCGGCACGGCGAACCTGATCCTCGATCAGTCTGAACCGCAGAAGGGCTACTGCCTGGCGGCCACCTACGTGAAGGCGCTCCAGGGCATGGCCGATACGGCCGCGCCTCGGCAGTTGGCCACCAATGCGTTCGTGCGCGCGCTGATGATCAGCCGCGTCTCGCGCGACATCCCGCTCTACAGCGACAAGGCGTTCCAGAAGGAACTCGAAGACTGCACCGGCGTGAAGCCCGACGCGGCCCAGGCGGCCAAAGACGTCGAGGCTGCTGAGAAGGATGGCCTCGCGCTCGACCGCAACAACCCCGAGCTGCTCCTCATTCGCGGCCGCCGGCTTGCGTACGAGAACAAGCTCGACGACGCGGCCAAGCAGATTCAGCTCGCCATCGACCAGAACGCGAAGGCCTCGCACTTCCACGTGGAGCTCGCGAAGGTGCTGATGAAGAAGGAAGGCGGCGAAGCGGCCACCGAAGAGGCGCTCAAGAAGGCGCTCTCGCTGGTGCCTGGCAGCCCCAAGCTCCTCTCGATGCTCGGCCAGGTGCAGTACCGCCAGAAGAAGATGGATGCGGCGCGCGACACTTTGGAGAAGGCGATCGCCGACACCAAGACCCGCAATCCTGAAGCGCGTTTCCTGCTCGGGAAGATCTACCGCGACGAAAAGAAGGATCTCGGCAAGGCGGCAGAGCTGCTCAAGAAGGCGGGCGAGGAATACTTCGCTGATCCTCCGATGGCGTCGGTCGCTTACGACGAGCTGGGCGCGACCTACGAGCTCAAGCAGGACAAGGACGGCGCCGACTCGGCGTACCAGCGCGCACTCAACGCTGACAAAGACAACGCCGCCGCCTACTGCCACTACGCGCGTTTCCTCGGCAAAGACCCCAAGATGAAGGACAAGACGAAGACGCTCGCTTCTGAAGCGCTCCGCCTGGCCCCTCGTGATGGGTGTGCAGACGAGATGCGCAGCCTCGGCGGTACGGTCACCGCGCAGGGCGGCGGCTGAAGCCATCAGTTGGGCTGCTGCGCCCCGCTTGTGTGAGCTGACGAGCCGCGATACCTGTGATTGGCCGTGAAGGTCGAACCGTTGAGCGCACCGATGGTTTCAACCACCCGCTCGCTGGGCGACGTGGTGGGCGATTACGTCGCGCTCACCAAACCGCGCCTCTCGGGGCTGGTGCTCTTCACCGCGGCCGGCGGCATGTGGCTCTCGGACAAGTCCCTCGACTGGAAGACCTGGCTCTTCGCGATGCTGGGCACCGCGGGCACGGTCGGCTCGGCCAACACCATCAACTGCGTCATCGAGCGTGACTCAGACCGCTTCATGGCGCGCACCGCCAAGCGGCCGCTCCCCGGGCAGCGCATGGAGTCGAAACACGCGCTCGTGTTTGCCGTGGTGCTGGGGCTCATCTCGCTGCCGATGCTGGCGTTGGGCGTGAACGTTCTGACCGGCGTGCTGGGGCTCCTGGCGCTGGCCAGCTACGCGTTCGTGTACACGCCGATGAAGTCGCGCACGCGCTTCGCGATGCAGGTCGGGGCGTTCCCCGGAGCCTTGCCTCCGCTCATGGGCTGGACGGCCGCGACCGGGCGCATCGAGCTGCCGGGGCTGGTGCTCTTCGCGATCCTCTTCGTCTGGCAGCTGCCGCACTTCATCGCCATCGCCCTGTTCCGCAAGAGTGAGTACCGGGCGGCGGGGTTGACCAGCTTGCCGCTGGAAAAGGGCGACGACACCGCGCGGCTGCATGCGGTCGGTTACGTGGCGGTGCTGCTGCCCATCTCTGTGGCGCCGTACTTCGTGGGCGTCGCCGGGTGGCTGTACCTGGTGGTGGCCGGGGTGCTGGGGGCTGTTTTTCTGACGGTGGCGATCCGCGGATGGCTGGGCAAGCGGGGTGATGTGTGGGCCCGCCAACTGTTCATGACCTCGTTGCTCTACCTCACGGGCCTTTTCGCGGCGCTGGGTCTGGGGAGCTGACACCTGGGTCATGAAGTGACCCAGGGTTGAGGTCGTTGACCCGGGGCTTGTCTCACTCACCCTGTCCGACTACATGAACGGCCTCGCAGGTGGGGGCCGGTGCCTGCGCGATCCGTGATGGTCACAACCTTCAAGAACATGGCGGAAAATGGCAGTTTGCCGAAGCGGAGGGCTGTGTCGTTGAACGACGTGCCACGGGTGCACGGTGACACAGCGTTGCAGAAGGTGGGAGGGCGATGGGTCGCCGCTACTCCGGACGACCAATTGCATAGCTTCGAGGGCGCCGACGGGGTGGTGTCGGAGGTGGGCGAGCGGATCGTCGAGTTGATCGACGGGAAACGCTCGGTGGAGCAGATCATCGCGACACTGCTGAACGAGTTCGACGTACCGCGCGAGGTGGCGGAGTCAGACACCTTGGGTTTCATTGGGTTGTTGGCCGACAAACACGTTCTGTCCCTCTGAATCTTCGGGGTGGCGCAGGGCACTACTGAGTTGGGAGCGGGTGCGCACATGGTCTCAGGCAACGTGATGCGGTGGGCGTGTGCGATTGCGGGCGTCGTGACGGTGGTCAGCGGCTGTGACTGCCCGGGCCCCAACCCGCCCGTCAACTGCTCGGACACCACGATTACCTTCGAGACGCCGACGTCGGGGATGACCGTCGACTCGCCTTTTGAAGTGTCGATCAACGTCAAGAACGCCGATGGCAGCGCGTTCCCCATCGACGGGGCGCAGCTGAAGGTCAGCGGCGGCGCGGCGATTGACGGCACCGTCAGCGGCAACCGAGCGACCTTCGCGGGCGTGCCGGGTTCAGCGGGCGCTCAGTCGCTGGTGGCGACCATCGCGTCAGGCACGTGCTCGAAGAGCTCGTCGGCGCAGACCATCACCGTGCGTGACGCGTGCAGCACCGCGGCGGTGACTTCGGTGAGTTTCCCCCAGGATATGAACGGGCCCGGACTGGGCGTGCTCAACCGCGTCGAACTTCCGCCCGGCACCGCTCTGCAGGTTCAGGTCGACGCGACGTGCGTGAACGGTGTGCAGGTTCGCATCAAGCAGGGCAACGTC
Source organism: Archangium sp. (assembly GCA_030695565.1). Classification (GTDB taxonomy): domain Bacteria; phylum Myxococcota; class Myxococcia; order Myxococcales; family Myxococcaceae; genus Archangium_A. Next base: position 88,182 of record JAUYRZ010000123.1, read on the forward strand.
GAAGTGAGCCCGTTGACGGACTTGACCAACGGCTCCGCGCTCATCGCGCTCGCTGGCATCCCCGCGAGTGATTCAGAACGGGTCGACCTCTTCGCTGAACTCGTTCGCGGTGGGATGGTCATCAATTCGATGGCGGGCAATCCGCAGGCGAGCGCCAGCATCCAGGTGAACCGCGCCCTACCTTCGTGTGCAGTCACTACCACCGGTTCCTTCGGTCCTTCTGACGACGCAGAACCCGCGGTCGCCGGCTTTCAGATGCGAATCACCGGCACGATGGACTCGACTTCGACCGGGACGCTCACGGTCACGGGCCAAACCCCGGTTGCGGTCGCCCCGATGATGGGCGTCGATGTTTCCGCAGACTTCACCTTGGCGAACTCCGGCGCGTACACCGCCACCCTCGTCTGCAACGACGCCTTCGGCAACAGCGTCACGGCCACCGGCATGTTCTCGTTGGACTTCGAGCCGCCCACCATCGCCATCGTCTCTCCGGCGACCGCAGACGGCGGGGCGACGATGGTCGTCACTCAGTCTCCCCTGCAGATTCAGGTAGCGACGAATGCTGAAGACGGCTCGTTCGCAGAGGTGTTGCGCGACAACGTTTCGGTCGGCGTCGGCACCGTCATGGGCGGCATGGTCACGCTGCCCGTCTCCTTCGGCAATGACGGCACGTACACGATCACCGTGCGCGTGAGAGACGCTGCGGGCAATCAGTCCTCCGCCACCTTCACGGTGAACGTGACGCTCGACGGCTGCGGGGCCGCTTTCTCGCGCCCGATGACTTGCCCTGCGCTCCTCACGCCCTCCCAGTTGCAGGTCGGCAACTATTCTTTTCAGACCACCAGCAAGACGGTGTGCGTCAATCAGAGCGCCACGCTGTACCGTACGGACATTCTCGGCGACGGTGGAATGCTCGCCGAAGTTCTCGTCGGCAGCGCGACCGTGTCGGCCGGCGGCGTGACCAACTTCCCTGCGCTTCCGGTCGCGTCGGGTGATTACCGGTTCAGGGCCTCGGTTCAGAACCTGGCAGACGCCGGGACTAGCGAGGTCAATTGCCACGTGACCGTCGATCTCGATGGACCCGCGATTACCAACCCGATCGTGCCCGGTGCGGCCACCTTTGCGACGCTCAATGCAGCGCAAGACTCGCAGCCCGCTGTTCCTGGCGTGCAGCGGCCCCTCGTTTTCTCGGCGCGCATCCCCGTCGGCGGAAGCGTTGATGTTTGTACGACGCTGGCGGTTGACCCGATGGGCATGCCGTACGCGGCGACCCCCGAGTGCGGGGCCGGTTGGTACCGGCTGCGTCAGGGCGTGACCAGCCCGGTGAGCGCCTTCACTTTTCCCGAAGGCACCTACTCTGTGAAGGTCGTTGTCGTCGGTGGCGGCGTCACTCCCGCGCCTTCGTCCGCGCCCATCTCGCTGTTGGTCGATGGCACGCGTCCGTGCGTGACTGCACTGAGCCGCACCCTTCCTCAAGATGCCAACGCCGATGGCCGGTTGAACATTGCTGAGCTTGCGGGCGGCTCACCTCAGCTGCGCTTCACCCTCGGTTGCGGCGACACTTCGCCTGCCACCCTCGCCGCGGCCGGCCCGGTCGTCGTCCGCGACGTGACCGGTGGTGTTGCAGGCGCTGTCCGTGCATCGACAGCAGCCTTCGCGACGGGCGCTTACACGGTCACCCTGACCGGCCCGTTCGTGAGCGAGCTCGATCTCGGGCTCTTCGTCGAGCTGACCGACATCGCCGGTAACAGGAACTTGATCGCGATGAGCAACGACCCCTCGTCGTTCACTTTCCGAGTCGATCCGGTCGCCCCGGTGTGCAACATCACGGCACCCTCTGCTGCCCTGCTGGGAATCGCGCAAGTGCCAGGGGGCAACCTCGACGTCCAGGTCTCCACCTCAGCGGATGTGGGAACGAACGGAGTGAGCATTGCCTTCACAGGGCAAGCGGCGCGCGTCGTTTCGCCTTCGCTGGGTCAGGCGCAGTCGACCTACGCGTTGACGGGCGACAACAGCTACACCGTTGGGGCCTCGTGCACCGACCAGTCTGGCAACGCGACGAACGCCGCGCCTCGCACTACCCGCGTCGATCTCGTGGCGCCGACCTGCAACATCACGGCGCCAGCCAACATGGCCGTGTCGAGCACCAATGACGTGACGACCACGGTGGCGGTGACCGGTGTTGCCGATGGCGACGTCGTTCAAATCACGTCCACGGTGGCCGGCATCACGAACAGCCAGCTCACGGTGGCAGGCGCGACCGCGACGCGCACGGTTCGGTACTCCAACGGCGTTCAGACCGTGACGGCAGCCATCAGCGATGCCGCAGGCAACGTCTGTGTCGCCCCTGCAGGCGGCACGCTGCAGGTTCAGATCACCATCAACAGCACCTCCTGCAATCTCGACTTCGCGACAGGCGGGCCCGTGATCACCAACGCCAATGGCAGCTGGGTCAATCGGGCGAGCAACCCCGCGGGAACGTCTCCCTTCACCACCACCATCGGAGCGTTGACCTCTGACTGCGGTGGGGGCCGCAACGTGTACCTCTACGCTGGCGCACCCTCGGCAACCCCCTCGGGTACGCCCCAGGTAACCAACGCGAGCGGTGCCGTGAGCTTCGCTGGCACGAGCTTGACCGATGGGCAGCAGTACACGGTCAGCATCGACAATGGGGCTGGCGTCTTGACGCACCGGAGCTTCATCGCCAGCTTCGCTGTGCCCAACATTCCGAGCATCGCGTTGCAGCGGTCTGCCGCGCAGGTCGTCAACATCCCCGTCGCTCTCAACGCTGCGCTCGTCTTCGGGGCCGCGTCGGGGAATCGCCGGGTCGAGACCGCGACGGTGACTGACATGGTGTTCGGCGATCTCGAAGGCGCGGCCGATGCGCAGTTTCAGCTGACGCTGACGGGCATCGAGGGCGCGCGCGTCGGCACCTTGAATGCCGAACTCGATATTCTCGAAGGTGCCACCTCGTTGCTCGCGCAGCCAGTGCAGGTCACCTCAGCGGCGTTTACCCCGACCTTGCCGCGCTTGCGGCTCGCGCACCGCGCGGATGAGACGACGACGACGCTCGTCATTCGCGTCACCTCGCCTGCCGGCAACGTCTTCGTGAGCACGCACCCGGCTCAAGTTGACGTGATCGCGCCTGCAGCACCCAGCGTGGCTCAGAACCTGACTTCGAGCCGCCGGGCAACGGTGGGCCTGACGTGGATGCCGGTCTTCGACGATGACGTGACCAGCACCAGCGGCGGTCTGGTCGGTGGCACGCCTGCAGCGGGCTACGACCTGCGGTGGACGACGAGCTCGGTGCCTTTCAACAACTCGATGGCAGCCGAGTCTGACTTCTTTGGCACGTCTGCCCGTACCGAAGAGCTGATTAGCTGGGATTCCGCAGCCATCTCCCGCTCGCTGACCGTTCCTTCCTTGAGCTCGTACTTCATCGTTGTTCGCGCGCGCGACGAGGTGGGGAACTACTCGGCGTTCACAGCGCCCACTCAGGTGCTCAACGCAGCCACCGAGACGCAGCTTTCCGATGGTGTCGCCGGTTCTGCGTTCGGTGCCTCCGTCAATGCTTCGCGTGACCTCAGCGGTGACGGCGTCAACGACATCGTGGTGGCTGCTCCGACGACGTCTGCCACCGGTGTCGGCGCGGTGTACGTCTTCCGCGGCGGGGCGACGCTGACGAACCAGGCGACCTGCGGCACCGGTTGTCAGCAGATCCTTCCGCCGGATGGTCAGGCCGGTCAGTTCGGCGCGGACATCTCGGTGGGCAATGTCGGCGAGACCGGCAACGACCTCATCGTTGCCCAGCCGCGCTGGAGCGCCAACCTCGGTCGGGTGTTCATCTTCTTCGGCGGCGCGGGCAACATCGATACGACCCAGTTCATCGAGATCCGTGGAACGGCCCAGAGCACGTTCTTTGGTTCATCGGCTCGCGTAATCCAAAGCATCGACGGCGACGCGCTCGACGAGCTCGCGATCTCGACGCCGACCTGGGACTTGACGAACGCGAACACGGCGCTTCGGAGCATCGGTCGCGTGTACATCTTCCGCGGTAGAACGCGTGCGGCGTGGCAGGCGCTTGGTGCGACGGTTCCTCTGACTGCCGCTGACTGGGTCATCGATGGCCCCAACCCTCGCTACGGTACGGGCAACGCCTACGGCCAGAACCGCCGAGGGCTCGTTTCACTCGGTGACCTCGACGGGGACGGCCGTGGTGAGTTCTCCATTCCGGTCTCTCGTGAGCTCGCTTCGCGCTTCCAGATCTGGCGCGGCTCGACTGTTGCCGGGGCAGTCGCTCCGTTGCTCTCGTCGCAGGCGCTTCAAGATCTCAGCGACTCCCCTGGTACGGGCACAGGCCTGAACGGCTTTGGTGCTGTCGCAGTGGGAGGGCTGGACATCACCGGTGATGGAGGAGTCGACCTTCTCGTCTCGAACCCTCGGCTGGATCGCATCTACCTCTACCCCGGCCTCACTTCCTCCGGCGCTTCGGGGGCTCCAGTTCAGATCGTGGGTGTGAATCGTGCAGGCGGCTCGCTGGCAGCCTGTGACTTCAGCGGAGACGGCTTTATCGACGTCATGGCTGGCGAGGCTGGCAGCATTCCGACGACCGCGTGGGCTCTCTTCTCCGTCGGCGGTGCCCTTCCTGGCTTCGGCGCGCCACAGGACCACTTCGCGTCGGCTGTCCGTGGCAATGGGGCGACCAGTTTCATGGGTGCATCTGTCTCGTGCGCGGAAGTCTCCGGCGATACTCTTCCCGATTTTCTAGTTGGTGACTCCGCAGCAGGCATCGTGAGGATCCTGAGATGACGTCCAAAAAGCAGTACGCCTCCCCTCAAGTTCGACTGGTGCCTGGTACCACCGCGAGTGCTGTTCAGTTGCTGGCCTGCAGCGGCTTGAACGTGGCCGTCTGTCCTGAGGCGCCGGATTGTTGCGCGCCTTCAGCCAATCAGTGCGCAGACGAGTGCACTCCGTTTTGACCTGAGCGGAGGTCTAGCTCGGCACTTTCCACAACTCGCCGAGCGGCATTTCGAGACCTAAGAAGGTGGCCGTCCTGAAGAGGACGTCGCCTTCCAACTGCTCTTCGAGCAGCAGCTCCTGGCCCTTCAGCACGTAGCGCTGCAGCGTTCGCTTCTCGGGATCGATGAGCCAGTACTCAGCGGTTCCGATCGAGGCGTAACCCGCAAGCTTCTCCACTGAATCGAATCGAGCGCTCGAGGGCGAGATGACCTCGACCGCGAGGTCGGGCCCGCCTTCGCTCAGCGCCTGCTCGGGGATCACCCGGCCGGGCTTGAAGTACTGCACGTCAGGCATGAAGGCCTGCTCGTCGCTGATGCGGATTTTGTAGCCCGAGCTCAGCACGTTGCCGCCCGCTCCCGCCCTTCTCCAGGCCGTCAAGAAGTAGGCGACCATCGTTACGATGTGCTCATGCAAGTGCGTTGGAACGTCGGTCTCCATCAGCTGGCCGCCGACCAACTCGCGTCGGTCGTCATCCGGCAGCGCGACGAACTGGCTCCAGGTCACTTGCATGGCCTCAGTCTAATAAGGGAGACACGCGAAGGAGTTGGGCCCCCAGCCAGCTCCTTCGCGTCTACGACCATCGGGCCCGCCCCAAACCAACCCCTTGTTTCCGCCCTCGCTAAATGAGACGGGCTGCTGGTCGAACTTCGCCGCGGTGGGCTGGTGCTGACGGCACTCCGCTTGTGTTCGTCGCGTTCGTCGGCCAGGCGCGCTCTGAGCCCGCCAACGCCGACGTTGGATCCTCAGTTCGGCACGTTCCACAACTCGGCGAGTGGCACTTCGAGACCTGAGAAGGTCGCCGGCCTGAAGAGGACCTCCCCTTCCAGCACCTCTTCCAGCATCAGCTGTCGGCCGTTCAACAGGTAGCGGTGCAGCGTTCGCTGCTCGGGGTCGATGAGCCAGTACTCCGCGGTGCCGATCGATGCGTAGCCTTCGAGCTTCTCGACCTGATCGTAGTGAACGCTCGACGGTGAGATGATCTCAACCGCCAAATCTGGACCGCCCTCAATGAGCCCCTGCTTGGGCACCACTCGGCCCGACTTGAAGTACTGCACGTCGGGCATGAAGGCCTGATCGTCGCGGATGCGCACCTTGTATCCAGAAGCCAGCACGCGGCCGCCGCCTCCCGCCTTCCGCCAGAGCGTCAGGAAGTGGCTCAGCATAACCACGATGTGCTCATGCAAGTCGGTTGGCATTTCGAGCTCCTTCAGCCGCCCACCGATCAACTCGCGTCGATCGTCATCGGGCAGCGCGATGAAGTCGCTCCACGTGACCCCAGGCTGTGGAATCCTTTGCATGCCCGTCATCATAATCGCCTCCCTCAAAAGGGAGACGCGAAGGAGTTGGGCCCCCACCCAACTCCCTCGCGTCTACGACCATCGGGCCCGCCCAAAACCAACCCCTTGTTACCGCCCGACGTGAGGACTCATGAGCAGGGGGTGGGCCAGAGTTAAGTCCCCGAGACTGTGGGGTCGACCTGCCTGAGCGGGTCCTGCTTCTCGGACGGGCGTGGTCGCTCCATAGGCAGCTCTCGCGTATTGAGAAGGAATGCCGGTCGAACTTCGCCGCGGAGGGCTCGTGCTGCAGGGCACTCCGTTGTGGTTCGACGCGCGCACCAAGTCCCCCGTCGCCTTCGTCAGTCACGCGCACTCCGATCACATCGCCCGGCATGAACGGGTGATCGCCACCCCCGAAACCCTCGCGCTGATGACCCACCGGCTGGGGCCGCTCGAGGCCACCACGCCCTTTCGCTACGGCGAGACGCTCGGGCACGAAGACCTGCACCTCGAGTGTTTCTCCGCCGGCCACGTGTTCGGCTCAGCGCAGATTCGCGTCACCCGGTCCGATGGGCATCGGCTCGTCTACACCGGTGATGTCTCGCTCGAGCCCGCGCTCACCGCACAGGCCGCTCCGGTGCTGAGCTGCGAGACGCTCATCATCGAGTCGACCTTCGGCCACCCGAAGTACCGCTTTCCTCCCCGCGCGCAGGTCTACGACGAGGTGGCCGACTGGGCGCGCCGGCAGCTGGCGCGTGGGGTGCGGCCCATTCTGCTCGCGTACTCCCTGGGCAAGTCGCAGGAGACCATTCGGCAGCTGGCGGTACGGGGGCTGAAGGTCTGTGCGCATCCCAAGATTCACGAGGTGGCGCAGATCTACGAACAGCTCGGCATGCCCGTCGGCGCCCGGCGTTTCGATGGCTCCTTCCTGGACGATGAGGTCGGGTTGTTCCCTCCCTTCCGACGGGGGGATTCACTGGCTCACGTGGGGCCTCGATCGTTGGCGGCGTTGACCGGCTGGGCGCTCGAGCCGTGGGGCGCGCGGCGCAGCGGGGCGGACGTCGCGTTTCCGGTTTCCGACCACGCCGACTTTCCTTCGCTGGTCGCCTACGCCCAGAAGAGTGGGGCCCGCGAGGTCATCACCGTTCATGGCTTTGCTGCGGAGTTGGCGGCTGAGTTGCGAGCGCTCGGCATGTTTGCTCGCGCGGTGACTGAGCAGGTTCAAATGGTGTTGTTGTAGTGACCCCTCACCCCGACCCTCTCCCCGGAGGGGCGAGGGAGACTGATATGAGGAAGACCGTGAAGGCCCTTCGACTCGTGCTGCTTGGGGAAGTGCACCCGGCTGTCGTCACCACCGTCGACTTCGATGACGCCGACGGGCTGCGGCTCGATGCCGACTTGATCGCAGCGGCCGGCTTCGTCGAGCACGAGAAGGTCGAGCTCTCCGATCTCTCCACCGGTACCCGGCTCTCGATTCAAGTGCGGCGCGGCAAGGCGGGCGAGGTCGGCGTGTGCGGCGCGGCCGCGCTCCTCATCAAGCCGGGAACGCGACTCACTCTCGCCAGCTTCGGCTGGATGAAAGAGAAGGCCGCCTCGAAGCACCAACCCTCCATCGTGCGCGTCGACGAGGAGAACCGGCCCGTGAAGAAGTCGAAGGCCGGCTGATGGCGTTCGTCGAGCTCCTCTGCGCCGAGCAGGTGCTGCGCATCGACGCGTCCATCTGCGAGATGGCCACCGAGCGGGTGCACTGGAAACACTTCGTCGGCAGCGGTCCGCCTTCACTCACCGTTCGCCGCCACGCTTCGCTCGAAGGCACCACCATCGATGCGCCGCTGGGCCGCTGCACCTTCGTGCTCGAGGGCGACACGCTCGACGTCGCGGTGGAAGACGGCGTGTTTCGCGGGGAGCTGATTCTGCGGCTGGCCTGGTACCTGCTCGCCACCCGCCAGGGCGCCGTGCTCATTCATGCGTGCGCGCTGCGAGACGGCGACTCTGCCGTGGTGGCCGCGGGGAAGAGCGGCGATGGCAAGTCGACCCTGTCGCGGCTCGGCGTCGGCGCGGGGCTGCAGCTGCTCACCGATGAAGTGGTGATGCTCTTTCCTGATGGGCGGGTGTGCGGCACTCCGTTTCGATCTGACTTCGAGAACGCGGGTCGCCCTGGCCTCGTGAAGGCGGCGTACTTTTTGGCCCTCGAAAAGGCCCAGACCGAAGAGTTGAAAGACTTGAGCGCGCTGGCAGCCACTCAGCTGGCCATGGCTCAGTGTTTCGACGTGGCAGAGGTCGCACTGCCTCGGCCCGAGGTGCGTCGACGTCTGCTTCAATTTCTTTCGAACGTGGAGCTGCGGACCCTCGCCTTTCGGAAGGATCCTGCAGCCGGGGACTTCGTGAGGGAATTGCTCGGCCCCTCACCCTGACCCTCTCCCCGGAGGGGAGAGGGGACTCCGTGATGACTTACGGAGCCGGTGCGGCAGGCGCCACGGCCGGAGCCGGACCCGCCATCGCTTCCACGTGCGCGGTCGCTTCGGCCAGATAGGCCAGGCGGCGCATGCGGATCTCATCAGGCAACTCAGCGAACGCCTTGAACGCCTCGTTCAGCACCGGGCGATTCCCGTTGCTGGCGATGTGAGCGAGATCCTGGCTGGGCTCGGCCGAGTCGACCGCTTCTTCCCAGTTGTTGTCCGGCATGAAGCCCGCTTCCATCAGCGCGCTGAACAGCTGCACGGCCGCCAGCTTCATGCGCAGCTCACCGAGCATGTCGAGCGCCTCGGTCGAGGCCTTCAGCTCGTGCAGCGCACCCGTGATGCGGGGATCCACGTCGGCGGTGGCGTCTTCCACCTCGACCGCTTCACGCAGGTCGGCGTTCAGACCGTCGATGGCCGCTTCGCTGGTGATCACTTCTTCACCGACTTCGCGCAGGTACATGACCGCGACGGCGGCATCACCACCACCCGTGGCGACCACGTCCTTCGCCTTGGCGACCATCTGCATGTCGGGCACCGGGCGGCGGCCCTCGAGGCGGGTCTTCACGGCCTCGCGGTACTGGTGCTCCAGGCTCGCGCCGGGCGGCATGCGCACGGGCAGGGGAGGCCGCAGGCCCGGCACGTCGAGCACCCACGGCGGCGGGTTGGCGATGTGTTTGAGCCCGCGGAACAACAGCGTGCCCGGCGCGTCACCGGGGCGGAACGGAGGCAGATCGCTCTCCGGCGCCGACGTGCCCAGCCCCATCACCGCCGCGCGCTGTTCACGCGTGAAGCTGGTGACCCCGACCGCAGGGGGAGGAGGGGGGGGCGGCGCGTCTTCGCCATCGAGGCCGGTGACCCGATCCATGTCGCAATCGTCGAACTCGAGCTGCTCGAGGCCGGTCGCGTTGGTGAAGTCGCACCGCAGCAGCTTGAGCTTCTCGAAGGTGGCGCCCTCCATGTTCGCCCCGCGGAAGTCGCAATCCTGCAGGCGGCCGCCGTGGAAGTAGGCCCCTGAGAGGTCAGCCTCCTTGAAGCTGACCTTCGACAGATCGCACTTTTCCCACTCGGTGCCGATCAACGTCAGCCCCGACAAATCGGCGTTGGCCGAAAACAGCTGGGGGAACGTGGCGCCCGTGTGATCCAGCGGAACCTTGTTGTCCTTGCGCAGCTGGTTCCACTGCTTGGACCCTGCCTTGAGCAACTCCTCGATGCTGACCTGCTTTCCCATGCGGCGCCTTCTAGCGGTTGGCCTCGGCACCTTCCACAACTGCGTTCCGCTGAGATACAGGCATCCTGGAGATGCTCGAGTACAAGGTCAGCGAAGACCACATCGGGGTTCGCCTCGATAAGTTCCTCAAGAAGACGCTGGCCAGCGTGCCGTTCAGCCATCTGTTCAAGATGATCCGGGTCAAGAAGATCCGGGTGAACGGCAAGCGGGCCAAGCCCGAACAGGAGCTTGCCGCGGGGGACGTCATCACCGTGCGGGGCACGGACGAGCAGCTCCTCGGAGATCGGGAGCGAAAACCGCCCCCGCCCCCGGTCGTCGACCTGTCGGAGCTGGACATTCTCTACGAGGACGACTGGATCCTGGCCCTCAACAAGCCCTCCGGCATGGCCGCCCATACCGGCAGCGGCATCACCGGGGGCACCGTGGTCGACGTGGTGCGCGCCTACCTGGGTAATAAAGCCGAGCGCAATGGCTTCTCCGCCAGCCCCGCCCACCGCCTCGATCGCGAGACTTCCGGGGTGATCATCGTCGCCAAACGGCGCCCCGCGATGGTGCATTTCACGGAGGTCTTCACCGAGCACAAGGCCAAGAAGCGCTACCTCGTGCTGGTCAAGGGCAAGCTGCAGAACCAGAGCGGCCTCATCGACCTGCCGCTCCAGGAGCACCAGCAGACCGCCGAATCACGCGATCGCCGGGGCATCAACATGCAAGAGGCCCGCACGCGCTACCAGGTGGTGTGTCAAACCAGCCACGCGTCGTACGTCCAGTGCACGATTGAAACTGGCCGGACCCACCAGATTCGGCGACATTTCGCCGCCATCGGCCACCCGGTTGCGGGGGACCCGAAGCATGGGGACTTTGCGTTCAACCGGGAGGCAAAGGCACAGTGGGGCCTGAAACGGCTCTTCCTGCACTCGACGCGGTTGGAGTTCCCGCACCCCGAGGACAATCGGAAGATGGTGATGGAAGCGAAGCTCCCGGAGGATCTCGTCGATGTGCTCAAACGTTCAGGCCTCGACCAGAAAGCACCTCCGCCGGGGGCCGCATGACTGAAGGGAAACTGCTGTTGGTCAACGTGCCTCAGAAACGATGGTGGAAGCGGCTGTTCAAGCTGGTCGGCTTCCTGGTGCTCACGGGGGCGACGGCCGGGGTGATGGGCTACGGCTTCGTGACCTGGAAGTACTCCGATGGCCTGCCCGACATCCCCAAGGTCGACGCGTACCGGCCGCCCATTCTCACCGAGGTGTACACGGTCGATGGCGTGCTCGCGGGCGAGTTCTACAACGAGCGCCGCAAGGTGGTGCCGTACGAGCGCATTCCCAAGCGCCTCGTGCAGGCTTTCATCGCCGCCGAAGACGCCGACTTCTTCGATCACTTCGGCATCGACATCGTGGGCACCGGCCGCGCCGTCTTCAAGACGGTCATCAAGAAGGTCACCGGCAAGGGCAAGGTGCAGGGCGGCTCGACCATCACCCAGCAGACCGCCAAGGCCGTGCTGATCAGCGCCGAGGGCTACAAGGAGTCCACCGCCAAGACCATCAAGCGCAAGGTTCGTGAAGCGCTGCTGGCCCGCCAGCTGGAGACCGAGCTGACCAAGGAAGAGATCCTCTATCTCTACCTGAACAACGTGTACCTGGGTCACCACAGCTACGGCGTGCAGTCGGCCGCCGAGAACTATTACCGCAAAGACGTGAAAGACCTGACGCTGGCCGAGATGGCGCTGCTCGCCGGTCTCCCGCAGGCGCCCTCGAACTACTCGCCGTTCCGCGACGCCGAGAAGGCCCGCAAGCGCCGCCAGTACGTGCTCGGTCAGATGAAGGAGAAGGGGATGATCTCCGCCGCCGAGTTCGACGAGGCGTCGGCGGCCGAGGTGAACGTCTACCCGGTGGAAGACATCTTTCATCAGTTCGCGCCGTACTTCACCGAAGAGACCCGCCGCGACGTGGTCGATCGCTACGGCAACAAGGTGCTGCTCAACGACGGCCTCAAGGTCTTCACCACCATGGACAGCGAGCGTCAGCGCGCCGCGCAAGAGGCCGTGTTGTGGGGCCTGCTCGCCGTGGACAAGCGCCAGGGCTACCGCGGGCCGGTGATGCAACTCGGCACCAAAGCCGAGCAGGACAAGTTCGTCGAGCGCGGCAAGAAGGTGCTGGCCGGCAAGTCGCTGGTGCCCGATCACCTCTACATCGGCCTGGTCACCGCGCTCGCGAAGGATCTCTCGAGCGCCGACATCGCCATCGGCGGGGTGAACGCCAAGCTGCCCGCGCTGGGCATGCGCTGGGCGCGTGAAGTGAACGGCGAGCGTTATTACCCCTCGGTGCTGATCAACAACGTCAAGCCGCTCAAGGTCGGCGACGTGTTGATCGTGCGCGCGGTCAAAGACAAGAAGGGCCTCACCGACGATCGCGAAGCGTGGAGCGACGGGCTGGCCGCCGACGTGCCCGAGGGTGTGCAGCTGGTTCGCCTGGAGCAGGAGCCCGAGCCGCAGGCCGCCATCGTGAGCATCGACCCGCACCGCCAGTACCTCTCGGCGATGGTGGGTGGGTACGACTTCGACGCCAACGAGTTCAACCGCGTCTTCCAGGCGTGCCGCCAGCCGGGCTCGAGCTTCAAGCCGATCGTCTACGCAGGTGCGCTCGAGCTGATGGGGTGGACGGAGGGCACCGTGCTGGTCGACTCGCCCATCGTCTACGACGACCCGGAGAACCAGAACCGCTGGAAGCCGGCCAATTACGACGAAGGCTTCAAGGGCGAGGTGCTGCTCAAGGAGGCGCTGGTCAACTCCATGAACATCCCCGCGGTGAAGACCTTCATCGAGCTCGCGCGCTTCTTGGGCAAGAAGAACGAGGTCATCGGCATCAAGGCCATCAACGACTTCGCGCACTCACTGGGCTTCTCCACCCCGCTCAACCCTGACTACTCGGCGGCGCTGGGCAGCTCGTGCGTGTACCCGATCGAACTGGCCAACGTGTACGCCACCATCAACCGGCTGGGCCTCAAGAAGCCGACGTACTTCGTGCGGAAGATCGAAGACCGCTTCGGCCGCATGGTGGAGGACCACACCGCCTACGACGATCCCTGGGCCTCGCTGCAAGACCGCATGGCCGCCGGCTACGCGCGCAGCTTCGAGCCGGGTGAGCAGGTGATGTCACGTGAGACGGCGTACCTGGTGACCGACCTGATGCGCGGCGTGGTGCAGGGCGGTACGGGGGCGGCGGCAGGGCGGCTGGGCAAGCCCGCGGCGGGCAAGACCGGCACCACCAACGACAGCTTCGATGCGTGGTTCACCGCCTTCACCCGCGACCTGGTCACCTCGGCGTGGGTTGGTTACGACATGAACGTGCATCCGCTCGGCAAATACGAGACGGGTGGGAGAGCCGCGCTGCCGATTTGGCTGTCGTACATGACCAAGGCCCTCGATGGCCGCAACCAGCCTGAGTTCTACCCGCCGGCGTCGCTCGATCTGATTCAGCGCCGCATCGACAAGAAGACGGGGCGGCTGGCCACGGGGTCGCGCAACTCGATGACGCTGTGGTTCAAGAAGGGCACGGAGCCCGAAGACAGCGAGCCTGGGAAGGGCGAGGCCGACGCGAACAGCTTCCTCCAGGTTCCGTAGCCGCAGTCTCCCTCTCCCTTCGGGAGCGGGTTGGGGAGGGCCTCGCCGAACGGTTCCCTCGACTGCTCTCGAGCGGAACGGTACGTGAGATCCCGCGATGTCTGCCGCACCCAAGTCTTCTGAGCTCTACCAGTTGTGGAAGCTGGCGCTGCCGCTCGCACTCGCGCAGGCGGGCCAGGCGTTCATGGGCCTGGTGGACACCGCCGTGCTCGGCCGGCTCTCAGCGGCCGCGCAAGCGGGAGCGGGCTTAGGCAACTCGCTCACCTTCACCTGCAGCTTCTTCGGCATGGGCGTGATGATGGCGCTCGACCCGCTCGTCTCGCAGGCGGTGGGCGCAGGCGATCTCACGCGCGCGCGCGCGCACTACTGGCAAGGCGTGTGGCTGGCCCTGCTCACCAGCGTGGTGGTGATGGTGCCGGTGGCCCTCATTCCCTTCCTGCTCGAGCCTTTCGGCGTCGCGCCCACCGTCGCCGAGGGCGCGCGCGAGTACATGTGGTGGCGGTTGCCGGGCATCGCGGCCGTGATGCTCTTCGTGACGGCGCGCAGCTACCTCACGGGTGTCGGCAAGGTGGCGATCACCTTCTGGGCGATGGTGGTGGCGAACGTGGCCAACCTCGGCCTCGACGTCGCCCTGGTCTTCGGCTTCGGCCCGATTCCCGCCCTGGGGGTGATGGGCGCGGCGATCGCCACGGTGCTGTGCACCTGGTTGCAGTTCGGTGTCTTGTTGTTCGGCTTCGGCAAGACGCCCGAAGGCACCCAGCGGCGTTTCGATTCCGTCGAGGTGCTGCGCGCCGCCCGGCTCGGCGCCCCCATCGGCCTGCACTTCATCGCGGAGTCCGGCGTCTTCTCGCTCGCGGGCCTGCTCTCCGGGCGGTTGGGTGAGACCGCCGCGGCCGCCCACCAGGTCGCGCTCAACTGGGCCAGCATCACCTTCTGCGTGGCTTCCGGCATCGGCGCCGCGGCCGGCACGCGGGTGGGGTGGGCCATCGGTCGCGACGACACGCCCGCCGCGCGCCGGGCAGGGTTGACCGCCTTCGGCAGCGTGGTGGTGTTCATGGCGCTCGCTTCCCTGGTCTTCCTCGTCTTCCCCCACACCATGGCCGGCGCCATGTCGGCGGATCCCGGCGTGGTGAAGATGGTGATCGCGCTCTTCGTGGTGGTGGCGGTCTTTCAGATCTCCGACGGCGTACAGGCGGTCGGCGCGGGCGCGTTGCGCGGCACCGGCGACACCACGTTCACCTTCTGGGCGAACATGGTCGGCCACTGGTGCATCGGCCTGCCCGTGGCGTACCTGCTGGGCGTGCGCGGGAGCTACGGCGTGGTCGGCTTGTGGTGGGGGCTCTCGGCGGGGCTCACCGCGGTGGCCATCGCCTTGGTGATTCGGTTCAACCGCACCACGCGCGGCGCCATCGCCCGGCTGAGCTGAGCTTCACTTCTTGATGAGGGCCGTCACTTCGTGACGAACTCACCGCACGACACGTAGATGGTGAACTCGCGCGCGTCGTGAACGTTGATGAGCCAGTCACCTTCTTCGAAGTCGTCGAACTGCACCTTCTCGCTGGTGCCCCGCTTCAACAACCCGCGGGTGGTGCTCCCCACGCGGTCGGGTTTGTCGGCGAGCGGCTCGAGGTTCAGCAGGTCGGCGTAGATCTCGTCGACCTCACCGCAGTTGCCCCGGTGCAGGTGCATGCGCTGCACGCCTTCGAACTCGGGCGCGCTGGTCTCGACCACCACGTCGATCTCCTGGCCACGATCGATCAACACCGCAAAACCACTCTGGCCGGAGTTGTTGTCGGCGTTCATCGTGACGTTGAGTTCACGAGGCGCGCAGGCCGCCAGGACGAGAGTGCCGCAGAGCGCAGTCAGACGCATGCCCCCCGTCTTACCCCTGTTGCCGCCTAGCGCCACGCTCTGGCGATCGACGGGGTGTACCGGAGCGAGCTGCCCTCGAGCTGGGGAAGCCGTCGCAGCTCGGTGATGGCGTTCGCGATGAGCGGGAGCGCCTCGGCGCCCAGCGACTCGTCGAGGCCTTCGAAGATCTCCGCGAACTCATCGACGAAGGCCTGGAAAAACCTCGGGTCGCTCGCGTCACCGACCAGCGGGCGGCGCTCGACCCTGAAGCGGGTGAAGCCGGCCGCGGTGAACTCCTTCTCGAGGTGTCGGCCCACGAAGGGGTCGCCGCCTCCTTTGACCTGCGCCTCATTGAGCCTCCGCATCACCTCGGTGGCTGACGGACATGCGGGCGTGGCGTGGAAGGTGGCGTTGTCGACCTCGATGAAGTGGCACATGCCGCCCGGGCGGAGCACGCGGTGCACCTCTCTCAAGACGGGCACGGGGTCGGGCACGTGCTCCAGCAGCCAGCTGCAGTGCACCCGATCGAACGTGGCGTCGCGAAAAGGGAGCCGGATCGCGTTGCCCCGCAGCACGGGAAGCTCGGGGTGATTCTGGCGAGCGGCGGCGAGCTGGCCCGCGGCGAGGTCGACTCCCACGAGCTGAATTCCCGGGGCGGTGCGCAACAACCGCGCGCCCATCGCACCGACGCCGGTGGCGAGATCCAGCACGCGCTGACCGGGCTTCAGGTCGACGCTGGAAAAGGTGAACGAGGCGGTGAAGTCAGCCTGCTTCTCGAGCCGCGCGACTTCACGAGCGTCAGTTCCCCCGTGGACGTACCCAGCCTGGCTCATAGGTCCCGGTGGATAACGCCTCGGGGTCGCGGCGTGATGGAAAAAGCGGGGCCTCCGAACCGCAAGTGACCCCTCGACGGGCGCTACTTCCCCAGGGTCGCGGCGATCGCCTGCACCGCCGAAGGGCCGGCCCCGCTCGGAAAATGTTCGGTACGCGACCCCGCCAACACCTCCACGCAAGCGTGGACGGACTGCGCCAAACCGTCGAGGTCGTACCCACCCTCGAGCATCAACACGAGCTTGCCGCCGCACACCTCTTCCGCCAGCGACTTCACCGCGCTGCACATCGCCGCGAACCCGCGCTCGGTGACGTTCATGCCGCCGAGTGGATCAGCCCGGTGCGGATCGAAGCCCGCCGAGACGAGAATCAGGTCAGGCCGGTACTGCTGCGCCTTCGGCAGAAACACCTCGTGAAACACTGCGCCGTAGTCGGCATCACCCTGGCCACCGGGCAACGCCACGTTCACGGTGAAGTTCTCCCCTTCACCCTCGCCGATCTCCGTGGGTGCCCCGCTGCCCGGATAAAACGGAAACTGGTGGCTCGAGCAGAACAGCACGTCGCGCCGCGCATAGAACGCCGACTGCGTGCCGTTGCCGTGATGCACATCCCAATCGAGCACGAGCACGCGTCGCGCCCCGGCCGCCAGCGCGGCCTCGGCAGCCACCGCGACGTTGTTGAACAGGCAGAACCCCATCGCGTGTGAAGCGACCGCGTGGTGCCCGGGGGGCCGCACCAACGCGAAGCCGTTGCCGGTCTCGCCCTTCATCACGTCGAGCACCAGCTGCGCTCCGGCGCCGGCGGCGAGCAGGGCGGCCTCGGTGCTGCCGGGGCTCATCGCCGTGTCGGGATCGAGCTGGGCTTCTTGCCCCGCCAACGACAACACCCGCTCCACGTGTTCAGCCGCGTGCACCCGCAGCAGCTCTTCACGCGTGGCCCGCCGGGGCGGGGCGCGGTGCACGCCCGCGATCGGCGCAGCCTGGAGCACCTGGTGAATCGCGCGCAATCGGCCCGGTGACTCGGGGTGCATCGGCCCTGCGAGGTGCTGCAGGTACGCCGGATCGGTCACCAGCCGCGTCACTTGAAGGCGACCTCCGCCACGCCTTCGACCGACAGCGTGAGCTGCACTTCTTCGAGGCTCACCGAGCGTTGTTCGACGGGCCGGTCGAAACGCAGGTCCTTCAACGCCACGTGGGGGCCGAGGCTGCGGGCGCGCTCCTGCAGGCGGTTCACCAGCGCGGCGCGGCGAAGCTCGGGGTCTGCCACCACGAACACCGGAAGATCCGAGCGCACCAGCAGCGGGGGCTTCTGCTTCTTCCCCTCCAGCACCAGCGCGCGGAGCAGCCCGTCGACCTGGGCGAGCTTCTGCGCGCGCTCCCAGAACGGAGTCTCCGGGGCGAAGGGCACCGTGAGAGAAGCGTGCAGCTGCGAGACGAGCTCGGAGACCTTTCCCTCCGCGCTCGGGAGATCGAAGTCGGTGATGGTGAGCCGCGCACCCAGCGGAGGGAGCAGTTCCTCGAGCCGCGTCACCGAACGTTTGAGCAGCGGCAGCGCGGCCGAGGCCGACTCGGTCTCCACGGAGACGGAGAGATGGAAGAGGGCCTGCTCCGGCCGCTCGCTGAGGCTGACCGAAGGAGTGGCCGTCTGTGCGCGGTGATCGCCGTAGGACTTGCTCATCATCTGCGCATGATGCCCGGTCTGGTCGACCTCAACTGCGGAAGATCTTCCAGCCCCCCGAGATGGTGCGCGTGACGGTGTCGATGGCGCCGCCCGTGGTGAAGATGTGGTTGGTGCCCTTGAGCCGCAGGTGCTCGTAGCTGCTCCTGGTGATGCCGTTGAGCGCGGTGCCGTTGATGCGATCGAAGAACACCTCGCGCAGCTTGCCATCGGCGGTGATCACCAGCACCGGCCGGTTGTCCTTGACCCAACGGCGCCAGGCGTCGGTCAACGGCAGGTTCGTCACCGAAGGCAGCTCGGAGCGGCTGAGCACGAAGTCGAGAATCGCCTTCTTCGGCAGCGGCACGTAGCGGGCATAGACGTTCTCGTCGGTGAGCAGCCGCATCCACCCCCAGTACGAGAAGAGCTTCGAGCGCAGCTTCTCTTCGTAAGGCAGGCGGGCGGTGAGCACGCGGTCGAGCAGCGGGGTCAGCGCGTTGTCTCTGGGCAACTGAGCGCGCATTCGCTCCCGGGTGCCTTGCCGTGGCGTGTCGGCGTCTTTCCTGGGCTCGGTGACGTACATCTCGGGCTCGAGCAGCAGCAGCCCCTTGACCAGATCCTTCTGGGCGTCGGCGGTGAAGATGGCGTTGACCGCTCCGCCGCAGAGGCCCGCGATGACCAGCCCGTTGAGGTCGTGGCGTTCACACAGCGCGCGCACCAGCTGGCTGGTGATGGTGGTGAAGGTGCCCGAGGTGACGATGGGGAAGAACTGCTGCGTGTGTGCGGGCAGGGGCCCTGGCGCGTCGCCCAGGCCGGGAAGGTCGTAGCGGAAGCAGGGCACGCCTTTGGCCGCGAGCGCTTCGCTGACTTGCGTGGCCAGACCGCCGTGGCCATCGCGCGGCACGTAGCCGAAGTTCACCCAGAGCAGGCCGACCTGGGTGGTGCGAGGGGCGCCGGTGTGCACGGTGCCGACGCAGCGGCCGGCCTCGAGATCGAGCACGTCGAGCGCGAGCCCTCGACCGTGTTCGGGCGGTCCGGGTGGCGTCTGGGCCACTGCGGCTTCGACCTGGGGAGAGATCGACCAGCCGTCGGTCCAGCGGTGCAGGCGCTCGAGAGTGCCGGTGAAGAGGGTCTCCAGGTCTGGCACGAGGTGCGGGCTCTGCAGCCAGAAGGCCGGCTTGGGAATGCGCACCGACGTGTAGAAGTCGCGGTTCGGCAGGGTCTCCACCGCGCGGCCATCGAGGTACACGACGAACCATTCGCCCGTGATGCGCCTGGGCGCTGCGAAGACGAACGCCTCAGCGCCCTGCCACAGGCCTTTCGACCAGGCGTAGCCTTCGGCTTCGACCAGCTGACCCGCCTCGAGCTCGCGAACGTATTCTTCGCGTGTCTTTCGCTGTGCGCCGAACTCCATGTAGTCCGCCGCGAGCTTGCGCCGCAGCATGTCCATCAGCATCGGCTTGCCGCCCGCCGGTGGATCCCACGCGATGAACGCGTCAGCCTCGCCCGCATCGAAGACCCGCTGGCCGAGCAACGCACCCAGGCGCAGGCCCAGCACCACGACGCGGCCGTGTCGTTGACGCTTCGCGTGCGCGGTGACGGCGGTCAGATCTTCCTGCCAGCTCGTGAAGGTCTGCTGCCGGAAGTCGCCGGTGCTCTCGCCGACGCCGCGGTGGTCGAAGCGGTAGACGTCGTAGCCGTTGAGCGCCAGCTGGCGAGCCCACCGCACCCAGGTGAGGTAGCCGTGAGAACGCTCGAGCGTCATCGGGCCGGCCAGCACCACCGTCGCGCGGCAGTGGGGCCCGGCGGCGGCGTGATGCACCACGCAAAGCAACTCATTCTGGTGCTGCAAATAGAAAGGGCGCTCTGTGCCGGGAAGCGCGTTGCCGGGGACCCAGGTCTTCACGCGGTCGATCTAACGGATGGACATGGCGACGTCATCAGGGCCCCCTCAAACCAGTACAGGTGAATCCTGATCATTGGGGTCGCCAAATTCGCATGCTGCTTCGGCGCGCCCGATGGTGAGAGTCTGGTCAGACGATGACGTTCTCTTCCAAAGTGCTCGAGCAGAACCGCGACGTCGAAATGAACCGCATCTCTGAGTGGCTGAAGGCTCAGGTGATGGGCTCGCTCAAGAAGCGGGGCGTGGTGATCGGCCTCTCCGGCGGTATCGACAGCTCGGTCTGTGCTGCGCTCGCGGTCAAGGCGCTGGGCAAAGACCGCGTGCTCGGCCTCTTCATGCCCGAGAAACATTCGGCCGATGAATCGCTCGAGCTCGGCCAGTTGCTCGCCGACGCGCTGGGCATCGAAGCGGTGACCGAGAACATCGCCGCCGCGCTCGAAGGTGCGGGCTGCTACGCGCGCCAGGAGCAGGCCTGCCGAATGGTGTTCCCCGAGTACGGCCCGGGGTGGAAGTGCAAGATCACCCTGCCGTCGCTCCTCGAGTCGGAGCGGCTCAACGTCTTCCAGCTCACGGTGCAATCGCCGTCGGGCGAAATGAAGACCTCTCGCATGCCGCTGCAGGGCTACCTGCAGATCGTCGCCGCCACGAACTTCAAGCAGCGCGTGCGCAAGATGGTCGAGTACTACCATTCGGATCGCCTCAACTACGCCGTCATCGGCACGCCGAACCGGCTGGAGTACGACCAGGGCTTCTTCGTGAAGCAGGGCGACGGCGCGGCCGACCTCAAGCCCATCGCGCACCTGTACAAGACGCAGGTCTACGCGCTGGCCGAGACGCTGGGCGTGCCCGCAGAAATTCGCAGGCGGCCGCCCACGACCGACACGTACTCGATGCCGCAGACGCAAGAAGAGTTCTACTTCGCGCTGCCCTACGACCGGATGGACTTGTGTCTGTACGCAGTCAATCACCAGGTGCCCGCTGAAGAGGTCGCCAGCGTGGTGGATCTCCAGCCCGCGCAGGTCGAGCGCGTGTTCAAAGACATCGCCGCCAAACGGAGGGCCACGCGCTACGGCCACCTCCCGCCCATCTTGGTCGAGCCGATCTTCAACGAAACCATCTCGCTGTGACCTTCTCCCAGGAACTCCCGTGACGACCTTCGCATCTGCGCCTGCGCTGCATCTCGCTGCCACTCCGCTGCTGCACGACTTCCTGGAAAACGCGGCCCGCCGCCTGGGCAACAAGGTCGCCCTGGTGTGCAAGGGCGCTCGGTTCACCTGGGCCGAGCTCGACCAACAGGCCAACGCGTTGGCCCACTCGCTCGTTCGTCTCGGGGTGGAGCGCGGCGATCGGGTGGTCATCTTCGGCGACAACACGCTCGAGACCGTGGTGTCGTTCTGGGCGATTCTCAAAGCGAACGCGGTGGTCAGCGTGGTGAACCCGCTGACCAAGGCCGACAAGCTCGCCTACTACCTGAACGACTGCCGGGCGAAGGTGCTGATCACCGACATGCACTTGAGCGCCGTCTTCAACGAGAGCGCCCCGCTGTCGCCGCACCTCACCCACGTCATCGTCAGCGGGCCGGTCGATGCCCAGCGCCTCCCCGCGGTGAAGAACGTGTCGACCTGGGTCGACGTGCTGGAGCGGGTGGGCCCCAACGTTCCCCCCGGCCGGCGCAACCTCGACGTCGATCTCGCGGCCATCATCTACACCTCGGGCAGCACCGGAGATCCCAAGGGCGTGATGTTGACGCACCGGAACATGCTCACCGCGGCCACTTCGATCTCGACCTACCTCGAGCTGGTGGAAGACGACGTGGTGCTCGGGGTGCTGCCGCTCGCGTTCGACTACGGGCTGTACCAGCTGATCATGACCACCCGCCTGGGCGCACGGCTGGTGCTCGAGCGCAGCTTCGCCTTCCCCGCGCAGGTCTTGAAGGTGATGGCCGAAGAGAAGGTCACCGGCTTCCCCGGCGTGCCCACCCTCTTCGCGGTGCTCGCCGAGATGAAGAGCCTGAAGGACTTCGATCTCTCGTCGATCAAGTTCGTGACCAACACGGCGGCGGCGTTGCCGGTCAAACACATCACCGTGCTGCGCGAGCTGTTCCCCACCGCGCGGATCTATTCGATGTATGGCTTGACCGAGTGCAAACGCTGCACGTACCTGCCGCCGGCCGATCTCGAGCGAAAGCCGACCAGCGTGGGCATCGCCATTCCCAACACCGAGCTGTGGCTGGTCGACCCCGGCGGCAACGAGGTCGGGCCCAACACCGTGGGCCAGCTGGTCATTCGCGGCGCGACGGTGATGAAGGGCTATTGGGAGAAGCCCGAGGCCACCGCCGAGAAGCTCAAGCCCGGGCCGGTGCCCGGTGAGCAGGTGCTCTACACCGGCGACCTCTGCCGGCTCGACGACGAGGGCTACCTCTATTTCGTCGGCCGCATGGACGACATCATCAAGTCGCGCGGCGAGAAGGTCGCTCCCAAAGAAGTCGAGACGGCGTTGATGAACATCGCCGGGGTGAAGGAAGCGGCGGTCATCGGCGTGGCTGACGAGATCCTCGGCCAGGCGGTGAAGGCCTTCGTGGTGCTGGAGCAGGGCGTCTCGTTCACCGAAAAAGACCTCACCCGCGAATGTCAGAAGCGCCTGGAGAACTTCATGGTGCCGAAGTTCATCGAGGTCCTCTCCGAGTTGCCGAAGACCACCACGGGGAAGATCAAAAAGACGGGGCTGTCTTGAGCGACGCCCAGCCCGACGTTCGCGCGGTGTTCGAGCGCGGTACCCACCCGTTCATGGGCCTCGAGCTGCTGGTGGCCCCGGGCGCGCTCATTCCACGCGCGGAGACCGAGCTGCTCGGAGGCGAGGCCGTGCGGCTTCTTCAAGCGCTCGGTCACGCAGCGTCGGTCATCGACGTCTGCTGCGGCTCGGGGAACCTGGGCTGCGCGGCGGCGGTGCGCGTGCCGAGCGCGACGGTGTACTCGACGGATCTGACGCCCAGCTGTGCCGAGCTCGCGCGCAAGAACGTGGCGCACCTCGGGCTGACCGGCCGGGTGCACGTCTTTCAGGGGGATCTCTTCGAGGCCCTCAAGCCTTCGTTGCCCGCAGGCGGCGTCGACATGATCATCTGTAACCCGCCCTACATCTCGACCGGCAAGCTCGAGAGCGATCGCGCCGCGCTGCTCGAGCACGAGCCTCGGGAGGCCTTCGAAGGCGGGCCGTATGGGCTCGCCATTCATCAGCGCGTCATCAAAGAAGCCCTCGCGCTGCTCAAGCCGGGCGGTCACCTGCTCTTCGAGTTTGGCCTGGGCCAGGAACGGCAGATGAAGGCGCTGTTCGATCGCTCCAGGGCCTACCAGGGCATTCGTTTCATCACCAACGCCACCGGGATCGCCCGCGTGGTCGTCGCCGTCAAGCCGTAGCCACCAAGCAGGGGGGGAGCACCGTGGAAACCAGGGAACAGGTTCGTCAATTCATCATCTCCAACTTCTACGTCTCAGATCCGGCCGCGCTGGCCGACCACGCCTCGTTGCTCGACGCGGGCGTCGTCGACTCGACCGGCGTGCTGGAGATCATCACGTTCATCGAGAGCACCTTCAGCGTCAGCGTGGAGGATCAGGAGATGCTTCCGGAGAACCTCGACGCCGTGTCGAACATCGTGAAGTTCGTGCACAAGAAGACCGGGAAGTGACCCGTGTGCGGAATCGCGGGCATCGTCAGTCTGGGTGAAAGGGGCGCTCCCCCTTCACGTGAGCTGCTCACGCGCATGGCGGGGGCGATGGAGCACCGCGGCCCCGACGAGTTCGGCGTCTATCGCGACGCGCGCGCGGGTCTGGCGCACAGCCGGTTGTCGATCATCGACCTCTCGACCGGGCAGCAGCCGCTCTCCAACGAAGACGGCACGTTGTGGATCTCGTTCAACGGAGAGATCTTCAACTACGTCGAGCTGCGCGCCGAGCTGGAGCAGCTCGGGCATCGGTTTCGCACGAGGAGCGACACCGAAGTCATCGTGCACGCGTGGGAAGCGTGGGGCGAGGCGGCCTTCGAGAAGATGAATGGCCAGTGGGCGGTGGCCTTGTGGGATTCGAAGTCGCAGACCCTGGTGCTGTGCCGCGATCGGGTCGGCGTGCGGCCGTTGTATTACGCAGAACACGAGGGCCAGCTGCTCTTCGCCAGCGAGGTGAAGGCGCTCTTCGCGGGCGCCCCGTCTTTTCCCCGCGAGCTCGACCCCATCGGTCTCGACGAGACCTTCACCTTCTGGACGGTGGTGCCGCCGCAGACGGTCTTCAAGGGCATCACCGAGCTCGAGCCCGGCCACGCCCGGGTCTGGCGGCGCGGCGCCTTCGTGCACGACGTCGCGTATTGGAAGCCCATCTATCCCGAAGGCGCGACCCATCGTTTTTCGGGCTCGTTGCAAGACGCCACCGAGGCGCTTTCGTTCGCGCTCGAAGAGGCCACCCGGCTCCGCATGGTGCGGGCTGACGTGCCGGTGGGCAGCTATCTGTCGGGCGGCCTCGACAGCTCGGTCGTGGCGGCGCTCGCCCAGCGGGCCAAGCCTTCTGGCTTTCGCACCTTCTCGCTGCGCTTCGCCGACGCCGAATACGACGAGACGCCGTATCAGCGGGCGATGGTCGAGCGGCTCGGCACCGAGCACTCGGAGGTGCTGGTCAGCCGCAAGCAGATCGCCGACGTCTTTCCTTCCGTGGTGCGCTTCACCGAACGGCCGATTCTGCGCACCGCGCCGGCGCCGCTGTTTCTGCTCTCGAAGCTGGTGCGCGACAGCGGCATCAAGGTGGTGCTGACCGGAGAAGGGGCCGACGAGATGTTCGCCGGCTACGACTCGTTCCGCGAGGCGAAGGTGCGGCGCTTCTGGGCCACCAGCCCGAAGTCGTCGTGGCGGCCGCGGTTGCTCGAGCGGCTCTACCCCTGGCTGCTGCGTTCTCCCGTTTCACAGCAGGCGATGACGCGGCAGTTCTTCGGGCGTGGCCTCGAGAACGCGCGCAACCCGGGCTTCGGCCACGAGCCTCGCTGGAGCGGCGCTTCGGCCCTCAAGCGCCTCTTCAGCCCCGCCCTCCACGACGCGCTCCAGGGGCACGACTCGATCGGTCGGCTGCTCTCGAACCTGCCGGCCGAGTTCCCCCGGTGGACTTACCTCGCGCAGGATCAGTACCTCGAGGTGCGCACGCTGCTCTCGGGCTACCTGATGTCGAGCCAGGGCGACCGGATGCTGATGGGCAACAGCGTGGAAGGCCGCTTTCCTTTCCTCGATCGCAACGTCATCGCGCTGGCCAACTCGTTGCCGGCCTCGTTCAAGCTCAAGGTGCTCGACGAGAAGCACGTGCTCAAGCGCGTCTCGAAAGACCTGGTCACGCCTGCGATTCTTTCGCGGGCCAAGCAGCCGTACCGCGCGCCCGATGCGCTCTCGTTCATCGGCGCCGATCGCCCCGGCTGGGTCGATGAGCTGATGAGTGCGCAGGCTCTGAAGGCTTCGGGGCTGTTCGACCCGCGCGCGGTGGGCGCGTTGTGGAACAAGTGCCTGGCGCGGAAAGACGGCCAGTTCTCCAACGCCGACAACATGGCGGTGGTGGGCATTTTGTCGTCGCAGCTGGTGCATCAGCAGTTGGTGCGCGCGGCGCCGTCGACGAAGGTGCCGGTGATCAAGACGTTCATCGAAAAGTGAAGCGGACGAAGTGCTCGCCGCTGCTGACTACTTGAGTCGCTGCGCCGCGATCCATGCGGTGACGACTGCTTCGTCGACGGAGGTGTGCTGCGAGCCTGTGCTGTTCGCCTCGACGTAGCCGCTGGCGTGCTTCTTACCGGTCGCGGTCTCCGCGCAGTCCGCCGGGCTGACGAAGCGCTTGCCTGAGAGCCTTTTCCCGGTGCGACGATCGAAGATCGACAGCGCCTTGACCTCTCGTTCGAGCAGCACCTGGAAGCGGGCTCCGTTGAACCCCGCGTACGTGCACGACACGGGGTCTTCGGGCTCAGCGAGCGTGTCTTGAATCACGACCCAGTCGATGTCCCTGAGCTGCTTTCCGGGCCCGAAGTACTTCGTGGCACCTGCGGGGTAGACCACCGTTCGACGCCCCGCCGCGTGAGGGGCCGTGTCACTGGCCCCGAATCGAAGCCCCTTCGAGTCGTCGACCATGAAGCTCACCGAAAACCACGTCGAGAGTTCGTGTCGTGGCGTGACCACCGACACCACCTCGCGGCCCGGTATGGTGATCGTCACGGCGATGTCGGGACCCCACTTCTCGTCTTCACCACCTTCGATCACTGCGATCGGCTTCGTTGCCAGTGGCGCAAGGTCGAGCGGAAGGAGAAGGCGCACCAGGTTCTTTTCGGTTCCGTCGATGCTCACGGTCTTGCCCCCCGCTTCGATCGTCGAGCCTTTCGGCAGCTCAATCGCGTCGAGCTCGTACTCCGCCGCGGACAACGAAAAGAGCACAGCCATCCCGGTTCCGGGAAAGCCCAGTCTTTCGCCATCGAGCACGGGCGGCGTCATCACCACCGGTTGACCAGCGTCGACAGTGAGCGTGGCGACCCGCGCCGCCTCGGGCTGTGGTGATCGGCAACTGGCGAGAGCGAACACCACGAGACACGCGGGCCGGAAAACCATGCCCCGCGCGTAGCATGGCAGCGCCGGTCAATGCGACGGAGGCACCAGCTGCTTGAGCGATCGCAATCCTCTGATGACGTTCGGCCTGGCGCGGCGTGGACCACGAGTTGCGTCGACGCCCCACCAGCGCTGCTCCTTAACCTCGAGGTTGGGCCGTCGGTTTGCGGCGGACTCATCGAAGAGCACGCTCGGGGAGCGCGAGCGCGACTATGCGTTTTTGCAGGTCAGCCTGCTCGCGCACTGCTCGGCGGCGCACGACCCTCGAGCAAGTCGGCGTCGCTGACTATTCGTAGGTCGGCTCGAAGAGGTACCCCACGCGCAACATCACCTCGCGGCCCAGCGCGGGCAGCGGCGCGTGCCCACCGGTGTAGGGCTGTACGAAGCCGTAGTTGGTGCCGAACAGGTTGTAGACGCCGAGGCTCATGTTCAGGCCCTTCACCGGCACGTCGTCGATGCGCACCGCAAAGTTCGCCAGCACCTGCGTGGGAATCGAGGTGGTGGTGTCGTTGCCCATGTCATCGAGGGGCCCCAGGGCCACCCTGGGCCCGAACACCAGCACCGTCGGCGCCAACGAGAGCCACTTCACCGGCTTGACCGAAGCGGTCACCATCGCGCGGTGGTTGGGCGCGGCGAGGAACATGTCGGTGCGACCGGGCGCCTGGTAGTTCGGTACGTCGACGGCGAGGGTGGGCACGTAGAGGCTGTAGTTGGCGTTCACGTAGCCCCACTTGCCTCGAATGCGGAAGGCGACCTCTGCGCCCGTGGTGCCCTGGCGACCGAGGTTCAGGTAGCCCTCGGCACCTGTCGCGGGGTCGCTGGTGTAGGCGATGGGGGCATCGATGCCGATGTTGAAGACGTTGGCCGAGATGCGCGCACGCTTGGTGAGGTCGACGCTGCCCTCGAACTCGAAGACGGTGGTGCGCTCGGCGCACAGCGGCTGGCACTGCGGCGTGGTGCTGGTACCGAGGTTCAGGTTCTCGATGCCGGGCCAGCGAAAGGCGAGCGAGAAGAGGCCCTTCAAGTTGACCGGGCCGAAGCTGCGAAAGATGACCGCGCGCGGCACGAGCGCTCCACCGACGGCGCTGTTGTTGTCGTAGCGAGCGCCCGCGGCGACGTTGACGATGGGGTTCTCGCTGAAGAGCTCGACGAAGCCACCGAAGGTCCGGTAGTCGATGGCGTTGGCGCCCGCGAAGCTGGTCTGCAGGCCGACGTCCGCCGGGCCGTTGAGCTGTGCGTTGTCGAACATCGCGTCGCCGCCCAGGGTGATTTGCAGCTCGTCGATGGGCGCCCAGCGACCAATCAACCGCGCCCGCAGCCGGCGCGCCGTCTTGTCGTAATACGACTCGCTCTCCTGGTTCTGGTCGGTCCACGGGCGCTGAAAGGTGACGTTGATGCGGGGGATGATCTCGATGCGCTCGGTGGGGTGGAACTTGCCGATGAGCTCGCCGTGGTACGACTCGAAGTTCGCGGTCAGCGGCGCCGTCGTCGCGGTGCCGAACCCCGAGCTCGTGGTGGTGCCGTAGCGGTGAAACAAGAAGCTCGCCTGAATGTCGCGGTAGCCCACGCCGGCCTGCACCACCGCCGGGTCGAGCGCCGAGTTGCCTGCCAGCGAGACCGACGTGCCTTCGAGGTCGACGTAGGTGCCGCTGCTGCGCTGCCCCTGCCCGAGGCTGCCCGAGACGAAGGCCGAGAGCCCGGGCACCGACTCGAAGACGTAGCGACCCGACAGCACTCCGCCACGCCGCGCGTACGAATTGCCGAAGTTCGGGCCTGAGGTGAACTGCCCATACGAGCCTGAGACGAGCACGTCGGTGCCGCCCTGCACGCCGCGGGTGACGACGTTGATGACCGCGAGCTCGGCGTTGCCGCCGTAGATGACCGAGCCCGGGCCACGCACCACCTCGACGCGCTCGATCAACTCGACCGGGAACTCGTTGCCCAACTGCAGCGTCGAGTACAGCAGCTCGTTCATCTCTTTGCCGTCGACCATCAGCAGAATCTTGCCTTCGTAGCCCCACAGGCCCCGAAAGCCCGGGCCCACCACGCCCTGCGTATCGACCCCCAGAAATATGCCCGGCACCAGCTGGAGCACGTCCACCAGGTCACGCGCGCCGGACTCTTGATCTCTTGCGACGAGACCACGGTCACCACGGCCGGTGAGTCTTTGAGCTTGGTGACCGCGAACGACGCCACCTGGCTGGTGGCGCTCGAGTCTTCTTCTTCTTCTTCGACACCGCCATCGAGTTCAGCCTCGAGCTCGCCAGGGACAGCGGCCTCGGCCTCTGCGGCGAAGGCAGCAGACGAGACGAACAACAGGGCAAGGCAGGGCAGTGCGGTCGACGACACGAGAGCTCCTTGGAAGATGATGGGCGGTCGTTTTCAGCGAACGACGCGAACCGCTTTGATTTGACCTGCCTCGACGAGGGCGGTCGTGCTGCGCTTGACGACGCCGTTGACGCGAACCTCGATCTTCACCGGGCCCGGCTTCATGTCTTCGACCGTCACCGGCGCGAAGCCCACGGGCCGACCGTTGAGCCACACTTCGCCGTAGAGCCCCGGAGCGCTGATGGCGAGCCCGGTCTTCGCGCTGCTGGGCGCCGGCTCGGGCTCAGGCCTCTCGACGGGGGCGGGCACGCGCACAGCCGGGGTCTCGGTCGGCTTCACGGCAGGCTTCGGCTCGAGGCGCGCGACCTCGACCGCCCTGGGGTCGGCCCGCGGTGCTTCTTTCGGGGCCGTCTCGACCGAGAGGTCCTTGAGCACCGTCGCGACGTTGCCTTCGGTGATGTCGACGGTGGTGTCGTAGATCTTTCGATCTCCATCGAAGAGGGCGATGCGGTGCGAGCCCACCTTCACCGGCGCACGCATCGGCGTGAGGTCCATCGGCGTTCCATCGATCTGCACCAACAGCCCTCGCGGCGTGGTGCTGACCAACAACATGCCGCTGCCAGTGACGATGGGCGCGGGCGCTTCGGTCGGTCGCACCTCGGGGGCGCGCTCGACCGCGGCGACGCGAGGTGCGGTCGCCGTCGAGCGTGCGGTCGGCCGCGAAGGAGCCGCCCTGGCAGGCGCCACGGGCTTGACCGGCGCGTCGACCTTGAGCTCTTCGGTCTTGCGCGCCGCCAGGCGGGCGCGCAGGTCTTCGGTGATCTTCAGCAGCTCTTCGACCTTCGCCGCTGCGCCGATGAGCGCCTGTGCTTCGGTGAAGTTGATGAGCGCCTTGTCGTAGTCACCCGCTTCGAGGGCGGCGACCCCGGCCACGCGACGCGCACGCGCCAACTGCTCGCGCTCGAGCGACGCGTTCTCGACCAGCGGCGCGACGGGCACCACGACCGCAGCCGGCGCGGGCGCCTGTGCTGCAGCCTGCGCAGCCCGGCCCTTCAGGAAGAGGGCAAACCCAATGAGGTTGACGATGACGACCGCGCCCACGATGGCGACGACGAGCTGCTTCTGGTTCATGAGTTCGAGAGCCGGCTACGAGAGGAGGTACCAGAACAGCGCAGACCCGAGCACCAACGTCGCGCCCAACGTCAACAGCAGCGCAGGCGAGAGCGAGGCGCTCACAGGGGCTTGAACGTCGATGGTGATGCCATCAGACAGAGACGGCAGGTCGTCCTCCTGGGCTGGCGCCAGGGCCACCCCTTCGGAAGCCCCGCTGCCGGGCGTGAGGTTGACGCCTGGCTGCGAGCCATCTCGGGGAAAGAGCGTGTTGACCACGCTGGCGAGGTGGCGACCGCCCGACGTCCACGGTTGGCTGGCGCGGAACTGCTCGAGCGCCACGGCGAAGTCATGGGCCGTGCGGTAGCGCTGGGCCGGGTCGCGGTTGAGCGCCGTCATCAAGATGCGCTCGAGCTGCGCGGGAAAGTTGGGCACCAGCGCAGAGGGCGGCGTCACCTGCGCCAGCATCACCGCGTTGACGGTCGCAGGCAGCGATTCACCGCGGAACAACCGACGCCCCACCGAGACTTCGTAGAGGACGATGCCGAGCGAGAAGACGTCTGAGCGACCATCGAGCGGCCGACTCGAGACC
Source organism: Archangium sp. (assembly GCA_030695565.1). GTDB lineage: Bacteria > Myxococcota > Myxococcia > Myxococcales > Myxococcaceae > Archangium_A. The sequence goes on from JAUYRZ010000123.1 coordinate 118,662, forward strand.
TGCTCGGGCGACATGTACGACCACTTGCCCTTCACCACGCCGGCCACGGTGTTCTGACCGCTCATCGCGCTCTTGACCACCCCGAAGTCGGTCAACTTCACCGCGCCCTCGCGCGAGACGAGAATGTTCTCGGGTGAGACGTCACGGTGCACGATGTCGAGCGGCAGCCCCTCGGGAGTGGTGAAGGTGTGCGCGTAGCTCAGCGCGTGCGCCATGCCGATGCCCACCTCGACCGCGACGCGGGGCCCGAGCGGTTGGTTGACCTTGCGGGCGGTGCGCATGATTCGGTCGAGCGAAGCGCCCGACACGTATTCCATCGAGAGGAAGAACTCGTCGTTCTCGCGTGAGAACTCGTAGACCTGCACGATGTTCTGATGGCTCATCATCGCGGCGATGCGGGCCTCGTTGATGAACATCTTCGAGAAGTTCGGGTCGCGCGCGTATTCGGGAAGAATCTTCTTCACCACGCACTGCTTCTGAAAGCCCTCGGGGCCGTCGATGGACGCCAGAAATACCTGCGCCATGCCGCCGGCGCCGAGGTCCCTCACCACGCGGTATTTTCCGAAGAGCTGGTTCTCTCTCAGCACCCCAGCCGAGAGCTGGGCGGCGGCTGGCGAAGGAAATGACGACTGCGGCAGATCAGCGCCGAGCAGACGGCTCTCGTCGATGGGCGACTCTCCGTCGGCGTGCGGGGGCGTGACCTTCGCTGGCGCGGCGACGTCATCGGGTGAAGTGACTCTCGCCGTCTCGGGCTCGGTCGAAGACCTCGCCGCGTGCTCACCGCCTGATTCAGAGTGCATGTCGGCCCTTTGCTGCACTGACATCTGTAGATCGGTTTACGGCGTAGCTTGCTTTTGCATTGCCTTCGAGATGTTTTCGGAGGCGATCGCTCAGAGGCCTCCTCTCACACGATGCGCCTCGCGTGCATGGTCGGGTTGCAAAACGAAACGAGCAGGTGACAGGGGTCGCCGACCACCCATCCGGGCGCCGAAGAAACCTCATTTCCTCGATTCGATTTATTTCTGCTCAGCGCCGGGCGGCGTCGTGGGCAGCGTCACCCTGAACAGCGCCCCGCCGGTGGGTGCCGCGTGGGCCGACGCGTCGCCGCCGTGGGCTCGGGCTGCGTGCTGCACGAAGGTGAGCCCCAGCCCGCGGTTGTTCCCGCGAGTGTGACTGGTACCGGGCACGACCTGCGCGTACTTCTCGAAGATGCGCTCCCGTTCCTCGGGGGGAATGCCCGGCCCGTCGTCGGCGACCTCGAGCACCACCTGCGAACCCTCGTCGCGCACCGACACCTTCACCAGATGGGCTTTGCGCATGGCGTTGTCGATCAGGTTCTCGAACACCCTCAGTACGAGATCGGGGTCCAGCAAGGCCAGCACCGGCTCTGCGGGCAGCTCGAGCACCAGTTTCACTTCGCGCGCGCGGGCGACCGCTCGTGCCAACCCGACCGCTTGGGTCGCCTTCACACACAGGTCGACAGGTGCGACCGAGACGGGGAAGGAATTGGTCTCGAGCCGCGAGCTGTCCATCAAGTTGGTCAGCATCGAGTGCATCTGCCGGGCCGCCTCCAGGCTATCCCCGACCGCCTCTTTCGCGTCGGCGTCGTCTCGCACCACCGAAGAGAGATAGCTCAGGTTCGAGGTCATCACCGACAGCGGGCTCTTCATGTCGTGAACGATCATTTGCCCGAGCGTCTCGCGCATCACGGACACCGAGCGCTCGTGCGACACGTCGCGGATCACCAGCAGCCCATACGGGCGCGCGTCGGCCTCGAACGAGCTGAGCTGCACGTGCACCTCGCGCGGCGTCGCCAGGAACGGAAATGGAAAGGAGATCTCTGCTTCGGCCGAGAGCGGGCCTTTCCCGATGCGCTCGCGGAACTGTCCTGCCAGGTGCGGCACGTCCATGCAGTAGCCGTGCACTCTGAAGAAATCGGTCCCCAGAACGGACTCGCGGCGGCGTCCCGTAAGCAGCTCTTCGACCCGGTTGTAGACGACGGCTCGACCCGCGGCGTCGAGCACGATCACTCCAATTGGCAGGCTGTCGACCAGCCGCGAGAACAATGAGAGCTGTGCGTCAGGCTCGTCCACGAGCTTCCCCCCCCCAGCGCGAAGTCGCCTACCGATTCAGAAGTCGTCATCCGAACTCAACCGAACCGAGCCCGTCAAGCCTCATGGCACCGTCGGCGGGCGCTGACTTTGAGACGCGAAGGTCTCGGTGGCTCATGACGTGGCGACGCTCAACGGCGGCGGCCTCACCCTGGGCGCAGTGGGGCGCTTCAGCGAACGATGCGCCGGTAGCGCGCTTCGATGAACGTCATCACCCCGTAGGCCACGGTGCCCGCGGCGACCAGGCCCAGCAGCAGGTCTCCGTGCCACTGGGTGCCGATCACCTTGAGCGCCTGGCCCATGTCCTTCACCTCGCGTGCGCTCACGTTTCGCGCGGCGCGAATGAGGAACCAGCCGACGATCCAGAAGGTGACCCCGCGCGCGCTGAAGCCGAAGCGGCCGATCACCCCGACCCAGCCCTTCATCGACGGGCTCATCGCGGCCATGTCGAGGTCCTTCTCGAAGCTCATCGACCAGGCCCGGTAGAACTGCTCGAAGCCCACCCCGATGACGATCGCCCCTGCGATGGCCACGGCATAGACGCCCAGCGGCTCGATGAGCGCGCGGGCCACCCACGAACGCACCGAGCTGCCGGGCACGGTGATGGCCACGCCCGCGGCGGTGGCCGCCAGGCCGAGGTGGAGAAAGCCGCTGATGAGGAAACCCAGCCGGGTGGCCAACGCCGGGAGCCCACGGCCCTTGCGATCGAGATCCTGAATCGCCTGCACCACGCGCCAGACGGCGAAGGCGACCAGCCCCAGTGCCAACACGACGAGGAGCGGTTTGCCCGCCTGGAGCCGGCCCACTTCAGCGACCGCGCCTCGGGGATCGGTGGTGCTGCCGCCCGAGCCCATCGCGGCCAACACGGCGAGCACGCCCACCATCACGTAGAGCGCCCCGCGCGAGACGAGGCCCACGCGCGCGATGGGTTCGATGAGCGGGCGGCGTTTCATCGTGCTCTCACGGTTCTTCAGGAGCGTGGTCATGGCGAGTCTCTTTTCACAAGCTCGGCGGGTGCTCGCTCGCGCGACATTTGCGGGGCCACGCACGCATCGAATGCGCCTGCGCAAAAGGCTATGACGCGCGCATGTCCGTCGGCAGCTCCGTGTTTCTGAAACGTTCTGCGATGCCCACGTCCGCGCGGTGGGCCGCGGCCATTCGTGAAGCGGGCTTTCCGCTGAAGCTCGATGAACGCTTCGACGTGCTCACTTTCGATGGCTTTCTGCCCTGCGAGTACCAGGGCGTGGCTGCGGGCTTCGAGTACACCTTTCGTGCGGCCGACACTTCGGCGCTTTCCGCCGCTGATCGAGAGCGCGTGGGCGACCGCGACGTGGAGATCGTTTTCACCACGCACAGCGGCATGCGCAATCTCGTGTCCGCGATCATCGCGGGGGGCGTGCTCGCTCAGCTCTCCGATGGCGTGCACTGGGACCACGAGGCTGGCGTGATCAGCGGCGGGCCCGAAGCGCTCGAGTTCGCACGAGGACAGGTGGTCGATCTGGGCCCCGAGCTGGAGAACGCGGGCGGAGACTTCAGGCCCGCCGACCTCTCGACCGCCCAGGCCGTCGACGTGAGCCTCGAGGCCACCGTCGTGTTCCGCGGCGGCTCGTTGTTGACGCTCGAAACACACGAGCCCGCGCCCCGCCGATTCGACCTGAGCCTGGTGACCGAAGAGCTGCCGAAGGCCGACCAGGTGCGCATCGTGAGTCTCTGGCACTGCTCTGGCCGCCCCGCAGTGGTGCGGCGCTTCTCGATCAAAGCCTCCGGGTTCTTCAAGAAGACCCAGGTGCTCACGTTCGATGCGTGGGGCCGCCTGCAGCTCGAACCGGGTCAGGTCGACCTCAAGAAGTGGATCGCGAAGCTGGGCCAGGTGGAGGCGGCCACCAAGATGCTCCTCGCAGGAGGCGTGGCGTCGGTGCCCTTGCTGCTCGAGGCGGCGGGAGACTCGAAACTTCCGCTCGCGACCCGCCAACTCGCGGTGGGCGTGCTGGGCGCGTTGGGCCCCGTCGCCGTATCGGCAGTGCCGCAGCTGCAGAAGCTCGCGAGCAACGCGGAGCTCGCCGGCTTCGTGGCTCGCTCGTTGAGTCAGATCAACAAGCACTGACCTTCACGCGCCAGGTGCCGGTGCCTTCTGGCGTGCAGGCGAAAAAAGGCTCGACCAACGATGCCGATCGGCTGCGGAAGTACCTGGGCCGGTTCGGGCTGACCTTCGACGAACTGGTCTGACGGCACGCGTTTCTTGATGCGATCCCCCCGCGCTGCCACAGTGCCCGGTCTCGTGGCTGCACGCTCCCAAAGACCCGGATTGACTGGCGCCATCATCATCGTGCTGCTGGTCGCCTTGTGCGTGCTGGTCGCGGTGCTCTTCGTGGTCGTGCCCAGCCAGGCAGACACCTATCTGACCGACACGCTCTGGGAGCGCGGCAAGGCCGTCGCCAAGGAGATCGAACGGAAGGTGCCCATCGTCGCCCGCGACGGCCTCGACACCGAAGCCTCCGCCGAGGTGAACAACATCGTCGGTGGTGAACGCGCGATTCGAAACGTCTGGGTGCTGGCGTGTTCGGGCCAATGCCTGCCGGAAGACGTGATGGCCCAGAGCGCCGATACCGCGCTGCACACCACGCAGACCGTGCTCAAGCAGTTCAACGAGCAGGAGCAGCACGTGCAGATTCAGCTCGAGTCGGGCGAGCTGCTGGTCGCAGACCCCGTGCAGCTCAAGGGTGGCCTCAAGGGCTTCGTGCTGGTCTCGCTCGATCGGGCGCGCATCGACGAGGGCCTGGCCAGCCTGCGCAAGACGCTGCTCATCGCGTTGATCGTCAGCGTGCTCATCTTCATGGCGCTGGTCGGCGTGCTCTCCCGGCTGCTGATCATCGCCCCGCTGGCCACCATGCGCGCGATGGCCATGCGGCTGGCGGAGGCCGATCTCTCCGGCCGCGTCGAAGGGGCGCCCACGCGCGAGCTCGACGAGCTGGCCGAGTCGCTCAACAGCATCGGCCAGGGCCTGCGCGACACCCTGGGCCGGGTGCGCGGCGTGGCCGAGAGCGTGGCGCAGGTGATCGACCAGATCTCCCGCAGCGCGTCGACCACCACCAGCGGCGCCTCGACCGTGCTCACGCGCGTGGAAGAGACCTCGAGCGCGATGGTGGAGATGCTCAGTAGCCTCAAGGGCATCGCTGAGAACGTCGAAGTGCTCTACCAGTCGGCGGAAGAGTCGAGCTCCAGCATCATGGAGATGTCGACCACCAACGACGAGGTGGCGGCCAACGTGCAGAAGATGGCGGCGTCGGTGGAAGAGACGACCTCGGCCATCGAGCAGACCACGTACTCCATCAAGGAGGTCGCGCGGAACGTCGAGGACCTGCTCAAGAACACCGAGACCACCTCGTCCTCCATTCGCGAGATGGACATCGCCATCGGCCAGGTCGAGACCAACGCGTACGAGACGGCGCGGCTCTCGGAGCAGGTGTCGAAAGACGCCGAGACCGGCATGGAGTCGATCCAGAAGACGATCGTCGGCATCGACCGCATCAAGGAGTCCAGCAAGACGGCCTCGAGCGTGATCGAGCAGCTGGGCCGGCGCATCGGTGAGATCGGCAACATCGTCGACGTGATCGACGACGTGGCGGAGCAGACCAACCTGCTCGCGCTCAACGCCGCCATCATCGCCGCGCAGGCCGGTGATCACGGCAAGGGCTTCGCGGTGGTCGCCGATGAGATCAAGGATCTCTCGGAGCGCACCGCGGCCTCGACCAAGGAGATCGCCGAGCTCATCCGCGCGGTGCAGTCGGAGTCACGCAACGCAGCGACCGCCATGAACACCGGCGTGCGCTCGGTCGAAGAAGGCGTGGTGCTCGGCCGGGAAGCCGAAGGCGCGCTGCGCAAGATTCAGGAGTCCGCCAAGAACTCCACCCAGATGGTCAAGGCCATCGCGCGCGCGACGGTCGAACAGGCGCGGGGCAGCAAAGACGTCACCGCCGCCGTCGAGCGGGTGCGCGACACCATCGAGCAGATCAACAAGGCGACCAACGAGCAGGCGCGCGGCTCGGAGCAGGTGATGAAGGTGGCCGAGCAGATGAAGCTGCTCACCCAGCACGTGAAGCGCTCGGTGGAAGAGCAGAGCCACGGCGGCAAGCAGATCAGCCGCAGCATCGAGAACATCAACGAGATGGTGACGCACCTGAACCGCGCGCAGAAGGAACAGACGCGCGGTACCGAGCAGGTGCTCAAGGCGATCGAGACGATCCGCGCGGTGGCCGATCAGCAGAACCGGTCGGTCATTCAGCTCGAAGAAGCGATCGAGACGCTGCGCAATCAGGCCGACGTGCTCAGAGGCGAAGTCCGCCGCTTCCGCGTGTAACCGGTGTGCTCCCTCTCCTCGCGAAGCGGGGAGAGGGTCGGGGTGAGGGGCCACAGTGGCAACCAAGTCAGCCCCTCACCCGGCCTCCGGTCGACCTCTCCCCGCGTCGCAGGGAGAGGTTTCTCCCAGCCGCTCCAGGACCCACTGATTGCCGCCGAGCGCGAACACCCGGCTGACATGCCCTTGGACGCCCGCATTCCATCGAGCAAGAGCAGCAACACTCGCCGCTGAATCACCCTGAGCCCGCGCGATACAAGCGACCAACAGCTCGCAGTACCACTCGGTCGACTGGTTGGCCTTCACCTCGCTCAGACAGGCCTGGGCGAACACCGCATCGCCCTCCAGCGCCGACAGGCACCCGACCTGATTGAACACGTCGGTGCGCAGCCACTCCGGAGACTCTTCGTCGAGCCGCTCGGTCATCGACCTGAGCCGGGGCCGCGCCACGTCGACCTGCCCCGCATCGAGGCACGCAAGGCACCAGCCCAGCTCGATCGCCTCCACTTCCCCCGACTCCGGCAGCAACGGCTGCACCGCCCGCCAATCGAGCACCTCGTTGACCCGCTTGCCCTGCGTGATGCCCTGCAGCGCGGCCGCGTTGAACCAATGCGCGAGCACCGCCCGCGGCTGAATCATCTGCTCGAGATCCGTGCCGCTCTCCGGCCGGCGAGGCAACAAAGCCCCTGGCATCAGCGCGGTCACCAGCGTGAACACGCCCATCACCAGGAAGATCCCCAGCGGGCTGGCCAACGACTCCGCCCCGCGGGCCCGCCACCACCCGAACGCACCGAGCGTGACCACCAGGGTCATCAACGGCCCCGCCATCGCCACCACCCGCAGCCGCGGAGCCAACCGCACCGCGCCGCGCGGGAGTGAATTCACGCTCCCGCCGAGATCGCCGCCCCAGCGCACCACCGGCTTCGGGCCGGTGAAGTCGAGCGTGACCGGGCCGAACCGCACCTTGCGCACCTCGAAGTCCTGCCACGCCGCGGCGACCCAGTGCGCCAGCTCATGGAGCACCATGTGCACCAACCACGCAGCCAACGAGGCGAGGGTGACGGTGAGGGTGGCGCGCGCGACCAGCTCGAAGCCGCGATCGCGCCCCAGCACGTAGAGCCGCGAGAGCACCGCACCCACCGTCACCACCAACAGCATTCTGCGAAAGCGCGGGTTCATGGGCCTGGCTCGGCGCATCCTGCACCCGGCTTCATGGCGCGGCCGGAGTTTTTCACTTAGTGAAGTGCCCATGCCTTCGTCGGTGCCGGCCGTGCAGATGACCCGCAGACAATGGGGCATCGTGTTGCTCATCGGCGCGGTGCAGTTCGTCAACATTCTCGATTTCGTGATCGTGATGCCGTTGGGGCCCGACTTCGCCACGGCGCTGGGCATCCCCGAATCGCACCTGGGTTACGTGGGCGGCGCGTACACGGCGGCGGCTTGCGTCTCCGGCCTCATCGGCAGCCTGTTCCTGGACCGCTTCGATCGTCGGAAGGCCCTCGCGGTGACGATGCTCGGCCTGGTGGTGGGCACGGCCTCGGCGTCGTTCGCGGTGGATCTGCCCACGTTGTTGATGGCGCGCGTGGTGGCGGGTGCGTTCGGTGGCCCGGCCACGTCGATCTCCTTCAGCATCATCTCGGATGCGATTCCCAACTCGTTGCGCGGCCGGGCGATGGGTACGGTGATGGGCGCGTTCTCGATCGCCTCCGTGCTCGGCGTGCCCACCGGCTTGTGGCTCGCAGAGGCCTTCAACTGGCAGGCGCCTTTCATCGGCGTGGCGGCGGTGGGGCTGGTGGTCGCGGCCGCGGCGATCTTCGCGTTGCCTCCGATGACGGGGCACCTGGAAGGCGAGAAGAAGAAGGTCGACGTGCTCGCGCTCGTCTCAGACCCGCTGGTGCAGATGAGCTTCTTGATGACGGCGATCGTGATGATGGCGGGGTTCGTGATCATCCCGAACATCGCGGCCTACCTGCAGCTCAACCTGGGGTTCCCCCGCAGCGCGCTCAAGTGGGCCTACGGCGTGGGCGGGGTGGCCAGCCTGCTCGCCACCCAGCTGGGCGGCCGCGCGGTGGATCGCTTCGGCAGCTTCCGGGTGGGCAGCGTCGGCGCGCTGATGGTGGTGGGCGTGGTGTTCGGCTTCTTCTACCTGCCGCACGACCGCGGCCTGCCGATGTGGATCGTGTTGTGGGTCTTCATCGGCTTCATGATCTCGAACGGCCTGCGCAACGTCTCGTACAACACGCTGACCACCAAGGTGCCCGCGCCCGAAGTGCGAGCGCGGTTTCAGTCACTGCAATCGGCCACGCAGCACGGTGCCTCAGCGCTGGCGGCGATGTTGTCGGCGCAGATCCTCACCACCACCGAGCTGCCCACCCGACGGCTGGAGCACATGGACACGGTGGCCCTGGTGAGCATCACCTTGAGCCTGATCATCCCGCTCCTGCTCTTCCTCGTGGAGCGCGGCGTCAAACGAAGAGCCCTGACGCCCGGTCCCCTCGGGGCCGTCGGGAGCGGGGCAGGGTAGAGCTCACCTGGGCGAGGGAGAACGTCAGTCTGTTGATCCAGCGCTGTCCGGTGGGCTACAGGCGCCCTCCATGAAGAATCGCCTTCTCTGCCTTGCTGTCGCTGCCCTGCTCGCCGCCCCCACCGCCTTCGCTCAAGAAGAGGTGCAGGACGTCGCGGGCCCCAAGTCCGCCGCGGGCGGTGAGGACTCGTCGGGTGGCCGCCGCAAGCCGATCACGCGCGATGACCGCACCCAGGCGCTGAAGGCCGAAGAAGAGAAGAAGAAGCGCGAGGAAGAAGAGAAGAAGCGCGCCGAAGCCGAGCGCAAGCTCGCCGAGGCCGAGGCCAAGATGCGCGCCGCCGAAGAGGCCACCGCCAAGATGAAGGCCGACAACGAGGCCAGAGAGAAGGCCGCCGCCGAAGCCAGGAAGGCCAAAGAAGCCCAGGACCTGGTCGACAAGAAGAAGAACCAGGAGGCCGAGGCCAAGCGGCTCGCCGAAGAAGACAAGAAGCACAAGGAAGAGGAAAAGAAGCTCGCCGAGGAGAAGAAGAAGCTCGACGTCGAGGAGAAGAAGCGCCTCGCCGAGGAGGACAAGGCGAAGAAGGCCGAAGAGAAGAAGCTCGCCGAGGAGCAGAAGAAGGAAGAAGCCCTCGAGAAGCAGAAGAAGGCCACCGAAGAGCGCGAGGCGGCGCTGACCAAACAGAAGGAAGAGCTCGAGAAGAAGAAGGCCGAGCTGGAAGAGAAGAAGAAGACCGCCGACGAAGAGAAGGCGAAGAAGGCCGAAGAGCAGAAGCTCGCCGCCGAAGAGAAGAAGAAGGCCCAGGAAGAGGCCAGGGCGAAGAAAGACGCTGAGCTCGCCGAGAAGAAGTCGAAGCAGGAGGCCGAGCTCGCCGAGAAGAAGGCCGCCGCCGAAGAGGCGAAGAAGGCCAGAGACGCCGAGCTCGCCGAGAAGAAGGCCAGGGCCGAAGAGGAGCGCAAGGCGAAGGCCGAAGAGAAGCAGCGCCTGGCCGACGAAGCGCGCGCCAGGAAAGACTCCGAGTTCGCCGCGAAGAAGGCCGCCGCCGACGAAGAGAAGCGCCGCAAGGACGAAGAGAAGAAGAACGCCGAAGAGGCCAAGCGCCTCGAGGCCGACTCCAGGCGCCTCGACGAGCAGCAGAAGAAAGAAGCCGCCCGCCTCGCCGCGGAAGCCGCCAAGAACCCCCCGCAGGAGACCTCCAGCCGCCGCGTGGTGAAGCCGGGTGAGACGCCCCCGCCCGCCCCGCAGCAGCCGGTGGCCGCCACCACCACCACCGCGCAGCCCGGCACCACCGCCACCGCGACCTCGGCCAACTCCTACCTGGGTGGGAAGGGTTCGATGGGCGGCCTCATCCCCGCGGCCACCGTCGAAGAAGCGAAGAAAGATCCCCGCTTCGCCGCCGCCGCCATGGTGGAAGACGCGCGGGTGAAGGTCGTCGCGGTGGCCGACAAGTATCCGTACTACGGCATCTCCAACAACGGCTGCACCTCGGGCCGCAGCTTCGTGACCGCGGAGCTCGTCTCGCCGTTCGACGGCCTCTCGTCGGGCGTGCCGGTGGTCTTGCGCATCGAAGACCCGAACCTCGGCCCTGCCCGCGCGGGTAGCTACCTGGCCTTCTCGGGTTTGCGCCGCGCCGGTAAAGCACCTGACGGAACGTTCGTGTACTGCGGCAAGGGCACTGCATTCCCTGTTCGCCGCTGAGCCAGAGAATCAGCTACAAGTCGCGGGGAGATGTTCAACCTCGGCTCCGGCGAAATTGCGCTGATCGCGGTGGCGGCCCTGCTGATCCTGGGGCCCAGCCGATTGCCTGAGCTTGCCCGCGGCATCGGCAAGTTCATGCGTGAGTTCCGCCGCCAGACCGATGAAGTGCGCGGCGTGGTGGAGCGCGAGTTCTACAAGATGGATTCGCCCATCGACGAGCCGCCGCTCCAGATTCGCCCCGCGCACGACTCGGTCTCTCACCGGGACCCCGACCTGCTCCCCGTACCCGAGGATCACGGTGGCTCGCAGCTGACCGCGGGCATGCCTCCCCCGGTCGAAGCACCCGTGACGGCCCCGGCCGACGTGCAGGCTCCCGTGGCGACGACTCCGCCCGCAGACCCCACGCCCAAGAGCTGACCCGTGGTCGACGCCGAGCCGCAAGACGAGTTCCGGATGAGCCTGATGGAGCACCTGGGCGAGCTGCGCAAGCGGCTCATGCGGGTGACCATCGCGGTGCTGGTCCTCGGCAGCGCCTCGCTCATCTTCGCGCGCGAGGTGTACGGCCTGCTGATGCGCCCGGTGCTGCTGGCCCTGCCCAGCGACTCGGCGGCGCTGGTGTACACGTCGGCGATCGAAGAGATCAACGTGCTGATGAAGATCGGCCTCTACGCCGGCATCTTCATGAGCACCCCGGTGCTGCTCTGGCAGATCTGGGGCTTCGTTTCTCCCGGGCTCTACGAGAACGAGCGCAAGCTGGCCGCGCCCTTCATCATCTTCGGCACCCTCGCGTTCCTCGCCGGCGCCACCTTCTGTTACCTGGTGCTGTTGCCGCAGATGTTCACCTTTCTTCTCCAGAAGGAGGACGCCACCGCCATCACGCAGCGCATGTCATCGGCCCGGCTCCACGAAGAAGACGCCGTGCGCTACCTGCGCCTGGGTGACTTCCAGCGTGCCGGGGCCTGGTCACGTGCTGCGCTGGGTGACTTGCAGGCGCCGGGTGATGGCAAGACGGAGCAGGGCGCCTTCGGCCTCACCCTCATTCCCAAAGCCGCGGTCGACGTGCAGGCGAGGCTCGAAGGTCTGGGCCGGTTGATCGACGCCCTCTCCGTGGCGCAGGGGCCTTCGGCTTCGCCCCTGTTGATCGCGGCCACCGACAAACGGGGCGATGCGGTGAAGGCCTGGTCTGAGGGGAACTTCTACGCGGCCACCGCCCGCCTCGATGAAGCAGCCCAGGTGTTGATGGGCGTGGTGCCCGAGAAGTCGGGCGAGGTCGCCGCGTTGTGGGAGCTGGAGAAGCTGCTGGGCGTGGCGCAGGCCCGCTCGGAGTCGCTCAACTGGACCAAGCCGATGCTCTCGATGAACGAGCAGCTGACCCTGGTGCTCGTGCTCGAGCTGGCCTTCGGGGTCATCTTCGAGCTGCCTCTGGTGATGGCGGTGTTGGGGCTGACCGGTCTGGTCAGCTCGAAGTTCCTCTTCAAGTACCAGCGGCACGCCTTCGTGGTGTGCCTCATCGTGGCCGCGTTGATCACCCCCACCGGCGACGCGGTGAACCTGGCGCTGATGGCTGGCCCCATGCTGCTTTGTTACGAGCTGGGCGTCGTGCTGGTGTGGCTGGTGGAGAAGCGTCGCGCCCGCTCCGAGACGATCGTTCCCCCTACGCAATAGGGTTTGAAGACCCGCGTAATGGGCCCTGTACGAGGGGCGCACAGCAACACGGTGCACCTTCACCCGGTGGGTCAACAGGGCCCCCAAAAGGACACTTTATGTTTGCGAATCAACGTCGCGGCACCGCGGGTCTGGGAAGTATTGCTGGCGTGGCCGCCGTTCTGGTCGCGTGGCTCATCGGCACGGGCGTGATGCTCAAGACCTATTCACAGGGCGGCGCCTCGCTGCTCCCGGCCAACGGCACCTGCCAGGTGGTCTGCCCCGGCAAGCACGTGAAGGGCTGAAAACGCCCTCGATAATTCACCCGGAATAAGCCTTTCACGGCGCTGTTCTGGCCGTCAGCTTCAACTCTGGGCGGGTGAGGGGAGACGGATACTCCCAGGAACTTCCAGGATTCAGTGCGGGGGTGGTCCTCGCCCCTGGAAGACGAATTGCACCCTCCGTTTCACTTCGCCCGCTCAGAGCCGCAGGACCCCACAAGCTTGCAGTACCAATGAGCGCTTGGGTCCCAGGAGACCCCGGCGCTCATTCTTTTTTGCGGGGCCCGAGGCCGGCTTTTTTCCTCGCCTCGAGCAGCTTCGCCACGTCACCCGGGGGCAGGGGTTCCACCTGACCCAACTGCCGGGCCGCGGTGAGAATCTTCGCGTAGTGCTCCAGCAGCTCCATGCGCAGGAGCGCCTGGTTCAGATCGGCGCCCAGGGTCAACGCGCCGTTTCCCGCGAGCAACATGGCGTCGACCTGCGAGGCGGCCGCTTCGACCCCCTTCACCGCTTCGGGCGTCTTGGGCATCGCGCGCGGCACCGTGGGGATGCGATCGCCCAACGAGACCACGATCTCCGGCATGGCCACCGGGGCCAGCTCCAGCCCCACCAGGCCAAAGGCGGTGGCGCAGGGCGGGTGGGCGTGCAGCACCACCTCAATCTCCGGCCGGGCGCGGTAGGCGGCCAGGTGCAGCTCGAGCTCGGAGAAGGGCTTCTTGCGCCCCTCGAGCACCTTGCCGTCCATGTCGACGATGATCAACGAGGCGTCGTCGACGTCGAGCTTGGAGTACGCGGTGGGGGTGATCAGCAGGCGGTCTCCCCTCAACCGCAAGGAGATGTTGCCGTCGTGGTTGGCCACCCAGCCCAGCTGATGCAGCCGCCGCGAGGTGGCGACCAGCTCTGAACGGACCTTGGGAAGCGGTGCGACGGGCATGGGCGTTACGCCGGCTTCGGCACGTCGACGGCGTCGACCACGCCGACGATCAACGCGCGGATGGGGGCGGTCTTGTCTTGCAGAACCTGGCGCACGCCGCCGCCTTCGTTCATCACCAGCACCAGGTCGCCTTTGCCGGCCGAGGAGCTGTGGTCGATGGCGAGGTAGCTCTTGCCCAGCGGCTTTTGCTGCTCGTCGAGCGGCTGCACCACGAGGATCTTCCGCCCGGTGAACACGGGCAGCTTCTCGCTGGCGACCACGGTGCCCAGCACGCGACACAGATTCATAGGAGCGACCCGGTAGCAGCGCGACGCTGCGCGAGACAGGCGGGAGCGAAACCGACGACGGGCCGAGGTGAGCGCAAACAGCTCATGCGTCGACCTCGTCGACCAGCCCGACGATCGCGGCGTCGACGGGCACGAACGAGGGGTCGCACGCGAGCGCGGCTTCTCGGCTGCCTTCGAGCATCACCAGGGTGCCGGGGCTGGCCGAGACCAGATCGACCGCGACCTCCACCGCGCCCGACGGTTGGTTCTGGTGATCGACCGGCTGCACCACGAGAAAACGAGCGCCCTCGAGGCCGCTCACGCGACGGGTTGCGACGACCGTTCCGATGACCCGACCCAGATACATGCGCGGGGGAGAATCGGCCGGAACGCGCACCGATGCAAACGAATCCTACGGCGCGATGGCCACGCCGACCTTGAAGGGCAGCTCGACCTGCGTCTCCGCGTCGGAGCCGGGGAAGACGATGCGTTTGCCGGTGCTCATCATGCACTGGCCCCAGTCGGTGATCTCATGCTTCTTGGGCTCGATCGCGGCCGACTTCACCGCGCCCGAGGGGCCCACGTTCAGGATCACCGTCACGTTGCCCACCGAGAGATTCGGGTTTCGGCGCAGCGCGGTGTCGATGCAGGTCTGGAAGGCCTTCGACTTGTCGGCCACCACCTTGCCCACCGCTTCGGCCGACAGCCCCGAGGTGTTCACCGAAGAGCCCGTGTTCTCCTGGCCGCCGCCGCGAATCTTGGGCACCCGGGTCTTGCGATCGTCCTCCCCGTAGAAGGCGGCGAGGTTCGGGTCCTGCACCTTCGGCTTGACCACTTCGGGCTCCTCCACCACGCCGGGTTTCGCAGTGGCCTTCGCTTTGGCGGCCAGCGCGAGGGCTTCCCGCTCCTGGCGCTGTTTCTCGGCTTCCTCCCGGCGTTTCTTCGCGTCGCCGGTGAGCAGATCTTTGAGGCCGGCCGCGCCGCCCGCGGAGAAGAAGCTCTCCTGCACCTCTTCACCGTTCTCGTTGGTGCGGGTGACCGTGGGCAGGGTGACGATCTCGAAGGTGTTGAGCACGTAGATGAGCACCAGCGGCGCCACCACGAAGGCCATCACGAAGAGGGCGATCTTCCACGGCGGGTTGCGTTTGTTCACCCCGGCCTGGGCGATGAAGAAACGGGTCGCTTCACCGGGCGGGGGCGCTTCTTTGCCGTCGTTGTCGCTGAGCGCTGCGAACGGATCGACCGGTGCGTTGGCGGCCTGCAGCTCGGCCAGATCGCCCGAGGGCTCTTCTTGCTGCGCTGCGCGGGGCACGTCGTGCAGGCCGCTCACGTCGCCGAAGAGATCGTTGAGCGGCTCGTGGCCGCGTTGCGAGACCACCGCTCCAGAGCCGCTCTGCGCGGTGGGCCGGGTCAGCTCGGGCGAAGGCACTTCGTTGGCCACCGCCACGTCGCGCTGCACCGCGGGCACCGACTTGGTGGGGGGGCGAGGCGGAGGCGGCGGCGCAGCAGGTGCGGTGGCGCCGGCGAACACCGGGCTCACCTCGGGCAGGTCGGAGGCGCGTTTCCAGTCGCCCATGCCCGCTTTCCACAAATAGGTGCGCAGGGTCACTTCACCCGCGGCCACCCGGCGCTGCAGCTCACCCAGGTCGAAGGGCCCCTGCTGTTTGCCCCCCAACATGGCGAACCACTGCGCGGTGGTGTCGAGCGGGGGCATGGCCCGGGTCGACTCCTCTTCCCAGGGGCTGCGCTGGGCGGGCACCACGCCCCCGGTGGAGGCAGACACCTGCGGCGGTGCGGCCACGGGCGCCGTCACCGCGACGGAGATCAGGTTCTGACACTGTTTGCAGCGGATTTTGACGGACGCCTTCCCCACGACCTTGTCGTCGGAGATGACGTATCGCTTACCGCACTTGTCGCAGGTGACGTTCACAGGTGACTGCCGGCCCTTAACTGGGGGCTCGGCAAGGCCGGCACCCGTTCAATATGAAACCGGTTCGACACTACCCTTGGAAGCGTTGACTTGGAAACACAGCGCCACTAAGTCGCGCGGCCCATGCCCGCTAAGGATCTCGGCAACAAGCACGTGTGCTTCAAGTGCGCTTCGAAGTTCTACGATTTGAAGAAGCCCGACCCGATCTGCCCGAAATGCGGGGCTGATCAGCGCGAGGCGACCGCCAAGCCAGAAGGTCGACGGAGCCGGCTGTCTGCCGTGCCCAAGATCATCGAGGCGGTGGAGCCGGCGGAGAAGGAAGAGAGCGACGACGTCGAAGAGGCGGAAGAAGAAGTCGAAGAAGACGAAGAGCCCTGACTTTCGGGTTGTTCGAAGGCTTCGGTTCTCAACGCCGCGTTCCGTCATCGAGACGGGCGCGGCGTTTTACGTTCAGCACGACGTCTTGACCGGGGCCTCGGTGAGCTCGCGGATGGTCTTGACGATTTGCGCCCAGGCCGCCGAGCCGAGCTGCTGCTCCCCCTGTGGCTTACCGGTCTGAGGTCGCGGGCGTGGTGGCTTGGTGCGTCCCATGGTGTTCCCCTTTGTGCTGCTGAGGACTTCCTCAGCAATGTGCTTGCCAACGGTCGGGGCCTTCAACGGCCGAGCGGGCGAATCGATTTCCGCTCGGGATCCGGTGGGTCCACATGGCCACGGTGGTGTCGTTCGGTGGCCACCAGTCTGACGCGGGTGTCAGGGCGCACGACTTCGCGGGAGACATTCGCGTAAGTCGTGGATCAGCAAACTCGTTTCAGCTAAGGCCCTCCTCGTCTTTGTCTTCTACGTTGGAGGAAGTTTTGCGGGACAAACTGCTGGCTCTCGCGGCGCTGCAGAAGGTGGACCTCGACATTGCGGCTCTGAAGAAGAACGCCGAGGTGTACCCACGCGAGATGTCAGAGCTGGAAAAGCAACTGAATGCAGCAAAAGCCTCGGTCGACGCCGAGCGCACGAAGCTCGAACAATTCGAGTCTCAGCGCCGCACGCTCGAGCAGACCATCACGGACGACAAGGACAAGGTCCGCAAGTGGGAGGGCCGGCTGACGGAACAGCGGTCCACGCGTGAGTACTCCGCGCTCGCCCGCGAAATCGACATCGCCAAGAAGGGTCAGCTCACCATGGCCGAAGAGGTCCAGGAGCTGGGCCGCCAGGCGTTGGTGCAGCGTGAAGTGGTGAAGTCGAAAGAAGCCGAGTTCACGGTCAAGACGAAAGACCTGGTCGACCGCATCGCGGTGCTCCAGGGCAAGCTCGGCGAGATCGAGGCCCAGGTGAAGATCGCCGACGGCAAACGGGCCGACGCCGCCAAGAGCGTCGACGACAAGCTGCTGCGTCAGTACGACGTGGTTCGCAAGAAGCGCATGCCGGCGATGGTGCCCGTCAACCACCCCGGCACCTGCTCGGGGTGCCGCATGAACATCCCCGCTCAGCGTTTCAACACCCTGGTCGCCTCACGCGGCATCGACACCTGCCCGTCGTGCACGCGAATCATCTACGCCGCCGAGACGCTCGAAGCTCCGCCGGCGTCGTAATCGTTGTGGCCTTGCGCTGACGCCAGCGCGAGGCAAAGGGAAGCATGGCCACGAAGAGCTCCAGGTCGATGATGGGTCGCGCCCTGCAGGCGGCCGTGTTGCGATTCATCGCCCGCGAAGAGCCCTTGGTCGCCACGCTGGGCGCGTTCCCCGACATCGATCGCACCAAGCTGCAGCGCGCGCTGGAGAAAGCGGCGATGTTGCTCGAGGGCAAGGTGGGTGACGACGTGGAGCAGGCGCCCGTCTACATCCGCCTGCGGCTCTATTCCGATGGCGCGGCGCGGGGAAACCCGGGGCCTGCGGGCGCGGGCGCGGTGTTGGTCGAGCCTTCAGGCCAGGTGGTCGATCGCCTCGGCAAGTTCCTCGGGCACCAGACCAACAACTACGCGGAGTACCAGGGGCTGCTGCTGGGGCTCAAACGGGCGCGTGAGCTGGGCGTGCGCGAGGTCGAGGTGTTCGCCGACTCCGAGTTGATGATTCGCCAGCTCGGCGGGCGCTACCAGGTGAAGTCGCCGTCGTTGAGGCCGCTGTACGAAGAAGCGCTCAAGGTGCTCAACGAGTTCGAGCGGGTCAAGCTCGTGCACGTGCCGCGCGAGATGAACCGCGCCGCCGACGAGATGTCGAACAAGGCCATCGAAGAACGCATGTAGTGGTGCTAGTCCTCAAACCGGTCGGAGCAGTCCGGGTGAACGCCGGTCAGTGCAGGACGGGCTGACGGGAGGAAAGTCCGGGCTCCATAGGGCAGGGTGCTGGTTAACGGCCAGTCGGCGTGAGCTGCAGGAAAGTGCCACAGAAAAATACCGCCTGTCGCAAGGCAGGTAAGGGTGAAAAGGTGCGGTAAGAGCGCACCGCGCTCCTGGTGACAGGAGCGGTCCAGGCAAACCCCACCCGGAGCAAGAGCCAATAGGGGAGCGTCTCTTTTCCGAAAGGGATCGAGGCAAGGGTTGCCCGCCCGACGCTCCCGGGTCTGCTCGCTAAATAGCTGTACGAGGGCGTCGGCAACGACGACCCTGGATGAATGTTCACCGCCCGGGGCAACCCGGGAACAGAACCCGGCTTACAGGGCTGCTCCGACCGTTTTTTCCCTGAGGCGTGTTTCTGAACGGGCAGGCCGTTACAACCCACAGCCCATGGCTGACATCCAACCCCGTGTGCTGGTGGTCGACGACGACCCCGGTGTTCTGCAGAGCCTGCAGCTGTTGCTCTCTGACGATTGTGAAGTGACGGTGTGTGACTCACCGACCCGGGCGCTGGAGATAGCGGTCTCGCGGCCCTTCGACGTGATCATCACCGACTACCGGATGCCGCACATGACCGGGGCGGAGTTCGCGCACGCGCTCAAGACCCGGCTCTCGCCCACGCCGTACACGCTGCTGCTCACCGGCACGCCCAACGAGGTCAAGCCGCACATGGAGGGCGCTGCGGAGCTGGTGATGGTGTTGGCCAAACCGTTCGAGCCGCAGCGGCTGCTCAACGTGGTGCTGCAGGTGGGGCGGTTGGGCGTGAACCGGCGCGGTCCCTCTCAGGCCTGAAGTGGTGGATCGTCTCGACCCTGAGCAGGTGGCGCTCGCTCGGGCGCTGCTCACGGAGCGGCTGCTCAACGCGCGGCGCGCCCACGTGGTGCGGCTGGTGGGGCTGAGCTTCTTCGTCGCGCTCTTCTTGTTCCTGGGCGTGGTGCTGGGCGACCCCGCCTGGGCCACCAACCTCCCCGCCCTGGGCGCCTATCTGCTGCTGGCCGTGGGCTGCGTGATTCTCTCGAGACGCGACGACCGGGTGGCCCAGGTGCTCACCTTCGCGCCGGCGGTGCTCGACATGCCCTTCATCTACCTGGTGCAGCGGGGGCAGTACGCCACCACGGCGAGCCCGGCGGGGGTGGCGGGTTTTTCCATGGGGTTGTTCGCGCTGTTGATGGCCAGCGCGTCGTTGTCGGCGGTGCGGTGGCAGATCTTCGCCACGGCGGTGGCCGCCTCGTTCTGGGAGGTGCTGCTGCAGGCAGAGGCGGGCGTGTCGGTGGGCGCGCGGGTCTCGGCGGTGGTGGTGTTCGGGCTGATCGCGTTCGTGCTGGCCTACGCGACCGATCGGCGGGCGAGCCTGCTGGTGCAGACCAGCCGGCGGGAGAAGCTGGCGGCGTTGGGCCAGTTGTCGGCGGGCGTGGGGCATGAGCTGCGCAACCCCCTGGCGGCGATCGCCAACGCGGTGTTCGTGTTGCGGCGGCGGTTGGAGAAAGAGGGGCCCATCACCGAGAAGGTCGAAGCGCCCCTGGGGCTGGCGGAGCGGGAGATCGCGCAGTGCCAGCGCATCGTCACCGACCTGCTCGACTACGCGCGCGAGACGAAGCTCGAGTTGGTGCCGGTGGCGCTGGAGGCCTTGCTCACCGAGTGCGTGGGGCTGTTGCGCATGCCGCCGAACGTGGAGGTGCGGCTCGAGGTGCCGGCGGGTTTCCCCGTCTTTTCCGGCGAGCCTGGGCGGCTGCGGCAGGTGTTCTTGAACCTGCTGCAGAACGGGGTGGAGGCGATTGCCGAAGGCCGGGCGGGGCTGGTGCGGGCGAGCGCTTCGGTGAACGACGAGCGGGTGACGGTGGTGGTGCGCGACGACGGGCTGGGCATGGACGCGGCGACGAAAGCGCGGGTGTTCGAGCCGCTCTTCACCACGAAGAAGCAGGGCACGGGGCTGGGCCTGGCCATCGTGGAGAGCCTGGTGCGCCAGCACGGCGGAACCCTGTCGTTGGACAGCACCCCAGGTGAAGGCACCTCGGTCACCGTCGAACTCCCTCTCCCTGCGCCAGCGGCCTGAGCGGAGCCGGTCCAGCGGAACGCTGGGCGAGCGCAGCTGAAGCGAAGCGGAAGATGCGCCGAGGCGAAGCGACCCGGAAAGAAGGGTCGGGGTGAGGGCCAAGCCTGAACCCTTGCATCGATTGCCGTGAAAGATACAAGCCGCGGGCATGCGCCACTGGCTCCCTCTCACCGCGCTGTTGTTGAACGCCGCCTGCATCGTCGAGGCGCCGACCAAAGAAGGCACGCAGGGTTCTGCGCCCCGCCTGCCCCCGGCCCCGCCGCAGGAGTTCAAGAGCGGCGCGAACTTCGGAGGCGCGATCGAGCTGGTCTCGGTGATCGTCAGCCCCGGCCGCGGCGAGCCCGGCCAGCCGGTGCGGGTGCTGGCGAACTTCAAGGTGCTCTCGAAGATCGACCGCGACTACGTGATCTTCGTGCACGTGGAAGACGTGGACGGCCGGGTGGATCGCCTGAACGTGGATCACGCGCCGCGGGCCAAGCCGACCTCGCAGTGGGTGCCCGGCGAGCTGGTGCAAGACGTGTTCGACATACCGATCCCGCTGGGCATGCCGGTGCGCGGGCTCTCGCTGGTGCTGGGGTTCTGGGATCCGAAGAGCGATGCGCGCATGCCGATTCAGAACAAGGATCAAGTGCCCACCGACGGGCGTGATCGCCTGTTCGTCGCCAAGTTCCCCGTCGCAGCGCAGGCGCCGTGATCGCGCGCGCGGCGTTCGAGTGGGTGGCGGGGCAAGCGCCGGTGCCGGTGCCGGTGCCGGTCGAGGGTGGCCCTGACGTGGCGATGTACGTCATCATCGCGGTCTTCTTTCTCTTCCTGGCCCTCGGGGTCTGGGCCATCCGCCGCCGCAACAAGGCGCGGGGGCCTGCGCCCAAGCAGCTCCAGTCGACGCAGCAACTGACCCCGTCGATCGAGACCGGCAAACCGCCCGAGCTGGTGGTGCCGAAGGTGACGTTGCCGCCCTCCGAGCTGGAGGCGCAGAAGAAGGCCGAAGCCGAAGCGGCGCGACGCCAGGCCGAGACGCTGCGCAACAAGCTGGCCGAGCTCGAAGCGCGGAAGACGAGAGCCGACGAAGGCGAGCGCGCAGAGATCGACCGGGCGCAGCAGAAGCTGCGTGACGAAGCGGAAGGTGCGAAGCGCGAGGCGTACCGCGCCGAGAAGGCCGCCGAGGTCGAAGAGAAGGAGCGCAAGAAGCGCGAGCGCGAAGAAGCCGCCCGGCTGGCCGCTGAAGAGGTGCAACGTCAGGCCGCGGAGACGGCGCGCCTGGCGGCAGAGCAGCAGGCGGCGCAAGCGAAGAAGGTCGAAGCGGAAGCCGGTCAGACGCTGGCCCACGGCCTGGCGAAGACCAAACGTGAAGGCTTCATGGCCCGGCTGTCGGGGCTGTTCGGCGGCGCGCCGCGGGTGGTCGACGAGAGCGTGCTGGCCGAGCTGGAAGAAGTGCTCTTCACCGCCGACATCGGCGTGAAGACGGCCTCTCGGTTGGTGGAGCACGCGCGCGATCAATCGAAGACGAAGTCGTTGGGTTCGGCGGAGCTCAAGAGCGTCATCCGCGAAGAGGTCGAGCGCATCGTCACCTTGAAGGCGAACCACTCGCTGAGCGGCGGCGGCTCGCCGCACGTGATCATGGTGGTGGGCGTGAACGGGGCGGGCAAGACCACCACCATCGGCAAGCTGGCGGCGAAGGCGGCGGCGCAGGGCAAGAAGGTGTTGTTGGGCGCAGGCGATACCTTCCGCGCGGCGGCGGCCGAGCAGCTCGACGTGTGGGCCGAGCGGGCGGGCGCAGAGCTGGTGAAGGGCAAAGACGAAGCCGATCCGGCGTCGGTGGTGTTCGACGCGGTGAAGCAGGGCGTGGAGCGCAAGGTCGACCTGGTGATCGCCGATACCGCGGGGCGGTTGCACACCAAGGCGAACCTGATGGAGGAGCTCAAGAAGGTGAAGCGGGTGATCGAGAAGGCGCTGCCGGGAGCACCGCATGAGGTGCTGCTGGTGCTCGACTCGACCAATGGTCAGAACGCGATCATGCAGGCCCGGCAGTTTCACGACGCGGTGGGCATCACGGCGATCGCGCTGACCAAGCTGGATGGCACGGCGCGGGGCGGGGTGATCATCGGCATCTGCGACGATATGAAGGTGCCGGTCTCGTGGGTGGGCATCGGCGAGAAGGTGTCCGACCTGCGGCCGTTCGACCCCAAAGAGTTCGTGGCTGCGTTGTTCGACTGATCGTCGAAACAAACTCCGCAGCTACACCAACGGCCTCCGCTGCTGTCCCCCTCTCCCCGAGGGGGAGAGGGCTTTCACAAGAGCGGTGGGGCCTTGCCGTCTCCCGCAGAACTGCAGTACTTCTGCGGGGACGATGCGCATCGACGCGACCATCCCCGACCGTGACGGCAAGCAGCTCACGCGGCTGGCGAAGGAGCTCGGCCTGAGCCGAAGCGAGCTGGTGTCTGAAGCGGTCAGCTACTTCGTGCGCCTGTCGATGGAAGTCCGCGCAGGCCGACTTCTGCTGCTCCACGACCCTCAGGGCGGAGCGCCGCCGCGGGAGTTGGTGAGCCGTCACCTCGGTTCGTTCGCCGCCGTGCCCGTGCCCCTGCCGCGAGTCGCCGAGGGCGTGTTGGGCCAGCGGCCCAGCAGAACCGCGGACCAGGCGTGGCGTGACGAGCTGGCCCGGGTACGGGGGCTCACGCCCTACGAGCGAATGGCCGAGGCGCTCGAGCTGGGAGAGGACGACTTCGGAACCAACCACCGATGAGCCGTTCGGTGCTGAAGAAGACGGTGAAGGTGGCCGAGCGCGTGCAATCCCTCCTCGAGGCCGCGGGAGCACGCTCGGCGGTGATCGGCGCGATGGCGTGTGCGGCGTGGAGCTACCCGCGCCACACGCGAGACTTCGATCTGGGGTGCGCGACCGACCCCTTCACGGTGCTCGAGAAGGTGGCACGTGCGCTGCGCGAGGCCGGGTGGGAGGTCGAGTGCCGCCTCCCCGACGGCGAGGATCCGCTGGGGGGGATGTTGGTCATCGAAGGCCCCGGGTTCAGGCGGGTGGAGGTGGTGAACTTCTACAACCCGCTCCGTCCACGCAAGAACCCGGGGGCGCAGGCCATCGAAAGCGCGCTCGAAGGCCGGCTGGCGCCCTCGAAGTTGCGGTTGGTGAAGCTGACCGATCTCATCGCACTCAAGCTGTACGCGGGTGGACCGAAGTCGCGACTGGACGTGCTCGAGTTGGTCGCTCGGAACCCCGGCCTCGATCTGGCTGAGCTTCAGCGGACCTGCAAGGTGGCGGGGCTCGAGCGGGAGTTCGAAGCCTTCAGAATCGGGTTCCAATAGGGTCATGCGCGCGTGCGGGCGCCTTCACCAGAACGCTCTGAGGCCGGGCGCTCATCGTGCGCTCGCGCTCACAGCGGATTCGACGGCCGGCGATGCAGGGGGCCCGCTCAGCGCGGCGCGCAGGTGGGTGCGAAGCGCGATGGTGAGCGCGGAGTCGAGGTGGTGCGCATGTTCAGCGAGCACCAGCACGGTGTCGGTGAGCGCGATCGCCGCCACGAGCGCCGAGGGCCGCTGCGCTGCCGAGAGCGAGAAGGCCGCGTTCTTGAGCAGCCCCTGCCAGCCGGCGTCCTTGATGGAGAGCGCGGCGCGGTAGAGGCGCGTGACGAGGTCGTCGAGTTCTTGATTGTTCATGCCCGGGTTCTCTCACCGGGGTCTGACAAGTGCGGGTGGCCCTCAGGCAACTTGGCGAAACTTCAGAGCACGCCGCGGAAGTAGTCGATGGTTCGCGGCAGACCGACCTCGAGGGTGATCTTCGGCTCCCAACCGAGGATCGCGCGCGCCCGCGAGATATCGGGCTTGCGCTGCTTCGGATCGCCCGGCGGGAGCGGCTCGAACACGAGCTTCCCACCACCCCCCGCGGCCTGCTTCACGGCCTCCGCGAATTCACGAATGGTCTGCTCGCGCGGGTTGCCGATGTTGACGGGATCCTGCTCGTTCGAGAGCGCGAGGCGCAGAATGCCCTCGAGCAGATCGTCGACGAAGCAGAAGCTGCGGGTCTGCGAGCCGTCGCCGTAGAGGGTGAGATCTTCACCGCGCAGGGCCTGGGCCACGAACTGCGGCACCACGCGGCCATCGTTGAGGCGCATGCGCGGACCGTAGGTGTTGAAGATGCGAACGATGCGCGTGGCCACGTTGCGCTTGCGGCGGAAGGCCTGCACGATCGCCTCTCCGTAGCGCTTGGCCTCGTCGTACACGGCGCGCGGGCCGGTGGAGTCGACGTTGCCGAAGTAGCTCTCGACCTGCGGGTGCACGAGCGGGTCGCCGTAGATCTCCGAGGTGGAGGCCTGCAGCATCACGGCCTTCTTGTTCTCGGCCAGCTCGAGGGCGTGCTGCGTGCCGAGGCTGCCGACGCGCAGGGTCTCGAGCCAGAGCACCTCGTAGTCCTTCGGGGATGCGGGGGAGGCGAGGTTGAAGACGAAGTCGACGGGGCCGGTGATCGGCACGGGCTGGCAGACGTCTTGCTGCATCAGATCGAAGCGGGCGTCGCGCTTCACGTCGTCGAGGTTCTTCAGGTTGCCCGTCACGAGGTTGTCGACGGCGATCACACCCTCGGCGCCATCGGCCAGCAGGCGTTCACACAGGTGCGAGCCGAGAAACCCTGCACCGCCGAAGACGACTGCACGTTTTCCACGAAGGGAGTTCACACCCGAGGCGTATCACCGCGCGGCGTCGAGGAGCAGCGCAGCGAGCGGCTCCTGCCAGCGCTGCACGGAGTAACGCTCCACCACGGTCGCGCGGCCGGCTGCACCGATGCGCTGGCGCAGGGCCGCGTCGTCGATCAACCGGGAGAGCGCCTCGACCCATTCGTCGTCGGTGCGCGCGAGCAGGCCATTCTCGCCGTGCTTCACGATCTCGGTGTTCACGCCGACGGGGCTCATCACGGTGGCGGCGCCCATCGACATCGAGACCAGGCCCTTGAGGCCACACTTGCCGCGCGTCCACGCGTCGTCGGGCAGGGGCATCAGGCCGATGTCCATCCGTCGCAGGAGCTCGAGCTCGGCCTCGGCCGACCACGCTTCACCCTGCAGCCCGAGTGGCGCGTGGCTGAAGGTGGGGTCGCCCATCACGCGCAGGCGCACGCGGTCCTGGTAGCGGGCCTTCACGCGCTCCAGGGCGGGGAGCAGCGGGCGCAGGTGCGCGACCGTGGAGGGGCTGCCGCTCCAGCCGATGGTGACGACGGAGTCAGCGCGGTTCGAGAGGGGCGCGAAACGGTCGGTGTCGACGCAGGTGGGAATGACCTGCACGTTGCGCGAGTGCTGCCGGGCCCAGGTGGCGAGGTACTCGTTGCCGGCGATGACGGTGTGCGAGAGCCCCACCACGCGGGGAATCTTCTCGACGTTCTTGAGGAAGGCGAAGCGGCGGTTCGCCTCCGAGACCGCGTGAATCCAGATCGCGTCGTCGAAATCGAAGACCACCGGGGCGCGCAGGTGGGCGAGCCATTCGCTCCAGTGGTTGAGCAGGAAGAAGGCTTCGCGTTGCACGAAGAAGACGTCGATCTCCCTTGGGCGTACGACGCTTCTCAATCGCCTGAGTGCTGCCTTCGCGGCGATGAGGCCCTTCTTCACGGGGGACTCGCGGCCATAAAAGACGCGCAAGTCGTCACGATCGAGAAGCCAATCGTACGAGACTTCGATGCCTCGTCGCGAGAGATGAGGGAGGAACGCCTCGAAACGGTAGCGCTGGCCGGGGCTGAGGTCAGGTGCCTGAAGCGCCAGAAAGCCCACTTTCATTTCTGCGGTCGCTTCCTGCCAACGGCGCACCAGTAGGGCACCCCCTCGCGGAACTCGATTCGCTCGAGTCCAGCGCGCTCCATCATCGAACGAATCTCGTCACGGGTGAACCGTTGCTCGAGTTGAGTGCCGAAGCGATCGAGGGCGTCAGTGCGCATCGTGTAGAGACTGAGTTTGCGATACGCGGCGAGCGGCAGGTTGGACACGTTGAACCCCGCCTTCTCGAGCACAGCCGCCGTGCGCGCGAGGGGAAGGTAGACGGTCCCCGCGATGACGTCGGTAACGAGGTGACGCCGTGTAGTGGGGAGGCGCGAGATGAGCCGCCGGGCCCGATCCGTTGCCTCCCATAAGGTGCGGAACCACGCGGGCCGGTTGTCGAAGCGGTAGTAGAGGTAGACGAGAAAAGGCGCCCCCGGCTTGAGTGCCCTCACGCATTGATCGAGTGCAGCCTGGGTGTCCGGAATGTGATGCAGCACGCCCAGCGAGTAGCCGAAGTCCATCGACGCCGATTCGAAGGGGAGCGAGTCGACTCCGCGATGATGGAACTCGCAGTTGGGCTGCGCAGCGAGATTTCGTTTCGCGACCGTGAGGGCTTCATCGCTCGCATCCACGCAATGCAGTGTACCGACGCGCGGCGCTACGTGCTTCGCCCAGCGGCCGCTTCCGCAGCCCATGTCGAACCCGACCGGAGCTTCGGGGAGTTGGGCCCAGGGGAAGACCGAGAAGTATTCCTCGAAGAGTCTTTGGGCCTCGGAAGGCGAGAGTTCACTCTGATCGAAGCGAGACCATTCTTCTCCGAAGCCGGCGACCGTCCGTTCATGCAGGTTGGCCATGAGTCCGCGTCGTACCATGAAGCGGTCGGGCTTCTGGGCTAAGGAACGACCCTCGATGGCGCATCTGGTTTTCGTGGTGAACAACGCCGACTTCCTTGTGTCGCATCGGCTCGTGCTCGTTGAAGGCGCGATGAAGGCTGGATATCGCGTCACGGTGGTCGCCCCGGAAGGCCCCGGTCTTCACGTTCTCGAAAAGGTGGGTTGCGAGATCGCGCCGTGGAAGCTTCGAAGAACGGGTCAGCGACCCCACGAGGAGGCCATCGCTCTGGCCCACCTCGGGGCGCTCTACCGTTCGCTCAAGCCCGACCTCGTCCACCACATCACCGTCAAGGCGATGCTCTACGGCAGTCTCGCGGCCCGCGCGAACGGCGTTCGGGCAGTCGTCAACGCGGTATCAGGGCTGGGCTACGTGTTCTTGTCTTCCGGCCTCCGCGCGCAGGTGAGACGGCAGGTGCTTCGGGCGGGCTATCGCATGGCGCTCACCACCCCCGGATCTGCGGTGATTCTGCAAAACGATGATGACGAGGCCTCGCTGCGATCGTTGGGCGTGCTCGACGGCGCGCGGGTGGTGAAGATTCGAGGGTCCGGCGTCGACCTGAGCCGCTTCCCGACCACGCCCGAGCCTTCTGGAGTTCCCCTCGTCGTCCTCCCGGCGCGCCTGCTGGTGGACAAGGGGGTGCGCGAGTTCGTCGAGGCGGCGCAGCTTCTCGGCAAGGTCGCTCGTTTTGCGCTGGTTGGCGGGGAAGACGAGGGCAATCCCGCGGGCGTGCCCCGGGCTGAATTGGATCGCTGGGTCGATGAGGGCATCGTGGAGTGGTGGGGCCACCGCACCGACATGCCCGAAGTGCTTCGGCAGGCGCACGTGGTGTGTCTGCCTTCATACCGAGAGGGCATGCCCAAGGCGTTGCTCGAGGCCGCCGCAATGGGGAGAGCGATCGTCACAACCGACGTTGCCGGCTGTCGCGATGCGGTGGCGGGTGGGGCCATCGGCCGCTTGGTGCCGGTTCGAAACGCACACGCGCTCGCAGCTGTTTTGGGCGAACTCATCGCATCGGCTCCCGAACGGAAGCGCTGGGGTGACCTGGCCTCTGCGCACGCTCGGGAGAACTTCAGCGAAGACAGGGTGTTGGCGAGCCACCTGGAGTTGTACGCCTCGCTCTTGCTGGGATAGAGCGATTCTCTGAACGTCGCCGGGGTGCGTGGGGACGAGTTCAGGGGCGTTCGATGCAGACTTACCTCACGAGCTTCGTGGTTGCTGCCCTGGCCGGTTCGGCCCTCACGCCCGTGGCTCGTCTGCTCTCATTCCGTTGGGGCGCGGTGTCTTCGCCTGGCGGTCGGCACATTCACGGTCAGGCGATCGCTCGCCTGGGCGGCCTGGGCATCTTCGCCGCCTTCATGACGACCGTGATTTCGCTCGTCGCCACCGGCTTTGCCAACTCGGTGCTGGAGCCGGAGCAGCTTCGGCTCGGCCTCGGACTGCTGATTGGTGGCAGCGTGATGTTCGCGGTCGGTTTGTACGACGACCTGAAGACGCTGCGGGCGCTCTACAAGCTCTACGGACAGATCCTCGCTGCGGCCATCGCCTGGCACTTTGGTTTTCGAGTCGATGTCGTGGACCTGCCGATGTTGCCGAGCTTCGAGACCGGCATCTTGTCGTTGCCACTCACGATCATCTGGATCGTCGGCATCATCAACGCGGTCAACCTGATCGACGGCCTCGATGGGCTGGCCGCGGGCGTGGTGTTCTTCGCCGCCGTCACCAACTTCGTCGTGGCGTGGATGATGGGCACGACGCTGGTGGCCATGGTGATGGCGACGCTGGCGGGCGCGGTGCTTGGCTTCTTGTTCTTCAACTTCAACCCGGCGCGCATCTTCATGGGCGACTCGGGCAGTTACTTCCTCGGCTTCATCCTCGCCGCGTGCAGCATCGCCGGCCCTCTGCAGAAGGCGTCTGCTGCGGTTTCGATTGCCGTACCCCTCGTCGCGTTGGGGGTGCCGATCATCGACACGCTCCTGGCGATCGTGCGCCGTTTCCTCGAGAAGCGGCCCTTGTTCTCGCCGGACCGCGGGCACATTCACCATCGTCTGCTCGACATGGGCATCACCCATCGCCGCGCGGTGCTGATCATCTACGGCGTGACCGTGCTGCTTTGCATCAGCTCGATCGCGATCGCGTTCGGGCGGCAGTGGCAAGTCGGTGCTGCAATCCTCGGTGTCAGCGCAGTGTTGTTCGGGCTCATTCGGTTCATCGGGTACTTCGAGTACCTGATGGTGCTCGGTCGACAGAAGCAGCGCATGCGGAGCCGCCACGTCGAGTGGCTGCGGAAGCTCGTGCTCAAGGTGCCCGCGAAGTGGGGCGCCGAGACGACGCATGACACGCTGCTGGAACAACTCGGGTGGCTCGCGCGCGAGGCGAAGCTCGATTCGATCGAGGTGCGCCACAAGGGCGAACTGATCAAGCGCTTCGCGGGCAACGACTATCAAGACATGTCAGACCGCGACGTGACCTTCGCAAGCTTCCCGTTCTTCGGAGAGGCGGGAGACGTGCGCTTCGGTTGGAAGAGCGAGTACGGCGACGTGCCCCCGCAGATGGACATCTTGCTGCAGTTGGTCGTCGATCAACTTGAAGAGCACCTGCGGCGTGTCGGAAGTTCGTGGGTACCCGCGGCACATGATTCCGTACTGGCGGCGGAAGCCGACCCGGAGCCCAGCCTCAAGCCTGCGCGGTCTTGAGGAGCGGAAGTGGCGCAGTCTTCGCAGGCGCTTTCTCGGGCTCTCTGAGGATGATCAGGAGCAAGAGGAAGAACGGCATCATCGGAGCGCGGTAGCGCGAGAGCGTGCCGAGGTTGGCCGTGGACAACCCAGTCCCAAGCGCGAGCACGAGCACGAAGACAAGGCAGAACATGAGGCCCGGATTCGCGGTCACCCTTCGCACGAGATCGGTCCATCGATTCCTTCGAACCATCTGAACGAAGAGAACCAGCAGCCAGGTCATCTCGATGGCGTTCAAGAACTGCATCGCGCTGAAAGACTCGAAGATGAAGGGTCTGAAGAGCGCGGTGACGAGAGCGACTGGCATGATCGCGATCTGCGACAGGAAGCCCTCAGCGGGCGCTTCGCCCACGGGTGCGTCACGGCCCTCCAGATAGAAGTTGGAGCCACCCTCTTCTCGAGAAGAGAGTCGGCGTTGGGCCTGCATCGACTCGGCGACCTTGTCCGGGGAGAGCGACGGCACAAAGGTCGAAACGACGGTGAAGCCGAGCATCACCACACCCGCGGCGACCAGGAAATAGGCCGGCTTCACGATGATGTTGCCTCCCGAGCGAAGCGTTCTCGCCCAGAAGATCCAGGCGCCTCCTGCGAGGGCGAAGGCGATCAGCACGTAGGGCTTGATCAGGAGGATGACGAACCCTCCAAGGCCAACCAGCACTGCGCCCCCAGCGACGCGGCGACCGTCGAGGATCCACTTCAACCCAAGAAAGGCCGGGCCGAAGAACACCATGAGCACGGGCTCCTTGAGGAGCGCGCAGGTCCACACGATGCCTGTGGGGGACAGGGCGAGCGCGAAGAGCACCTGCTCGTGCTTGTCGTCTGGAAACTCCGAGCGAAGCGCACGGTAGATCATCACCTTGGCCAGGTAGGAGCAGATGCTGATGACCAGGGCCGCCGCGTAGAGCGAGTTCCCCAGAAGGAAAAGCAAGGCCACCGCCACGACCTGCATGGTCCCCGTCGAGCCGAGACCCACGGGCTCCAGGGGGAGGCGATAGTCGCCGTGAATGAACAGCGACCACACCTCAGGGAAGACCTCACCGAAGTCGTAGCGGAGCGCCTCGGCGATCGGCACTCCGTAGCGGTGGTACGAGATCATGTCTCCGCCGTCGTAGTAGTAGGTGTAGACGAGGATCAGCCCGATCCCGGCAGCCACATGCGCCACGAAGCTGCGGTTGAGGAGTCGCTGTTCAAACGAACGATGGTGCTGCCGCAGCACCACCTGATGAATTCCAAAGCCGATGAGGAGCACCAGCGGTGCAAAGATCACGTCTTCCATGACTTGCGGCCGGTGAGTCTCCTCTGATGCGACCCCTATTCGAAATCATCGGTCGCTGGCCAGCGTGGGAACAGGCCGCCGTGCGACATGGCCTGGCGGCGTGGGTAGCTGACGAGATGTCTGCCGCGGGTCACCCCATCCCCAGTGGCATCACTCAGGCAGCCCGCGCACAGGTGTCGAACGGCGCAAGGCTGAAGCGATTGACGCTCGCGGTGGTCGACGCGCTGGCCGCCGTCGAGGTGATTCCGGTCCTTCTCAAGGGCTACGGCCTCGCGTCCCGGCTTTTTCCCGAGCAGCCCTTTGCGCGACCGGCGACTGACGTCGACGTGCTGGTGTGGCCGGAGGAACTGGTCAGGGCTGAATCAGCGCTGGCGAAGCTGGGTCTCCGGCTCGGTGAGGTCCCCGGAGTGGAGGACGTCTTTGAGGAACATCACCACCGACCGTGGAGCGGTCCTGCCGGGCTGGTTGAACTCCATTTCCGCCTCTTCTCGGGCTTCGGAGGCGGCGTCTTCGACGACCGTCGCCTTCGCGAACGCACGACCCTCGGTACGCTCGACGGCCGCCAGGTGCGCTGGTTGTCGGCCGAGGACGAGTTTCTCTACCTCGCGACCCACGTCGCCAATCACGGCTTTCTGCGCATCTCCTGGCTGGTCGATCTCGAGCGCTATCTGCGGTTCGCCCCGGGGCTCGATTGGGGGCTGATGAGCGAGCGCTCCCACGAGGCGCGCTTCGAAGTTCCCGTGGCCACAGCGCTCGCCGTGCTTGAACGCCTGCTCGACGTTCGGTTGCCAGTTGCCGCCAAGAAGGCATTCCCCTCGGCACTTCTGCGGCGGCAGCTCGACGCGCGAATCTTCTCGGCCGCGAGGGTGATCGACGCACGTTGGTCCAACGACCCAATCGCTTCGTTCTTCCTCAGGCTGTACCTCGTCGACTCTCCCGGGCAAGGTGCGCGACATCTGTTCGAGGGCGCGAAGCGGTACCTGCGTCAGCGGCGAGGAGGCTGATGCCCAGGTCGGATCAGAGCCGTTGGTGGCTTGCAGCCGAGGCCGCGCTGGGGCTCTCGCTCGTCGTCGCGCCGTGGTCCTTCGGCGGCGCGCCTTGGTGGACGCTGTGGATGCTGATCGGTCTGGGCGCGGCGGCATTGTTGTTGTGGACCATCGGAGCCGCGCGCAACCATCGGCGTTGGGGCTTTCATCCGGTCCTGATCTTCCCGGTGGGCGCCGTTGTCGTCAGCGCGTTCCAGCTGGTGCCGTTGCCCCCACCGCTCTTGAGTTGGCTGTCGATGCCTGCCCACGAGCTGAGGGAATTCGCGCTCGTTCCGCTCGGGCTGACGGGTTGGCGACCCATTTCACTCGACCCTCCCTCGACCGCCCGCGCGTTGGCTCGTTTCGTCGGTCTGGGGTCGCTGCTGTTCGTTGGCCTCGAGTTGGGCCGGCTCGAGACCGTTCGGCAGCGCCTGCTCGGTCTCCAGGCGTTGGTCGGACTGAGCATCGCGCTGACGGGGCTCGGCCACATGGTGGCGAGCGCGGAGTCACTCTTCGGCATTCATCACTTCACTGCCACGCTGAGCCTGCTCACGCCATTCGGTAACACCAACCACCTCGCCGCCTATCTCGCGCTGAGCGCCACGGTCGCCTTGGGGCTCGCGCTGGGAACGAAGTCGCGCGACGTCGCGATCGGGTGGGGTGCGATCGCCTTCATCTGCGGCCTGGCGGTCTTTCTCACCTTCTCCCGCGGTGGCATCGTCACCTTCGTCGCGACATGGGCGTTGGTCGGTGCGGCTGTCCTCGCGCAGCGAGGTGGTGGTCTGCGCTCCGTCATTCCGTGGGTGCTCATCGGGGCGACGGTGTTGTTCGCGGGACTGCTCGCGTTCGAGCAGCTCGTCGCACGGGCCGAGACGGTGAGCTCGGTCGAGAAGCTGCGCAGCACCAAGGTCGAGCTCTGGCCGATGTTGTGGAAGGGCGAGATCAGCACCTGGCCGCTGGGAATGGGCGCTGGTGCGTTCGAGCTGGGCTTCACGCGAGGGCACACCGAGCAGCTCGACGTCACCTTCACGCACCCGGAAAACGTGCTCTTCCAGTCGCTCGCTGATTGGGGGCTGCCGCTGACCGTGTTGCTTCTGCTCGGGGCGCTGGTGGTGGTGCGGCAGGCGTGGACACGCGTGTATTCGCTGGCGCTCGAGCGCACCGTGCTCCTTGGCCTGGTCGGAGTTCTGCTGCACGACGTCTTCGATTTCGCGCTCGAGCTGCAGGCGGTCGCGATCACCGCGTCAGTCCTGCTTGGCCTTGTGGTCGGGGCCGGTGCGTCGAGTGAAGAGCGGAGGAACGTCAGTTGGCATGGGCCACTTCGCGCGAGCGCGCTCCTAATTCTCGCTTTGGTGGCGCTCTGGTTCGGTCTGCCGATTCACAACGAAGCTGAGTCTCGTTTGCGAAGGGCGATTTCCGAGCGCCGCGCGATTGATGAAGTGCGGCGGCTCGGGGTGTCACTGATCGATCGGCATCCATCGGACTGGGTGTTGTACGCCGACTTGTCCTCCGACTTCGCGCTGAGGGCTGACCCGCGTGAGACGCTAGCCTGGGTCAACCGGCTTCTGTTTCTTCGCCCCAATGACGCGCGGGCTCACGTGGCCGCTGGAAAGGCGTTGCTGCGCCTCGGCCAGCCACTTCAATCCCTGGGCGAGTTCAAGACGGCGTGGGCGTTGGGTGACCCGAGTTCTATCGATCTGGCCCTGGCAGTCGCGGTCAAGCATGAAGCGCTCGATCGGGTGCTGGTGGATCGCGAGGGTCACTTGACCGATCTCTGGCAGCGCCTGCGCGGCCAGGGGCGGATGGTCGAGGCGAGCGCGCTCCTCGACTCCGTCGAAGTCAGCTCCGTGGGTGATGGGGTACGGGCCGAAGCGGCCGTGCTGAGAGTCCGTCAGCAGGCTGAAGGCGGTGACCCGGTCGCTGCCCTGAGTTCATGGGACAAACTGCCGGAGGCCGAAAAGCAGAAGGTCGCCCAACAGCTCGTTCGGGTCGCGCTGCTAGAGAAGCTCGGGCGAGCCGAAGAGGCCTTGTTGGTTGTGGAGAAACTGGTCGCTCGTTCGCCTGAGCAACTCGAGGTCACTCTTCGCCTGGTCGACATGCTGGCGGGCCGGGGACGCCCGACGGCTGCCCGGGCCGTGCTCGAGCGCGCCAGGCCGTTTCTCACCGGCCCACAGCAGCGGTCGACGCTCTTTCAGCGAGAGGCCGCACTCCTGGTTCAAGAAGAGCGTTGGGGCCGAGCACTCGAGGCGCTGCAGACTGCTGCCCGCATCGAGCCGACTCGCGCTGACCTTCACTACCGGATGGCGGACATCCTCGAACGAATGGGCAGTCTGCATTCCGCGCTCGACACCCTTCGAAGGGGACGTCTGCTCGACAGCCCGGCTGGAGCCAAGGCCCAGGACGCGAATGTCGCGCGGCTGGAGGCGGCGATGGCGGGTGCTGGCCAGTAATCTTTCCGGGGATTTGAACTCAGGCCTCGGGCGGTGGTACTGAGGCCAGAGTGTCTGCACCCGCCGATGGGATGATCAGCAGCGTCGGGACCGACCCCCGCTACTACCTCCGTGTCTTCCTTCGGAGAAAGTGGCTGATTCTCCTCATCTTTGCAGTGTGCACGGGTGTGGCCACGCTCTACGCGACCCGGCAGCCGAAGGTTTACGCGTCGCAGATCAGCTTGATCATCGACCCCAAGGAGCCCCGGTTTCTCGACGCCCAGATTCAGGACGTCAACACCGAGGCGGGCAGCTTCTATTGGGCGAACAAGGAGTACCTGGAGACGCAGTACAAGATCATCCAAAGCCGATCGGTCTCGCAGCGCGTCGTTGAGAAGCTGGGTCTGGCGACTGACGCCGATTTCCTTGGGCTGACCCGCGTGACCGACGAGAAGCGCCGCCAGGAGATCATGGCGAAGATGGATGTGGTCGCTATCGTTCAGGCCAAGATTCGCGTGGAGCCGGTGAAGGAGAGCCGCGTCTCACTCATTAAGATCGAAGACGCCGACCCGACCCGCGCGGCGTTGCTCGCGAACGAGGTCGCTCAGGCGTACATCGACGAGATCCTCTCGCAGAAGTTGAAGCTGACCGAGAACGCTTCGAAGTGGCTCGACGAGCGACGTGACAGCCTTTCTGACTCGGCGAGGGCGAGTGAACTGGCCCTCTACAACTACCGCAAGGGTGCCGACATGCTCTCGGCGTCGATCGATGATCGAGCGAGCATGGTCTCGCAGAAGCTGCAGGAGACGAGCAAGGCGTTGACTGAGGTCCAACTGAAGATCGCAGGCTACAAAGCTCGCGTGACCGCCATCCGCGGGGTGCAGGCGACGCAGGGCGCCGAAGACCGGCTTTGGGCCGAAGCGCTGCCCGCCGCGCGCGAGAACCTTCTGCTCGCAAAGTACAAAGATCGGGTGATCACCCTCCGGGTGGAGTGCACCGATCTCGGCACTCGCTACCTCGACGGGCATCCCAAGTTGCTCGAGTGCCGCGAGAAGCTCGCCACTGCCGAGAAGGAGTTCGCCCGCGAGTTGTCGAACCTCGTGCTTGCCACCGAGGCCGAACTCAAGGAGGCCCAGGAGAAAGAAAAGAACCTGAAGGCGCTCTTCGACCAGGCGCGCGTCGAGGCCTTCGAGGTGGAGAAGAAGAAGCTCGAACTCGATCAGCTCAAGAGCGAGGCCGACAGCAACAAGCGCCAGTACGACGTGGTCTTCAAGCGCCTCAAGGACATCGAGCTGTCGGGCATGTTGAGGACCTCGAACGTTCGCGTGCTCGATGCGGCCAGGCCGATGATGGCGCCCATCCGGCCCAACGTTCCGCAGGGCGTGTTGATGGGTGTGATTGCAGGGCTGGTGTTGGGTCTGGGCCTGGCGATGCTGCTTGAGTTGCTCGATTCCACCGTCGCCTCGCAGGCCGATGTCGAGGAGCGCCTGGGCCTAACCTTTCTGGGCTTCCTCCCTTCGATTCCCGAAGGGGAGAAGGGGTCACGGGATCTTCACATTCACCGTGAACCGAAGTCCCTCATCGCCGAGTGCACCCGGGCGATTCGGACTAACCTCCTCTTCATGTCGCCGGACAGGCCGTTCAAGCGGCTCCTCGTGACTTCGAGCGGCCCTCAGGAAGGCAAGTCGACCACTGCGATCAACCTCGGCATCGCGATGGCGCAGTCTGGCAACCGCGTCCTGCTCATCGACACCGACATGCGACGTCCTCGCTTGCACAAGGCGTTCGGTGTTTCGAATGAGAAGGGGGTCTCGTCTGTGGTTGTCGGCGAAGGCAAGATCGAGGACGCAATCAAGTCGACGGACATCGCGGGGCTATTCGTGATGCCATGCGGTCCTATCCCCCCGAACCCTGCCGAACTGCTTCACACGCAGGCTTTTGGAGACCTGCTCGGCAAGCTTGGCGACCGATTTGACCGCGTGATCCTCGATACGCCACCGGTCGGTGCGGTTGCGGACGCCGTCGTATTGTCGACTCAGGTCGACGGCGTCGTGGTCGTGCTGAAGGCGGGTCAGACGAACCGCGATCTCGCCAAACGCACTGTGCGCGCGCTTCAAGATGTGAAGGCGAACATCTACGGTGCGGTGCTCAACGACGTGGATCTTCAGAGCAGCAAATACGGCGACTACTACTACGGCTACGCGTACCGCTATTACGGCGAGAGCGAGAAGAAGGGCGCCTAGGTCGCGGTTGGCACCGGAGTCCGATCGGAACACTTTGGTGTTAGCCGCATCCCAAATTTCTCGTTCGAGCTATGAGTCACGCATGAGTTCGGTCGGTTTGGTTGACTACGGAATGGGAAATCTTCGTTCGGTGCGAAACGCGCTTGAGGGGCTCGGCGCGACCGTCGATGTGGTGAGGGACCCCCTTCGCCTTGAGCGGTACGACAGAGTCGTGCTCCCAGGCGTCGGGGCTTTTGGCGACGCGATGGCCAACCTTAACCGTGCGAACTGGCCCGCGGCTCTTTCAGAGCACGCGCTCGTTCGTCAGCGCCCATTTCTCGGAATCTGCTTGGGCATGCAGCTGTTGGCCTCTCGCGGCACTGAGCACGGACTTCACGCAGGGCTTGGTTGGTTCTCTGGCGCGGTTAGGCAGCTCGAACGCCCCGCGCCCCATCGCGTGCCGCACATGGGGTGGAATGAGGTTCGGGCGGTGGTGCGAACCGGTCTGCTTCGCGACCTGGCCGCTGATGCAACCTGCTACTTCGTGCACAGCTTCGCTTTCGTTCCCGACGATGCAGCCGTAGTGACGGGAGTGACTGAGTACGGCGGCGCCGACTTTGTCTCGGCCATCGAGCGGGGGAATGTGGTCGGCACCCAATTCCACCCTGAGAAGAGTCAGAAACATGGCGTCGGTTTGCTCGCCCGCTTCCTTCAGATGTGACCCATGCTTCGCACTCGCCTCATTCCAGTGTTGCTGCTTCAGAACGGACTCCTCGTCCGGAGCGAGTCGTTTGCCGTTCATCAGGTCGTGGGAAACCCGATCCACGAGGCGAAGCGCTTCAACGAATGGAACGTCGACGAACTTATCTACCTCGACATCTCTCGTGACGGCACTTACGACTTCCGGCGCGACGACCACAAGGTGAAGAGCCTTTCTGCCCCCATGGAGATCCTGGAAGAGGTCAGCAAGACTTGCTTCATGCCGCTCACTTGGGGAGGCCGCATCCGAAGCGTTGACGACATGCGCCAATGCTTCCTCCATGGCGCTGACAAGATCGCGATCAATTCAGGGGCGTTTCGAAACCCAGAGTTGATCACCGCTGGCGCCAAGCTCTTCGGGAGCCAGGCGATCGTCGTGTGTGTCGACGTGAAGCGCCACGCTGACGGCCGGGCGGAGGTCTTCATTGATGGAGGACGCGAGCCGACAGGCGCCGATCCTGTGGACTGGGTTAGGAGCGCGATCGACGCGGGCGCGGGGGAGGTGCTCCTTCAAAGCCTCGACCGCGACGGGACGGCACGAGGCTACGATCTCGAAATCATCCGCGCAGTGGCCAGCGTAAGCACCGTACCGGTCATCGCCTTGGGAGGCGTCGGCCGATATGAGCACTATGTGGAGGGCTTGCGTGCTGGTGCCGACGCGGTTGCCGCCGCCAACATTTTCCACTTCAAAGAGCTTTCAGATCGAAACGCGAAGAGAACCATGAACAAGGCAGGTATTACGGTGAGGCTCTGAGATGCCAGTCAATTACTGCAGTCGTTGTGTCTACCCTTCTGTCGCTGCGACCCCGCTAACTTTCGATGAGCGCCGCGTGTGCTCGGGTTGTCGCGCTTCGGAGCCCAAGGCGTCCATTAACTGGTCAGAACGATTTCAATGGCTCAGGGACATCGCCGACGAGTACCGATCAAACGGCAACTACGACATCCTGATCCCGGTGAGTGGCGGAAAGGACAGTTATTATCAGACACATGTGGCTGTGCACGAGCTCGGGCTCAAGCCACTTCTGATGACGTACCACGGAAACAATTACCTGCCCGAAGGTGAGTACAACCTGAACCGCATGCGCGAGGTCTTTGACTGCGACCACGTCATCGTGCGGCCAAGCATTTCTACGCTCGTGAAGATGAATCGCATCGGCTTCAAACTTCAGGGCGATATGAACTGGCATGGTCACTGCGGCATCTTCACGACGCCAATTCAGGTGGCGGTCCGGTACAAAGTGCCCTTGATGATGTGGGGCGAGCACGGCTTCCTCGATCTCGGAGGCATGTACTCTTTGAACGACCTGGTTGAGTTCACCGCCAAGTTCCGACTCGAGCATGCGCTCCGCGGGTACGACTGGGACGACTTCACTGACGAAGGCCTCGAAAAGCTCGGCCGCGGCGAGTTGAAAGAAGGCCTGCGCGAGAAGGATCTCCTCTGGGCTCAGTACCCCTCGGACGATGAGATAGACGCAGTCGGCGTGCGCGGAATCTACCTCGGCAACTTCGTGAACTGGGACGCGAACCCGCAGACGAAGTTGGTGATGGAAAAATATGATTGGAAGCCTGCCGAGAAGCCTTTTGAGCGTACCTATCGACAGATGTCGAATTTGGACGACATGCACGAGAACGGAATGCACGACTACCTCAAGTTCATCAAACTCGGGTACGGACGTGGTTCTGATCACGCGTGCAAGGACATCCGGGCCGGTCATATGACCCGAGAGCAGGGCGTGGAGATGGTGCGCAAGTACGACCACGTCAAGTCAAGCGATCTCAAGCGGTGGTTGAGCTACGTAGGAATGGCGGAGGCCGAGTTTGACGCCGTGAGCGACACGTTCCGAGATCCGCGGGTCTGGTGGATTCAGGACGGACAGTGGTGGAAGAACAACATCTGGGGCTCGTCTTCTTCGTTTGGCCCAGTGCACCTCGTTGATGCTGCGCAGGCGAAATACAAGGAAGGACGGGCTCAATGATCAAGCAACCGGAGAACGTTCAGCTCAGTGAGGAGGAGATCCGCCCAAAGGCGCTCATGGTAGAACAGCAGCGACGCTTCGCCAACGACATTGCCCGATTGCTCAAGAGCAAAGCTTCCTTCGTCGACGTGCCTTGTCCAGCCTGCGGGAGCGATCGCAGCGCACCAGCGTGGGTGAAGTACGAGATGCAGTATCGCGGCTGCCTCGAATGCCAAACCATCTACATAAGTCCAAGGCCGCCGCCTCCAGTCCTCGATGACTACTATCGTCACTCGGAGAACTACGCTTACTGGAACGACGTCATCTTTCCGGCGTCCGAAAGCGTA
Source organism: Archangium sp. (assembly GCA_030695565.1). GTDB lineage: Bacteria > Myxococcota > Myxococcia > Myxococcales > Myxococcaceae > Archangium_A. The sequence goes on from JAUYRZ010000123.1 coordinate 158,161, forward strand.
CGCCGCGAGAAATTGTTCAAGCCCCGGGCTGAGCGCGTGGTCGAGATCTGCAGGCGGCACGGGGTCGCCGGCGGCACGCTGCTCGAAATAGGAGCGGGTTTTGGAACCTTCGGCGAGGAGGTCAAGAGGCTCGGCTACTTCGGTCGCTTCATCGCCGTAGAACCAACGCCACACCTCGCCGCCACCTGCCGTTCGCGAGGGCTTGACGTACTTGAATCCCCCATCGAGCATGTCTCGTTGCCCGAAGGCACCGTCGACGTGATCGCCTCATTCGAGGTCGTCGAGCACCTCTTCTCGCCGAACGAAATTCTCCACAAGGCGAGACGAATCTTGCGGCCAGGGGGATTGATGATCGTGAGCGTGCCGAGCAGCGGTGGATTCGACGTCATGCTTCTGAAGGAGAAGAGCTCGTCTGTGGATGTCGAGCACCTCAACTACTTCAACAATGCCTCCCTCGCCCGACTCTTCGAGTCTTGCGGATTCAGTACTCTGGAGGTGCTGACCCCCGGCAAGTTGGATGCTGAGCTCGTTCGCAGCAAGGTACTTTCTGGAGAGGTTTCGCTCACGAACAATGCTTTCCTCCAGACGGTATTGATCGACCGCTGGGCGGAGCTCGGTGATTCATTTCAGGAGTTCCTCGCCAAGCACCAATTGTCTTCCCATCTTTGGCTGGTCGCACAGAAAGGGTAGGCCTTGCGGATCTCAATCGTCTGCAGCGAGGAGGGCCACCCAGTGAATCGGATGTTGGTGGCCTGGACTGCGCGTCATGCGCGGAATCACCAGACTCGAATCGTTCGCAAAGTCGCCGAACTCGACGCGGGGGAGTTGCTCTTCCTGATTTCGTGCCACGAGATCGTCCGTGCGGAGGTGCGAGCTCGCTTCGGCGCGACGCTGGTAATTCATGCGTCGGACCTTCCGGTCGGTCGGGGGTGGTCACCTCACATTTGGCAGATACTTGAAGGTAAGAATGAGATTCCCGTCACCCTGTTGCAAGCAGAGGACGGCGTGGACAGCGGTGCGATCTGGGCGCAGACGGTCATTCGGCTACAGGGTCACGAGATGGCTGGCGAGATCAATGAGGCCCTTTTTGCTGCGGAGTCCGAGTTGATGGATCAGGCGCTCGAGTTGGCGGCGACGCCGAGGCCTCGTGCGCAGGACTCTCGCGCACCGACCTATTACCCGAAGCGCTCTCGCACGGACAGCGAGCTCGATCCCAACAAAACGATCGCTGAGCAGTTCGACCTCCTTCGAGTCTGCGACAACGATCGCTACCCGGCATTCTTCAGATTCAGAGGTCATTCGTACATCGTGAAGATTGAGAAAGGTTCGGATCATGAGTAGCGTATCATTTGAAATTGCCGGCCGGCGAGTTGGGCATGACGCCAAACCATTTGTTATTGCTGAGATGTCAGGCAATCATAATCAGTCGCTCTCTCGCGCACTCGAGATCGTAGAGGCTGCAGCACGCGCCGGGGCCCACGGGCTCAAGCTGCAAACGTATACGCCCGACACGATGACCATCGATAAGTCGGATGGCGACTTCGTGATCACAGATACCTCAAGCCTGTGGCACGGTCGCTCACTCCACTCATTATATCAGGAGGCACACACCCCGTGGGAGTGGCATGCCCCGTTGTTCAAGCGGGCGCGTGACTTGGGTATGGTCCCTTTTAGCACTCCGTTCGATGACTCGGCCGTCGACTTCCTCGAGTCGCTGGGTTGCGCTTGCTACAAAATTGCCTCGTTCGAGAACACTGACATTCCCCTGATTCGTAAGGTCGCCGGAACAGGCAAGCCCATGATCATCTCGACAGGTATGGCGACTGCTGCCGAGATTGATGAGGCTGTACGAGCAGCCCGCGGCGCAGGTTGCCGAGATCTTGTGCTGCTCAAGTGCACGAGCACCTACCCGGCAGATCCGCAGAACAGCAACATCGCGACCATCCCAAGCATCGCCCAGACTTTCGGCGTCCAGGTCGGTCTTTCTGACCACACGATGGGTGTGGGGGTAGCCGTTGCGAGCGTGGCGCTTGGCGCGACCGTTATCGAGAAGCACTTTACTTTGCGTCGTTCTGACGGCGGCGTGGACTCCACGTTTTCGCTCGAACCAGACGAGATGGCGCTCTTGGTGACGGAGAGCGAACGCGCATGGCTTGGGATCGGGTCGGTGCGTTACGGCACTGCGGCCGAGCAGAAGTCGAAAGTCTTCCGAAGATCGCTCTACGTGACTGAAGACATCGAGGCAGGCACGGTGCTCACGTCAGCAAACTTGAGAGCGATTCGACCGGGATATGGGTTGCCACCAAAGTACTTAGACTCTGTGTTGGGACTTCGCGTCGGGCGAAGCGTCAAGAGAGGTACTCCGATGAGTTGGGAACTCCTCGCGTCCCCCTGAGGCTCAAGTTGGCTTCTGTTCAATGTGTCCGTTGAATTTGCGGATGTCGGGCTGGGCGTTGGCCGCCTCGAGGACTTGCTGTAGGTCCGCGGTTTGTGCGGCTGAGCCAAGACGCTCGAAGAGCCGGACCAAGAACTGGTAGTCCTCAGGCGTGTCGAGAGTCCAACGGTGTTGGCTCTCGTCACCCGCTCCCGGAGGCAGGACGCTCTCGCAGACGAATTTGGCAGCGTTTGTGTAGATAAACCGTGTGACGTGTTCTCGGTCAGGCGCAGCAGTCGCTTCGTAGTTTGCGCGCTGCAGCGCCTCAAAGCTGAACACCTCGGTGTCGAGGCCGCGCGGAAGCCTGCGATTGAGGGTGTTCGATGCGTACTGAATGGTATCGCCGCGACCTAAGAAGTGACTGATGACCTGCGAGGAGATGGTCGGATCGAGAAGGGGGCAATCAGAAGTCACTCGAACGATGACGTCAGCGCGCGTCTCGGTGGCCGCAAAGAAGTACCTGGCCAGAACGTCGAGTTCGCTCCCTCTATAGCAGGGCACTCCAAGCCGCCTCGCCAACAGGGCGATAGGTTCGTCGTACTCAGACTCACTTGTCGCGATGACAACCTCGTCCACGCCAGTGAACTGCTGTGCTCGTCGAAGACAGCGCTCGAGTGCTGTCTTACCACCCAAATCGAGAAGGACCTTGGCTGGCAGTCTGGTGGACGAGATGCGCGCCTGAATGATTGTGACAACCCTCATCGGGTGGGTCCCAGCATTGCGTCCACCACTCGACTAGCCCCCCGGCCGTCAGAGATGTGCCCCGCGGCTTCGGCCATGCGCTCAAGTTCATCCCTCAAAGAGAGCGCAGCTTTGAGCGCGTCACCCAGTTCCGCGGCCCCAAGCAGTCGTGCATCACCCACCACCCGCATAAGCCCCCGCTGGCGAACATCCTCAGCGATGAGCTTTTGGTTGTCCGCGACGACAAGTCCTATGCATGGAACCTGTAAATACGACATTTCCCAGAAGGTGGTGGATGGACTGCAGATGCAAACGCCCGCACTCGCCATAATGTCGGCTACTCCCTCTGGATCCACGAGGATTCGGAATTGTGGGCCGGGTTGAGCTTCACGGTATTCCGAAATGCGGCCGTTTGCCGCGCCAACCAGCACCACGACGCCTTGGGCGAGCAGCGTCGGCTGCGATGTTATGGCCGCAAGCGTGAGTTTGGTCGCGTCGGCGGGGTCAGCACCGCCAAACGAGACCAAGAGCGGACCTCCGGTTCGAGTCCGTCGGGCACGCAGGATTGCACTTCGCAACAAGAGAAAATCGCTGCCCAGCAGCAGCCTCGAGTGTGCGGCCCTCCTCGCATACATGGTCTCACGCGCGTGGGCGTTCACGTTCAGTATCCAAGTAGCCGCGTACTCGCGATTTTCTCCATTGTCGTCCACGAGCAGCAACTGCAGACCAGCGTCTTGGACGACGCGTTGGTACTCCAGCCCGAACGAATACCCGTCTGCTGCGACAAAACTGCAGCCGCTGATTCGGGCCTGGGTGATCGTCCATTGGGCGTCGTCGGTCCCGGCTCGTTCGATGAAGGGGGCCTCCGCCCGCTCCCGTAGCCCCTTCGGTACGGCACCTCCGAAGATGACCCGCCCCCCGCGCCTTTTCCATTCCTCGGACAGGGCGAGCATGCGCATGAAATGCCCCACCCCCATTGTTGCGCTGGCGTCAGCTCGAACGAAAAGACCGTGGCTCATGCGCGCCTATGGTGTCAGCACTTCACCGACGGCATTGACGACGCGATCGACGTCGGCGTCGGTCATGCCGGGGAACATCGGCAGGCTCAAGCAGCCGGCATAGTAGGCGTCGGCCCCGGGGAAGTTCCCCTCACTGAAGCCGGCGCGCTGATAGTCGGGCTGGGTATGCACGGGGATGTAGTGCACCTGCGGCGCGATGCCGCGCTCGCGCAATCCGTCGTAGAGCGCGCGCCGCCGTGCCGCCACGGATGACGAGGTTTCATCGGGGGCGGGCGTCAGGCGAATGACATAGAGGTGGTAGGACGACTCGACGCCTGGTCGCGCTGCGAGCGGCTTCAGGAGCTCACGGAAGGGCGATGCACCGAACGCCTGGTTGTAGCGCTCTGCAATGGCCCGCCTCCTGGCGACGAAGCGGTCGAGCTTCCCTGCTTGCGAGACGCCGAGAGCGCACTGAACGTCGGTCAAGCGGTAGTGATACCCCAGCGACTGTTGCTCGTAGTACCAGGGACCGTCGACCTTGGTGAGACGGGCAGGGTCCTTGGTGATGCCGTGGGTCCGCAGCTCGAGCAGCTCGCGATACGCACCTTCATCGTTGGTGAGGATCGCCCCGCCTTCCCCCGTGGTGATGTGCTTCACAGGGTGGAACGAAAGGATCGCCAGCTGTGCGTGGCGGCAGTTGCCGGCCTTGAGCCGCTCACCTTCGCGGCTCGTGTACGTCGCGCCCAGGGAGTGCGCCGCGTCTTCGATGACCATCGCGCCGACCTCATCGGCAATCGCCCTCACGCCCTCGAGATCCGCGACGCTGCCGGAGAAGTCGACCGGCACGATGACACGGGGCGGCTTCCCTGCGGCCTTGAGGTTGGCCACCACTGAACGCAGCGCGGGCAGCGAGATGTGCCCGGTGGTGGGATCGACGTCTGCGAGGGCCGGCTTACCGCCCGCGTAGCGGATGCAGTTGGCCGACGCGACGAAGGTCACGTCTGAGGTGACCCCCGTGTCGCCATCACGAACCCCGGCCGCGAGCGCGGCGAGGTGGAGGGCCGCAGTGCCGGAAGAGACTGCGACGGCGAATCGGGCCCCGGTCAGCCCGGTGAGCGCCTCTTCGAACTTCGCGACCATCGGGCCCTGCGTGAGCCAGTCACTTCGCAACTGCGCGGTCACCGCCGCGATGTCGTCTTCTTCGATGAGCTGTCGGCCGTAAGGAAGCATCGTCGCTCCTTTCACCATGCCCAGCGGTTCTGCTCCAGCCACGAGCGGGTCTTGCGAATGCCCTCTTCGAGCGAAGACCTCGGCTGCCAGCCGAGCAACTCCCGGGCAAGGCTCGCGTCACAGCAGAGCTTCATAATCTCCGCTTGTGGGTGATCGTGAGGCACCTTCTCCACGCGATTGCCCGCGGTGCAGCACAGCTGGGCCAGGTCGTTGACCGAGACGTCGTGACCGGTTCCGGCGTTGATGATTCGGCCTTCTGCCTTCTCGGAGCTCGCTGCAGCGACGACGAACTCCGCGCAGTCTTCTACGTAGAGAAGATCGCGCGTTTGTTGCCCCGAGCCCTTGATCAACAAGGGGCTGCGCTCGATGTCTCGTTTGAGAAAGATCGAGACCACACCACCCTCGGAGTTGCTCTTCTGAAACGGGCCGTACGTGTTGAAAGGACGAACGACGGTCACCGGCATCCGGTACGCGTGGAAATACGAGAGGGCGAGCATGTCCGCCCCGATCTTCGCCGCGGCATAGGGCGAAGCCGGTCGGTACGGGTGGACCTCTCGAATGGCGGCGTCTCCTGCGAGGTCGTAGACCATGCACGTGGACATCACGGCCACCCGGGGAGCGCGGCGAACGAGCTTCGGAACGTCCCGGTCGAAGTCGAAATGTTTCGCGTCGAAGTTCAGGCCGTTGTGTTCGAAATACTGCCGACGACAGGCCTCCAGCACCTGAAAGGTCCCCAGCGCGTCGTTCTGAAAAGTCGGGCCCGGGTTGTCGATCGACTTCTGCACGTGGATCGAGGCCCCCAGGTGGAGCACCAGGTCCCACTGGTGGGCCTTGAACAGGGGTTGCAGCACCTCTGCGCGCGTCAGGTCGCCGTCGACCAGGCCGAGCCACCCCGGGCGGCCTTCGAACTCACGCAGGTTCTCTCGGCGACCGTTGGAGAGGTCGTCGAGTGCAAGGACCTCGTGGCCGTCTCGCAGCAGTCGCTCGACGACCCAGCGTCCGATGAAGCCAGCACCTCCAGTGACCAGGCACTTCATGCGAGCGCCCCTTTCTCGAGGTACGGAGCCAGAACGCCTTCCTCGTCCAGGTACTTCACGATCTCCTCGCGACTCATCGAGGTGTCCTTTCCGGAATGCCACTCACGCGTGACGCTCTTGCCAGACGCGAAGACCTCGCGCGTGCCGCCGTCGTACTGCTCAGCGTTCAGAGAAAGCACGACGAGCAACCGCTCGAGCTCAACCGCGCGGCTCATCTCGTCGATCGACAGCAGTTCCTCGAACAGCTTCTCACCCTGGCGGGCTCCGATGATGTCGATCTTGGGCGGGCGCGTGCTGAGCCTCGAGGCCATCGCATGAGCGAGGTCGACGACTTTCAGAGCGCGCATCTTGGTGACGAAGACCTCTCCGCCCCGCATCAACGACCCGGCTTCCAGCACGAGGCGGGCCGCCTCGGGGATCGTCATCACGTAGCGGGTCATGCCCTCGTCGGTGAGAGACAACGCTTCTCCGCGCAGAATCTGGCGAGCGAAGATTGGGACCACCGAGCCCCTCGAGCCAATGACGTTTCCGAAGCGCACCGATGCGAATCGAGTGCGGTGGGTGCCGCGGATCTCATTGGCTGCTGCGATGAGACGCTCTCCCATCATCTTCGAGGCGCCCATCACGTTGGTCGGGTTCACCGCCTTGTCCGACGACGTGAAGACGACCCGTTCGACGTTCGCGTCGAGCGCGGAGCGGATCACGTTGTTCAAGCCCTGGAGGTTGGTCTGCACCACCTCGAAGGGGTTGTACTCCCCCAGGCCGACGTGCTTGAGCGCCGCCGTGTGAAAGACGACGTCCACTCCGTTCATCGCGAAGCGGAGCCGATCGAGGTCGCGCACGTCACCGATGAAAGGTGAACAGCGGGGGAGCTGCTGGTGGAGGAAGAAGAGGTCATTCTCTGAATGGTCGAGGCAACGCAGCGACTTCACCAGGGGCGTCAGCTGCTCGCAGAGCGCACTCCCGATCGTCCCGGCAGCGCCAGTGACGAGCACGACCTTGCCCTTGAGGTATTCCCACGAGTTCATCAAGACTCCTTTGTGCCGCGACCTGCCTGCCTGATTCACCCCATACCAGTCAGGGGCCCGGTGCCTGAACCAACTTCGCGGGGCGACTCAAGCGCCTGAATCCACGCCGGGGCCAGCGCACCAACCGAGTAGTGCGTCACGGCCCGCCGCCTTCCTTCCGTCACCAGCCGCGACCTCAGCTCCGGTCCCTTCAGCAAGGCGGTCAGGCGTTCAGCCCATTCGCTCTCGGTGCGGGCCCACAAGCCGTCAAGACCGTCTCTGACGATGTCGGCGACCACCCCTACGGGGGCCACTACGAACGGGACGCCACACGCCATGTACTGGATGGCCTTGAAGCCGCACTTGCCGCGCGACCAGGCATCGTCGACGAGGGGGTACAGTCCGACATCGAGATCCTGAAAGGCGCTCACTTCGTTCTCCAGAGACCAAGCGCGGTTTTCCACCTCGACGTGTTCGAGGCGCCAGGTTCGGCCGGCGCCCACGATGCGAAGCGTGAACTCGTGCTCACGCCCCAGCTTGTCGAGGAGCGGCAAGAGGGGCTCGAGGTACTTCGCGGTGGAAGGCGAGCCGACCCAGCCGACCACAGGTTTGGTCGATTGGCGGTGATCCGCGGGTGCAAAACGATCCGTATCGACCACCGTAGGAACGATGCGGACGTGGCGGGAATGCTTGGCTGCGTATTCGGCCAGGTATTCGTTGCCGGCGAACACCAAGTCCGCTCGAGCGATCAGATTTCCCGTGGACTCAGGCCGGGCCAGCCGGCCCCTCCATCCGCCCACTGGTAGATGGACTGCGTCGTCGAAGTCGAAGATCAGGGGCGTGCTGGACGGGAGGCCGCGTGCATACACGTTGAGCGAGAGCGGGAAGGCTTCTCGATGCACGAAGATCCTGTCTGCGCTCATCATTGCGGTGCCGAGATCCCTTGCGCGTCGTGCGACCCCTCGCGCGACCCTGACAGGCCAGCGGCTTTTTCGTTCATCAAAGAAGGTGGAGACGAGTGCTTCATGCCCGGCACGTGAAAGCGGCTCGAGAAACTGAAGCACTCGAAACCTCATGCTGGCTTCGGTGCGCGGGTTCGAGCAGAGAAAGAGCGTCTTCATTGGGGGAACACGACCTCGGCAATGGAGGCAGGCACTTCGGGGCGCCCGAAAAACTCCCGACGAAGCGCCTGCTCCTCGTGAAGAGGCTTCGCGCCTTCGAGTTGCTGTGCGGCCAGGTCGAAGGCGGCGGCCAGTTCCTCAGCGTTCCGAAATCTTCTGTTGCTGTCGAAGAGTGACATCAGAACCACGGCTTCGTGGATTGGGATGTCATGCATCAGCAGAGGTTTGTCCCATGCCAGCGCCTCCACGACGGTGGATGAAAGGGAGCTGATGAAGAGATCTGCCCAGCTGAGGTCGTCTTCAAGCGGGGAAGAACGGGAGATCTCGAGCTGAGACCCGAACGCGGCGCCGGCCAGGCGGACTCGCTCTCGATCGTCCCCTGGGTGTGGCCGCCACCGAAGGGCGAGCTGCCTCTTCTCACGGCGCACCAATGCGCCCACGTCGTCGAGAAGGTGCTCCTGGTACCCGACGCGAGGCAGCCGGCGGCGGTGGCCGCCACCAACGAGCGTGCCGTAATTCGAGAGGATCAGGACCCGCAGCGGTTCATGTACGGGCACGCGCGGGCGCGGGTTCCAGGTGCGAGACGGCACCGCGCCCACACAAACGGGCGGGGTGTGCCCTTTGAGGTACGTCGCTTCAGAGCGAGTCCACAGCAGCTTCATGCTCGACGAGGTCCGAGCCGTGGTGATCATGTCCAATGGTTCAGCGAGCGCCCCGTGCACGACATCGAAGGTCGTGGCCCCGGCAGCCTGCAGGAGAAGGTCTGGCACTGCATCAGCGACCAGGCTGGCCTGCGAGAGCGCCACGTGTGCACCCGACAACGACGTGACCGCAAGAAATCGTCGAGTCGCCGCTGCAGCTTCTCGGGCGCGCAAGACGTCGAGCGTCGTCGCCCAGACCAGTCGACGGGGAGCGCTGGTGACAGGAATGCGAAAGGGGCCGAAGTCGATCTCGGACGAATGCGTCGCGACACGAGCCGTGCAGCGCAACATGGCAGTCAATGTGCCGGGTGTTGCCGCCAGGGCCTGCGCCCACGTGGAGTGGCTCACCAGTTGGGCAACGTGCGAGACCGTGCCCTCGAGTGCCTCGCTCGAGAGTACCGGGAGGACCGCTGCCGTATTTCTGGTGCCGCGGTGGGCGTCGCCGAGGTCGCCCGGTCGCAAGCTCGACTGGAGCAAGACGCCGACCTTCCGGCCCGACTTCTTCGCATAGGCGCCGAGCGGATTGAGCACGTGCCGGGAGCTGTACTCCCAGGCGCCGTTGACCCCTAACCACACCCTCGGTGTCGGACCCGACTCGAAGGAACGCAGCAGGCGACGGCTGGGCGCTTCTTGCATGAACTCCCTGGCCCGGCCGAGCAGCGCGACCACCGCACCGGCGCTGCCCAGCGTTCCGAAGGCCACCCGCTCGAGGAGCCTCCGGGCAAGCGATCTCGCGCCATTGGGCTTGCCCGAATGCGCCGGTACCACGCTGCCGAGCATCGCTGCCCCAATCCAGCTGGGTTCAGTGAAGACGAATTCAGAAGTGGGGTGCGTCGATGCGAGACCGGAGACGTAGCACCACGCGTCGAACACATCTTGAAGGCCCAACCGGGTCACTGCGCTCGCCCAGAACGCATCACGGCCGCTCACCCCCGGCACCGCGTCGCCGAAGACGGTCTCGAGCCACCGGCTCAGGCCCTGTTCCATCGCGCGCTGGAAGGGGCGCTTGTCCGATGGAAGGTACGCATCAAGCTCGGTCAGCACGACCCCTCCTCTGCCGGGGAGCCCCCTGACGAAGCTGTTGGTGGTCACGCCGCGACCCACGATTCGAACGCGACGGCCCGCGTCGATGCGTTTCCACGCGAGAGCTATCGAGGCCTCTGGCGGAGCGTCTGGCGGCACCACAACGACATCCTCCACCGCGCTGGTCTCGACGGCAGAACCCGCGACGCGGCTCCACATTTTGATGGTGCCCGCCTCAGTCGAACTCATACGCGAATGCTGGCGCGCGCTGCGAAGGCCGAAGCCCCTGAGCGGACACCTCCTCCGATGGCTCGACTGACGATGGCGCCGGCGACGCCAATGAACGGAATGAGGAGGAGATTGCAGAGAACGTTTGTGAGGGCAGCCCCCATGGTGATCTTAGGGATCGTCTTCGTGTGATTCATGAAGAAGAGATAGTTCGAGTACGGGTAGTAGAAAGTCTCGATCACCATCACCAGACACAAGCCCGGCAGCAACCAGAGGGCAGCCCCGTACGCACTTCCGAAGACGAGCAGGACCAGGGGCGAGAAGACGAGGAGTGCTGTCGAGACGCCCAGGGCGAGGAAGAAGTAGCTGCGGACCACCGTCCGTTCGCTTTCACGAAGCGAGGCGACTCCGCGCAGGCGAAATTCTTCCCCTACTCGGGGCGAGACCGCCTCATTCCAAGCCAGGATCACCATGGTGATCGGCGCCGCCAACTGTGAGGCCAGTGAGTAGATGCCGAGCTCCTGATCAAAGCCGAAAAATTTGAGCAGCCACCGATCGCTGATGAGCAGCAGTTGGTTGGCCGCGAAGTGGGGCACGTAGGGCAGCGAGAAGATCAGCGCACGGCGGAGAATGGCTCCATCGAGAGTTCCGGGCATCGAACGAACGACGAAAACGAGGCAGACGACCGTGCTCACCAACCCAGCGATGCCGGTGGCTTCGAGCGCTCCCCGCGTTCCGCGGCCCAGAACGGCGACCAGCACGATGGCCGAGCTGAGGCTCACTGCGAAATCGATGAGCTGGAGGATCGATGCGAGACCGGCGCGTTGAGCCGAGCGAAGCACGACCATGGGTACGCCCAGCATCAAGGCTCCCGTGGCGCCCCAGATCACGCAGCTGAGTTCGTGTCGCTGCCACAGCCCCGTGCCCGGAAGGGGAATCAGAAAGAGCGCCAGTTGGAGAGTGAGCGCAGCACCGATGGCGATCACCACGATCCAGCGGGCAACCCCACCAGCGCGTTGAGTTCCCTCCGCGGGGTTCGCTCCTTCGAAGAAGAAGCGGCTTAGACCCGACAGCAGACCCAGCGACACGAAGGTCGGCAGCGTCCCCACGAGGGTCTGCGCCAGCGCCAGGTCGCCGTACTCTGCCGGCGACAGCCGTCGAGTGTAGAGGGGGGCGAGCACGAGGATCGCCGCACGAGAGAGGACCGTGGTCAGCGTGTAGAGCAGCGCGTTGCGACCTCCAAGCTTGGACGCGCCCGCGATACGCTCGCGTACTTTTCCCCAGAAGCGAGTGAGTGCCGCCGTCATCGATCAGTGGCGGGACGATTGAAGGCCCGGGCAACCAGCAACTTCGAGAGGATCGTAGGGGCATCCGAGCCCACTGCGGCGAGGTAGATGGCTCGATGCAGGCGCTGATAGGCGGTGTTGGCCAGCCAATAGGCGGAGCGCTTGAGGGTGGGGCGCCATTGAGTTCGCAGACCTGTGAGCTCGACCCCCACGAACCCTGCCGCGACGAGCACCTGCTTCAACGAGTGCTCGGTGAACGCAACCTCGTGCGTGAAGTCGAGATATCGGGCGACGAGACCAAAGGTGTTGGCGGCGTTCGGCACTTTGACAACCAATTGCCCACCCGGTCGCAGTGACAGGCGGAGCGCCTCGAGGGTCGAAACGATCTCTGGTTTGGGAATGTGCTCGAGTACATCGTTGAGCACGATCGTCTGAAACGACTGTTGGTGGCTCGCGAGCCAAACTGCGGAGTCGTTCACGAACTCGACATTCTGCAGACCCCGTTCGTGGCAGCGCTCGACCTGCTGCTGACTTCGGTCGATGCCGCAAAGCTGTTCGAAGCCCTGGGAGCGCAGGTACTCAAGAAACTCTCCGCCACCGCAACCAAAGTCCAGGAGGGGGGCCTGCCTGGTATCACCGAAGAGCGGAATGAGCTGGCCGTAGCCCTCAGCGGCAGTCTGCTCGCCGGTGTCTGCAAATCCAGCGGAGCGATAGACGTCGTAGACCTTCTGGTTGGCGCCCATTTCAGCTCACCGGAAGAAGACGGGCGCCTGCACTGGAGACCGCTTCACGGACCGACGGGGAGTACTCGTGTTCCTTGAGGAAGGCGTAATCGGGCCGCTGCTTGATGTAGCGCAGGTAAGACTGCGCGTGCTCGTTGTTGGCGCTGCACGCGGCGAAGAGCGCGAACTTCGCACGGCCTCCTGGAATTTCTCCAGACCTTCTTGGCCAGCTCGCCTTGTGATCGAGCCTGAAGTCGAAGATGACGAGGTCACCCGCTTTGCTCGGAATACTCCGACCCCGGAGTCGAGGAATGAGGCGACGGCGCTCGAGTCGGGCTCGAAGCTCTTCCACGGCCCCCCGCTCAGCAACCCAGCGATCGGAGGCCCGGTGCGAACCGGGAATGACGTCGAGCCCTCCTCCCCAGTCGCCGTTGTCCTGGAGATAGATCGCTGCCTCGACCGTTGCGTAGGTCGGTGACCATTGGAAAAAATGCCCGGCCTTCTCCTGTTGTGTCGTGTCTTTGTGCCAGTCGCCAAAGCCTCCGCAGTGAGCTGACATTTCCGGGAGATAAAGGAAGTCCTCTCCGAGGAGCGCTTTCAGTGCGCTCACCATGGCTCCGTGCCCAAGAACCCAGGCGAGGGTTGGCTCCCGGCAAAACGGATCGAACCGAACCGAGCCCAGCGTGGCTCGACCGTCGAAATCTCCGGGATGGCTCGCCCGGGTGCGGAACATCTCTTTGAGCGTGCCGCGAAGTTGGGTGACCTCGCTTGAAGAGAAGACGTTCGGCACCAACAGGAAGCCGTCGTTGAGGAAGGCGATCTTCTGAGTGGTGGTCAGCATGGTCCTGAACGCCCTTCTTTCTCACGCGTGAGCCAGGAGTCCAACAGCCAGAGACCCCAGAACTGCAGGCCCAGGTCGCGTCGGTTCTCTTGATGTTGCGCGAAGAGCCCCTCGAGTGCTCCTTTGCGGAAGAAGGCGCGAAGAGGAGAGCCTGGATTGAGCAGACGGTCCTCGAGCTGAGCCTTGACCCCCTCTCGAAACCACGCGCCAAGGGGAACCCCGAAGCCCATCTTCTTGCGGTGAATGACCTCGTGAGGGAGCAGGTCTCCGAAGGCGCGCTTGAGGATCCACTTGAGGTTGGTGCCCCGCGCCTTGAGGCTTCCCGGCAGGGTAGAGACGTAGTCCATGAGCGCCGTGTCGAGGAAGGGTGCCCGGCCCTCAAGGCTGGCCGCCATTGATGCCCGATCCATTTTCACGTTGAGGTCATCGAGCAGGTAGGTTTTCGAATTGAGATAGAGCACTCGGTTCATCGGGTCGAGACGCCCCGTGGCTCGATCGAGCTCCGTGTACGAACTGCCGAGGTGCGCTGGCGTGGCGAAGGCCGCAAGTTCCGGGATGAGGAGCGTCTGAAGCTCGCTGGCGGGAAAGAGCGAGACCCAATTTCGCAGGCGCTCAGGGAGCGGTTGAGAAGCGTGAAGCGCGAAGCGCCGCGCTCGTTCCCACGTCGATCCATGCCGCCTTCCGGCGGGAAGAGGGGCGAGCGCACGGCGGGCAATTCTGCGCACGAGCGAAGGGACTCGCTCAGCTGCCACCGCCGCCGCGAACCTTGGATAGCCGGCGAAGAGTTCGTCACCGCCATCGCCCGTGAGTGCGACGGTGACCTTCGCTCTCGTCAGCTTGGAGACGAGGTAGGTCGGGATCGCCGAGGAATCGCCGAAGGGCTCGTCGTAATGCCAGGCCAGCTTGTCGATGAGCTCAAAGCTTTCCGGTTTGACTTTGAACTCGGTGTGCTCAGTTCCGTAGCGGTCGGCGACCTGGCGTGCGTATTTCGTCTCATCCCAGTCCGGATAGCCTTCGAAGCCGATGCTGAACGTCTTGACGGGCTTCGACGAGAAGCGGGCCATGGCTGCGACGACGAGAGTCGAGTCGATGCCTCCCGAGAGGAAGGCACCGAGCGGAACGTCGGACAGCATGCGGCGCTTCACCGCAGCGAAGAAGAGCTCGCGGATTCGCCCCTCGACTTCCCGCAGATCAGTGACCTCCCGAGATGCGCCGAGCGGGAACTCCCAGTACTGAGTGGCCTTGGTGCCCTCTTCCCCGAGCGAAATAATCTCGAAGTGGGCGGGCTTCAGCTTGCGAATGCGGGAATAAAAGGTGCCCGGGGTTGGCACGTAGCCATGGGAGAGGAACTGGGGGATCGCATCGGGGGTGTGCGCCCGATCAATCGCAGGGTGGGCGAGGATGGCCTTGATCTCGGAGGCAAAGACGACCTTCTCCTGATCCTCGTATACGTAGAGCGGCTTCTTTCCGGTGCGATCCCGTGCAAGGAAAAGACGGCGCTGTTTGAGATCCCACAGGGCGAGCGCAAACATTCCATCGAGCCGGCCAACCACGCCCTCGCCCCACTGAAGCCAGCCGGCGAGAATGACCTCGGTATCAGTGTGGGAACGGAACTGGTGGCCGAGACCTTCGAGCTCCTTGCGCAGTTCGGGAAAGTTGTAGATCTCGCCGTTGAACGCAATCCACGCAGAACCGTCGCTCGACTGCATCGGCTGCGCCCCAGCGGGACTCAGGTCGATGATGGCCAGGCGGCGGTGAGCGAGGCCTGCGCCTTCGAAGGACTGCACACCTTCACCGTCTGGGCCCCGATGCGCAATCGTCTGGGCCATCGCCCGAAGCACGCGCTCTTCGGCGCGCCGACCATCTCGATATACGACTCCTGCAATGCCGCACATGGCTCGCCCATACTCCTTGTTCCCAGAGCGCTACTCGTGATTCAGCGCACCTAACACAGAGGGCAAAGCGGGGTTGAACTTGGGGCGGGGGTGTGGGAACTCACCGACTCTTGAAGGGGTAGGGCGATCAACGCACTTAAACTCAACAGAGTGGCGCCGGCAGGGGTTCAGAGGAATCAGCGTCGTGACGTGCTCGTTGGGGCGTTTTTCGTCGCGTTTTTCGCAGGCAGCCTCGGGGCTCTCGCCGCGCTGCCGTACTCGACCAGCTGGATCGAACGGGTTGACGAGTCCCAAGTGCTCGAGCGACCGGGCCAACGGTTCAAGGCCGGTCCTCTCATCTGGGATCTTGAACTGCTTCGTTCAGCGCCTTCACTGCAGGCGTTTCGTGACACCTTCGGAGCCGAGTGCTCCACCCTGGTCGGCCTCGAATCAGCGCGCTGTGTCGCAGACATCATCAAAGCGAAAAGCCCCCGGGGCGCTCCGAAGATCGAGTTTGTCGATGGCAGATTCGATCCTTCCAGTGCACTCCGTGCCCACATGGAAGGTGCGCCGGGTCACTGCACCACCCGCAGCGCGATGACGGCCACGGCACTGCTCTCGATGGGGATTGCCGCGCGCATCGTTCAAGTCCTTCCTGCCGAAATGCATGGGCACAACCTCGTGGAGGTCTGGGACCCGGTGCAGGGATGGCTTCTGTTCGACCCCCACTTCGATTCGTCGTACCTGCTGGGCGACGCCTTCTTGTCCGCAGCAAAGCTGTCTCAGATTCAAGGTGGGCTCCGCTGGAGACGACCGAGCGAAGGGCAACCTGATCCCAACCTCTTCGCGGGAGCCACGATCAGCTACCCCGAACCCTGGCTCTACACGCGCGTGGGCGAGCGGTGTGCCGGTTGGCCGTTTCGTGGGTGTTTCGCGCAGCTGGGTCCGGTGCAGTTTCGGTACGGCTTGGCGCAGCGGTTGGCTCTCTTGGGCGCGGGAGTCTTCGGAATCAGCGCCGTGGTTTGGACCTTGTTCTTGGTGTGGCGGTCGAGGCGAATCAGGGGTCGCGAACCCGCTGGAATCGCCCCCGAACTCACCTGAAGCGAGGTTCTGTGACGAGTCTTCCGACCTCGCTTCTCTACGTGACGGCCGATGGGCTGCTCGAGCCGCTCGGCTTTTCGCAGGTCGTGCGCGTGGTCGAAGGTCTGGCCCGTCGCGGTTGGCCCTACCGGCTGGCCTCCCTCGAGAAGACCGCGGACCTCGCGCGGGAAGACCGCGTTCGTGATCTGCGGGCAAGGCTCAGCGCCTCGCGCATCGACTGGAACTTCACCCCCTACGCGAGTGACGGCTCAGTGTCCGCCGCGGCTCGAAATGAAGCCGCGCTCATCAGCGCAGCGACGAGCACCCGAGGCGTCGCTGGCCTTCACGCCCGCGCGTACCACTCGGCTGTCGCCGCGTTCGCGCGCTGGCTGAGGGATCGCACCCCGTACCTCTTCGACGCGCGCTCCTATTGGTTCGACGAGCGCCTTGAGGACGGACGCTGGTTCACCACGCCCATCCGGCTCGCGGTCGCGCGAGGCGTCGAGCATCAACTCTTTGCCCAGGCGGCCGGCGTGGTCACTCTGACCGAGCTGCAGGCCGACGACGTGCGAGCGGGCCGCTTCGGAACCTCTCGCCACAAGGCGGTGCAGTGCATCACCACCTGCGCCGACTTCCACGACTTCGTGCGCCGCCCCTCCGCTGAGTGCCTGCGCGTTCCTGAAGTCATTCGGAAGAACCTCAGTGGCAAGCGCGTGCTCGGAATCATCGGGTCGGTCAATCGCTCCTATCTCGTCGACGAGACCCTCTCGCTCGTCTCCGCCGTGCTGCGACGTGACGCGAACGCACACCTGCTCATCCTGAGTGGGCAACGCGAAGAGTACGTGCGCCGCCTCGACGGTCTCCACGTCGACCCCGCTCGTTTCACCCTCACCCGCGCAGATCACGAGGCGATGCCCGAGTGGCTGTCACTCATCGACTGGGGAATGTTGCTCCTCAACCCCGGCTCGCCCGCCAAACGCGCTTCCATGCCCACCAAGCTCGCTGAGTTCCTCGCCTGTGGCGTCAGGCCGGTTCAGTTCGGGTGCAACGCCGAAGTCTCCGAGTGGGTTCGCAGCACCGGCTCGGGTTTCGTCCTCGCCGATGTTCGCCCAGAAACCCTCGAGGCTGCTGCGGAGCGCATCGTCGCCGCCCCCGCCGATGCGGGCGTGATGGAACAGGCGAGGGTGCTCGCTGCTCCGCATTTTTCACTCTCCTCGGGGCTCGACAAATACGAACGCGTGTTGCTCGCCACCTTCGGCGATCTCCGTCGAGCGCCCTGAACAATGGTAGGTAGCGCTCTCGATGCGCATCTCCGTGATTGGCGCTGGGTATGTCGGGCTGGTGGCGGGCACCTGCTTCGCCGACTCCGGCAATGACGTCATCTGCGTCGACCTCGATGCGAGCAAGGTCGACGGGCTGAACGCCGGCCGGGTGCCCATCTACGAACCCGGCCTCGAAGACCTGGTGAAGAAGAACCTGCACGAGCAGCGGCTCTCCTTCACCACCGACCTCGCCGCCGCCGTCGCCAAGAGCCAGGTGGTGTTCATCGCCGTCGGCACCCCGCAGGGCGAGAACGGCGATGCCGACCTCCAGCACGTGTTGAAGGCGGCCAAAGACATCGGCCGTGCGCTCACCGGCGCCACCGTCATCGTCGACAAGAGCACCGTGCCCGTCGGCACCGCTGACCTCGTCAAAGCCGCCATCGCCCAGGAGACCACGCACCCCTTCGAGGTCGTCAGCAACCCCGAGTTCCTCAAAGAAGGCGCCGCCCTCGACGACTTCTTGAAGCCCGACCGCGTGGTCATCGGCACCGATTCCGAGCCGGCCCGCGCCTTGATGGCCGAGCTCTACGCGCCTTTCGTGCGCACCGAGAACCCCATCCTCTTCATGGATACCCGCTCGGCCGAGCTCACCAAGTACGCCGCCAACGCCATGCTCGCCGTGCGCATCTCCTTCATGAACGACGTGGCCTCGCTCTGCGAAAAGGTCGGCGCTGACGTCGACCTCATTCGCAAAGGCCTCGGCGCGGACAAACGCATCGGCTACCCGTTTCTCTTTCCCGGGGTCGGCTACGGCGGCAGCTGCTTTCCCAAAGACGTGAAGGCCCTCGTCAACACCGCGCAGGCGAATGGGCTCGAGTTCGATCTGCTCCGCGCGGTCGAGAAGACCAACGCCCGGCAGAAACGTGCGCTCGTGGAGAAGGCGAAGGCGCACTTCGGCTCGCTCCAGGGGAAGTCGTTCGCCGTGTGGGGGCTCTCGTTCAAGCCCAAGACCGATGACATGCGCGATGCGCCTTCTCTGGAGATCATCGAGGGGTTGCTGGCGGGTGGGGCGCGGGTCACGGCGTTCGACCCGGTCGCCAATGAGAATGCCCGGCGGTTGCTCGGTGACAAGGTCAGCTTCGTCGAGCGGCCGTATGACGCTCTGGCAGGGGTGGATGCGCTCTTCGTCGTCACCGAGTGGAACGAGTTTCGCCACCCCGACTTCGAGCGCATGAAGGGCTTGATGAAGGCGCCGGTCATCTTTGATGGGCGCAATGTCTACGCGCCTTCGAAGATGCGGGAGATGGGCTTCACCTACTTCGGCATCGGACGGAAGTAGGACTTGCTCGCAAGTGCCCGGAAACAGGTGCATGGGCCTGCGCTATTAAAGCCCGCTTACCGAGCCTGTCCGTTATTAAAGAGAACACTCGTTTGCTTTATTAACCCAACTCGCTAGGAAAGCGGGATGACACAGGGGTCTGCCACCCGCCGAGGTCACTTCGTCGAGACGCCGGTCTCTGGCGAGGTGGTTCGCGCTTTTGTGCCCCCTCCACTCCCTCCCGTCCCGCCTCTTGATCTCCTCAGCCTGCTCAATCGCCTGAGCGCAGCGGAACGGGCGGTGGGACGCCTCGACGGGATCACGATGCTGCTGCCGCGGCAGGAACTCTTCCTCTTCATGTACGTGCGCAAGGAAGCAGTGCTCTCGTCGCAGATCGAAGGCACGCAATCGACTTTGTCCGACCTTCTCCGGTTCGAGACCGAGGCTCAAGCCGGTCAGCCCGTCGACGATGTTCGTGAGGTGTCGAACTACGTCGACGCGATGATGTACGGACTTGGCGAGCTGGAAAACCTGCCGCTCTCACTTCGGCTCATTCGCAACATGCACGCTCGTTTGCTCCAGGACGGCCGCGGCGCGACTCAGAGCCCCGGAGAATTTCGTCGCACCCAGAACTGGATCGGGGGCACGCGCCCAGGCAACGCGCTCTTCGTGCCACCGCCCATCAGCGAGTTGGATGCTTGCCTCGACGCCTTCGAGCGCTTCATGCACGAAGAAGAATCGCGTCTGCCAGCGCTGATCAAGGCAGGCCTTCTCCACGTGCAGTTCGAAACGATTCACCCCTTTCTCGATGGGAATGGACGGATGGGGCGCTTGCTCGTGACGCTGTACCTGTGCGTCAACGACGTCCTCGAGAAGCCGTTGCTCTACTTGAGCCTCTACCTGAAGACGCACCGTGCCGATTACTACCGGCTGCTTCAGGAAGTACGCGAACACGGCGCGTGGGAAGCGTGGCTGGAGTTCTTCCTCGACGGCATCACTGAGACTGCAAATCAGGCCTTCGATGCTGCCACTCGAATCGTCGAGTTGTTCAAGCGTGATCGCGAACGGATCGCAGCCGAAGTAGAGAGGGCAGGTTCAGCGCTCCGCGTGTACGACCTGCTCCAGCAGAACCCGTATGCGACGGCCAAGTTGTTGGTCGGGCGCACTGGCCTGACAGCGCCCACCATCAATGCTGCGCTCGCCGACCTTCAGCGATTGGAGATCTTGGAAGAAGTCACGGGCCGCAAACGGGGTCGTGTCTTTGGCTATCGGGAATACTTGAAGATCCTCAACGAAGGCACGAACCCGCTGCCCTGAGCTACTGGCCTCCGAGCGCCTTCATCGCCTTCTCCAACTCCTGCATCACCTTCGGGTCGAGGCCCTGCATCGAGCCCCCTGTCAGGAGCGAATTGAGATCGAGTCCGCCGATGTCGTCATCGCCGTGCGCCTCGTTCCACCAGTGGTTTCTCAGCGCCTCGAGCTTCTTCGCGTGCACCGGGTTCTGTTTGCCCACCAACTCCGTGAGCGTGCGCGAGGTCACCCAGCGATACCGGTTTTGCTCGACATAACTCTTCAGGCCCTTGAGCCACGCCTCGTCGCCCACCAGCTTGCGCTGCTCGTCGAACAACAGCGGCGCCTTCCCGTAGATCAACGCCGCGTACTCCCGGTTCGACGAATACTCGTGCGTCGCCCGGTTGGCCTTGCCGTCCACTCCGCCCATCAACCGGTGCAGCTGGTACGCCGCCTTCAACTGGCCGTCCCTCATCGCCGCCGCGGCCTGCTTGCCCTGCCTCCACTCGAGCAACAACAACGCCAGGTGCTGCGTGAGCGGCTCGTCGGCCACCGGCTCCGCGATGGGATCGTTGCCCACCAACATCGCCGTGTACTGGTGCGCGATCTCGTGATCGATCGTGAACTCCAGCGTGTTCTTCATCAGCTGACCCATCATCGGCCCAAGCAGCAACATCGCCGCCTGCATCTCTTCGCCCCCCAACCCCAACGCCTCGAGCGGATCCGTCTGCCCTGACAGCAGGCTCGTCGACACGCTCACCAGCCCGGGGAACTCCATGCCGCCCGCGCCGTTCACCAGGCGCATCTCCACCACCCGCAACGTCTTGAACGGGTAGGGGCCCAGCTTTGCTTCGAGCAGCTCGAGCGCTTTCGCGGCGTGCTCCGTCACCTGGGTCGCCTGCTTCGCGTTGCCGAACAGCACCGCTTCGACCGTCACCTCGCCCACCTGCTTCGACGTCACCTTCGCGCCCTTGAGCACCAGCAGCGGCAGCTCCCGCGCTCCCGCCGTCGCGTAGGCAAAACGCACCGCGCCCTCGCCCGTCGGCACTTCACCCACCGCCTGCCCACTCGACACCGTGCGCCACCCCAAAGGAGAAACCACGCTCACGATGAAGTTCGACGGCTCGAAGCTGCCCAGGTCGCCGATGCCCGACGGCCCTTCGAACAACTTGCCCGCGCGTTCGGGGGGAATCATCGGCATCAACCCCACCAGCTGCAGCGTGTCGTCACTGGCGGAGAACGCGCCGTAGTCGCCGCCGGGACTGTCTTCGAGCGCGCTGGTGGCCCGCGGCAGCTTCGGCACCCGGGCCTTCAGCTCGAACTCCACCGTGAGCTGCTCGCCCTTCTCGGCCTCGACGCGGACTCGGTAGAGCGAAGGATCGGGCTGCGCGAGGCCGGTGTCTTTGCCGTTCACCTTGGCCCGGCTCAAGACCACGGCGCCCGGGTGGTTCGCGTTGGGGGTGCAGCGCAGGTACAGCTCGGTCAGCGGTGATTTGGCGGTGATGGTGAGCGCGACTTTGCCGGTCACCAGGCGGGCTGCCGGATCGACCACGAAGTCGCCGCGGTAGAGGGGCAGCTGGGTGGGGTCTCCCAGCACGGCTTCCAGGCGGGCTCTTTCTCCCGGTCTCAGCGAGGTGAGGGCCAGCTGCGCCTCCGGCGAGAGGTCGGCTGCGAAGCAGGGCAGGGCGATCAGGAACAGCAGCCAGCGCATGAGGCGAACATATACGCCACTTACGGCCCCTCACCCCGACCCTCTCCCCGCTTCGCAGGGAGAGGGAGAACGGGTAGATGCCCCGGCATGGCCGAGCCTCTCGACGTCACGAAGATCCTCACCGGTAAGCGCGTGCTCTTTGCCGGCGCCACCGGCTTCGTTGGCAAAGTTTCCCTCTCGATGTTGCTGCACCACTACGGCGAACAGCTCGCCCACGTGTACGTGCTCGTTCGCAAGGGCAGCAGCAAAGACGCGAACACCCGCTTCTACGAGAAGGTCGCCACCAGCGAACCCTTCCTCCCCGTGCGCGATCGCCACGGCGGTGAAGCCGAAGCCATCGCCTGGCTCAAGACCAAGTGCACCATCCTCGACGGCGACATCACCGACCCGTGGATGGGCATGGATGAAACCCGCGCCCGCGCCCTCAAGGGCGAGATCGATGTCGTCATCAACTGCGCGGGCCTCGTCAGCTTCAACCCGTCGCTCGAGGTCGGTCTCAACGTCAACACCCACGGCGTGAAGTTCCTGGTCGAGGCCTGCCTCCACTGGGACGTGCCCCTCGTGCACATGTCGACCTCCTTCGTGGCCGGCAATCGCAGCGGCCTGGTCTTCGAAGACGAAGAGGTGGTCGGCTACTTCCCCCGCCGCCACGAGCTCGATGGCCGCGACTTCAGCCTCGAGCAGGAGCTCAAAGACGCGGAGAAGGCCGTCGCCCGCCTGCGTGAACAGGCCGATGACAAGGCCCTCACCTCGACCTTCCGCGAGAAGGCCCTGGAGCGGCTCAAAGAAGAAGGCCGCGACTGGAAAGACGAGAAGACGCTCCGCCTGGCCGTGGGCCGCGAACGAAAGCTCTGGCTCACCACCCGCCTCGTCGAAGCCGGCATGGAGCGCGCCCAGCACTGGGGCTGGCCCAACACGTACACGTACACCAAGTCGCTGGGCGAGCAGGTCATCGCTGGAACGCCGGGGCTGCGCTACGCGCTGGTGCGCCCCTCCGTGGTGGAGAGCGCCCAGAAGTTCCCCTTCCCCGGGTGGAACGAGGGCTTCACCACCTCGGCGCCGATGATCTACTCCTGCATCAAGGGCCAGACCGCGCTGCCCGCCAGCGCCACCTCAGTGCTCGACATGATCCCCGTCGATCAAGTCGCAGGCTCGCTCATCGCCATCACCGCACAGGCGCTGCGCACCCCGGAGCGCCGGGTGTACCAGCAGGCCACCGGTGACTCCGCGCCGTTCATCGCCAACCGTTCCGTCGAGCTGGTCGGCCTCTACAAACGCCGCCGCTGGCGCAACAAGGAGACCGGCAACCAGTTCGTCAACTCCCTCAAGAGCCGCATCGAGCCCAAGCCCGTCAGCAAGACGTTCTTCGACTTCACCAACTCGCCGTTGATCGGCAAGGGCGCTGCCTGGCTCAACAAGACCATCGACGAGAACCGGCCCACCTGGGGCGCGCCGAAGTTCAACGCCGCCCTCGATCGCGTGAAGGTGCAGCTCGACGACGTCACCGAGCAGACCTCTCGCGTGAACATGATCGTCGACCTGTTCTTGCCGTTCATCTGGTCGAACCGCTTCGTCTTCCGCTGCGACAACACCCGCTCGCTGTACGTCGACATGCCCGCGCACGACCGCGCGAAGATTCCCTGGGATCCCGAAGCGATCGACTGGCGCACCTACTTCCTCGAGACGCACATTCCCGGTTTGGAGAAGTGGGTCTTCCCCGGCCTCGATGAAGAGACCCAGAAGCGCAAGACGGTGCACGCGTACCGCGACCTGCTCGAGCTGCTCGACG
This sequence comes from Archangium sp., assembly GCA_030695565.1. Taxonomy (GTDB): domain Bacteria; phylum Myxococcota; class Myxococcia; order Myxococcales; family Myxococcaceae; genus Archangium_A. The sequence goes on from JAUYRZ010000123.1 coordinate 181,794, forward strand.
CCACCACGCACGAGTGGCGTCACCGCGTCGCCTTCCGCCTGTACGAAGGCGAAGAGAGCCAGCGCTTCACCTTCGGAGAGGTGCACCGCTACGCCGCCCGTGTGGGCAGCGCGCTGCTCGCGTCAGGCGTGGTGCATCAGGATCGCGTCATGCTGGTCGGCGAGAACCGCCCGGAGTGGGGCATCTCGTTCTTCGGCATCTTGCGCGCCGGCTGCACCGCCGTGCCGGTCGACAAGGAGATCTCCGAAGCGGAGATCGTCAACATCGCCCGCCGCAGCGAAGCGAAGATCTGCCTGGTGTCCGAGCTGGTGCTCGAGAAACACCCCACCCTGGAGAACGCGCTCGCCGCGGCCGGCCTCTCCACCCGGGTGATGCCGCTGGCCGAAGCGATGGCCGGCGATCCGCTCGCGCCCGAAGGCATTGGCGCGGTGAAGAAGGGCGCGGCGCCCGATGACGTCGCCTCGTTGCTGTTCACCTCGGGCACCACCGGAAACCCCAAGGGCGTGATGCTCACGCACCGCAACTTCGCCGCGTTGGTCGCGAAGCTCGGTGGCGCGTTCGATTTGGGGGTGGGCGACGGCGTGTTGTCCGTGCTCCCGCTGCACCACACCTTCGAGTTCAGCGCGGGGTTCCTCACCCCGTTCTCCCGCGGCGCTGAAGTGGCCTACCTCGACGAGCTCACCGCCGATCGCATCGGTGACGTGCTCGAAGGCGGCAACATCACCGGCCTCGTCGGCGTGCCCGCGCTCTGGCAGCTCTTCCACCGGAAGATCACCCAGGAGTTCGCCGCCCAGCCCAAGTTCATCGAAGAGGCCATGAAGGGCCTCATGTCGATCAACGCCGAGCTGCGCAATCGCCAGGGCATCAACTTAGGCAAGCTCCTCTTCTGGCCCGTGCACCGGAAGTTCGGCGGCAACATCAAGTTCCTCATCAGCGGCGGCTCTGCGCTGCCCGATGATGTGCACAAGGCGTTTCACGCGCTCGGCTTCACCCTCGATGAAGGCTACGGGCTGACCGAAGCGGCGCCGGTGTTGACCGTCACCCACGCGGGCAACAAACGTTTGCCGGGCACCGTGGGCAAGGCGCTCCCGGGCGTCGAGCTGAAGATCTTCGAGCCCGATGGGGAAGGCGTGGGCGAAGTCACCGCGCGCGGACCCAACGTGATGGCCGGCTACTTTCAGGATCGCGAGTCGACCGCGGCGGTGCTGAAGGATGGCTGGTTGTTCACCGGCGATCTCGGCCGCATCGATGGCGAGGGCAACCTGTACCTCGTGGGGCGCCGCAAGGACGTCATCATCGATGCCAACGGCAAGAACGTGTACCCCGACGAGCTCGAAGAACTCTACGCGGTGCACACGCACGTGAAGGAGCTGAGCGTGGTCGGGCTGCCCGACGAGAACGGCGGCGAGAAGGTCGCTGCGCTCGTGGTGCCTGACTACAAAGAGCGCCCGCGTGAAGAGGTGCGCCGCGAGCTGGAGGAACACTTCCGCGTGGTCTCGGCCGAGCAGCCGTTCTACCGCCGGGTGAAGGTGCTGCGTTTCCAGGACGCTGATCTGGTTCGCACCAGCTCGCGCAAAGTGAAGCGCCCCCTGGTGGTCGAAGAGTTGAAGCGCCAGGAGAAGGCCGTCGAGAAGGCCAAGAAGGACGGCGAGAACACCGACTGGCTCACCAAGGTGATCGCCGACGTCATTCAGAAAGACGCGAGCGACGTGCGCGCCGATTCGCGCCTGCAGGTGGATCTCGGCTTCGACTCGCTCATGCTCACTGAGCTGTCAGCGGCGTTGGAGGCGCGGGGCGTGCCGGTCACCGCGGTCAGCGATCTCACCAAGATCACCACCGTCGATGACCTGCGCCGCGTGGTCGCGCAGTCGGGCCGCAAGCCGGCCGCCGAGGTGAAGGCGCGGGAGATCTCCAGGGAGGTCGCGCGCAAGAAGGACTCGGAGCTCGAGCTCAACCTGCCCGACGGCGTGGCCGAAGCGGGCAGGGCGGCGCTCTCTGCGGGCCAGCGCGCCATCTACGGCGGGCTGTTCGACGTGAAGGTGAAGGGGAAGAACTTCATCCCCCAGAACCGGAACTTCCTGGTGGTCGCCAACCACGCCAGCCACCTCGACATGGGCCTGGTGAAGGTCGCCATGGGCGAGCAGGGTGAGCGGCTGGTCGCCCTCGCGGCGCGTGACTACTTCTTCGACTCACCGCTGAAGCGCGCGTACTTCGAGAACTTCACCAACCTGATCCCCATGGATCGTTCGGGCTCGCTGCGCGAGTCACTGCGCCTGGCCGGTGAGTCGCTCACGCAGGGCTTCAACCTGCTCATCTTCCCCGAGGGCACCCGCAGCCCCAACGGTGAGCTGATGGAGTTCAAGCCCACCACCGGCTACCTCGCGCTCACCTTCGGCGTCGACATTCTCCCGCTGTACTTGCACGGCACGCACAACGCGCTCCCCAAGGGCGCGTGGTGGCCGAAGTTCGATGAGCTCGAGGTGCGCATCGGGCCGGTGCTCGAGCTGGGCAAGCTGCGCGAGAAGGTGAAGGGCCTCGCCAAGAGCGAGGGCTACCGCATGCTCACCCGCATGGCCGAGGAGTCCGTGCGCGCGCTGAAGGATGGCCGAAGCGTGCGGCAGGAAGACTTGAGCGTGCCGGCCATTCCCACGCGTGAACGCAGGACCAAGGCCCACACCTAAAACTCCCTCTCCCTGCGAAGCGGGGAGAGGGTCGGGGTGAGGGGCCTTCCGGGCTCCGGAGCCGCGCCCCTCACCCGGCCTTCAGCCGACCTCTCCCCGCTGGCGCAGGGAGAGGTGAAAGCGAACTCAATGAACATTCTCATCACTGGCGGCACTGGTTTTCTCGGCACTCACCTCGTGCCGCTCCTACGCAAGCAGGGGCACGCGCTCACGCTCCTCTCGCGCTCGAAGCCCCCGGCCGCGTGGCTGACCGGCGATCACCCCATCCGTCACGTGCAGGCCGACTTGAAGGATCGTGAAGCCGTGCGCGATTCACTGCGCGGCGTCGAGGCGATTTATCACCTGGCAGGTCTGGTCAGCTTCAAGAACGAAGACGGCCGCAAGATGTACGAGCTGCACGTCGACTGCACCCGCGAGCTGCTGCGCGACGTGCGCACGCTGGGCACCAGGCCGCGCGTCATCCTCGCGTCGACCTCCGGCACCATCGCCGTCTCGAAAGAAGAGCGCATCGGCACCGAAGCCGACGACTACCCCATCGAGACCGTGGGCCGCTGGCCGTACTACCTCTCGAAGATCTACGAAGAGAAGCTCGCCCTCGAGTTCTGCAAGAAGGAAAGCATTCCCCTCGTCGTGCTCAACCCCTCGCTGCTGATGGGCCCGGGTGACGACCGGCTCTCCTCCACGTGGACGGTGGTGAAGTTTCTTCAGCGCGACATCCCCGCGATGCCCGGTGGCGGCATGAGCTTCGTCGACGCCCGTGACGCGGCGCAGGCGGCGGCCAACGCGCTGACCCGCGGCGAGCTGTACGGCCGGCACTTGATGGGCCTCAACTTCTCCATGAAGGAGTTCTTCTCGCGCCTCGAGCGGCTCACCGGCGTGGCGGCGCCGCGCGTGAAGCTGAACAAGCAGCTCAACATTCTGGGCGCGTACGCGCTCGACCAGGTGGCGAAGTGGCGCGGGGAAAAGCCCAGCATCGATCCGCAAGAGGTCGAGGTAGGGGAGCACTGGTTCTGGTGTGACTCGAGCAAGGCCGAGGCGCAGCTGGGCTTCGTGGCGCGCGACCCCTACGAGACGCTGTATGAGACCGTGCAGTACGTGCTCAAGAAGCTCCCGCCCGGCGAGTTGCCCGGGCTGAAGGGTGAGTTGGCCGAGCTGCGGAATCGGTGAAGTGAGGTGAGGGTCTCGAGGGCAAGCAGGTGGGCCCCTCACCCGGTCCTTCGGACCGACCTCTCCCCGCGTCGCAGGGAGAGGTTTTTTACTTCACGGCGTCGGGGGCGGCGGCGGCTCGAGCGGTGCCGGCGCAGCGGCTTCGATCTTGTCGGTGGCCATGCCCAGCGTCTCTGCACCCGCCTGCCGCGCACCATCGAGCGCAGCCACGAGCTTCGCGTAGTTGGTCTGGTCGTCAGCGGTGAAGAACACCAGCTTGTCGCCCTTCTTCTTCGCGGCCAGCATGCGGCTCAACTTGGCGACGTACTCCTGCTGCGTGGGCATCACGTCGAGGTTGATCTTCAGCTCGCCCGACTGCGCCACCGTGACCACCAGCTGATCCTGCGGCACCTCGTCGAGCTGCTCGACCTTCTCGCTGTCGGGCACCTTCACCTCGATGTCCTTCTCGAGCAAAGGCGTCACGACCATGAAGATGATCAGCAGCACCAGCACCACGTCGACCATCGGCGTGATGTTGATGTCGGAGTTCAGGCCGCCTTGCGGCTGCACTGAGATCTTGCGGCGCTTCTTGCCGCTCATTTCTTCACCTCTTCCACGCCCAGCGCGATCGACTTGGCGCCCGACTTGCGCGCGAGGTTCATCACCCTGCGCACGTCTTCGAACACCAACGACTGATCGCCCTTGAGGAGGATGCGCTGGTTGGGGTTGCTGATGAGCTTCTTCTGCAGCTCGACCTGGAAGCCCTCGTCATCGTACGAGTCGCTCTCGATGTAGATGGTCTTGTCGGGCGTGACCGAGACCACGATGGGGTCGGCGCCGCCCTTCTTCTCGTCGTCGACCTTCACGGCCTTGGGCAGCTGCACGTCTTTGCCGCGCTGGAGCATGGGGGTGATCACCATGAAGATGATCAAGAGCACGAGCACCACGTCGACCATGGGGGTCACGTTGATCTCGGCCTTGATGCCTTTTTTCCCGCCGACGGCCATTCCCATGGTGAGTGCTCCTTCAGCTCAACAAGGACTTACTTGGCGAAGTGGCGGGTGACGACGTCGAGGAACTCGTTGCTCGACTCGGAGAGATCCACCGAGCGCGCATCGACCCAGCCCTGCAGGAAGTTGAAGGCCATCACCGCGGGGATCGCCACCAGCAGGCCGAAGGCCGTGGTGATGAGCGCCTCCGAGATGCCGCCCGAGATGGTGCCCAGGCCGCCTGAGCCGGTGGCCGCCATCTGCTGAAAGGCGTTCACGATGCCCATGGTGGTGCCCAGCAGGCCGATGAAGGGCGCCGTGGAGCCGACCGTGGCCAGCACGCCCAGGCCGCGCTTGAAGTTCTGCACCTCGCGCGCCGCCTGACGCTCCATCGCGCGGGCGACCGATTCGATCGCCACGTCTTTGTCGGTGGGCGCCGTGCGGAAGGCGGTCAGGCCGGCGTTGATGGTGCGGCCCAGGTGGCCCACGTTCTTGGTCAGGCCCGCGGCCGCTGCGGCGGGCACATCGCCGCCAGAGAGCACCTTGGCCATCTTCTCGGCGAACGCCACCGACTCAGAACCAGACCGCATGTAGACCACGATGCGCTCGAACATCACGAGCAGGCTGGCGACCGACATGATGCCCATCGTGATCACGATGAGCTTCGCGAAGATCCCCATCGAGGACCAGAGATGACTCAGGGAGAAGTCCATGGGCGAGGCTTCCTAGTAGGGGCTCCCACAGGAGCCAACGTGTTTGATCAGCCGTTACCGATCGCGAAGGGCGATCAGCGCGGCAGCTTGAACTGAAAATTCTGCACGTAGTCGATGCTGATCGGGTGGCCCTGGTAGGTGGCCGGTTTGCACCGCATGCGCGCCATGGCAGCGAGCGCCGCCTCGGAGAGATGAGGCAGCGGCTTCATCACGCGGCAGTTCTTCACCACGCCGTCCGTCATGATGTTGCACTTGATGATCATCATGCCTTCGATGTGCGCCTCACGCGCTTCACGGCTCTGCGAGTAGATGTCGGCCAGCACTGACTTGTCGCAGTCGGGGCGGGTCATGCCTTCGCCGAAGGGCACCACGTCGGTGCCCAGCGTGCCGCCCACCACGCCACCGACGACGCCGCCCACCACGCCGCCTTCGACGCCGCCCTCCACGCCTTCGGGCTCGGCCGAAGGCTCCTCGGGCTGGGGCTCGGCCTCAGGCGGCTTCTCCAAGGGGATCTCTTTGGGCTGAACGATGACGTCCTTCTTGATCTTCTTCTCCACCTTCTTCTCGACCTTGGGCGTGGTGCTGCCGGCAGGCGGGGGCGGGGGCGGCGGCGGCGGGGGGGGCACCGCGGCGAAAAACTTCACCTCGGAGAGGTCTTCTTCGATCGCCGGTGGCCGGGTGCTGAACCACGCCACCAGGGCGAAGAGCGCCACGTGAATGCCGACAGAGATGACGGTACCGGCGCCGAAACGGCTCTTCGCGGCATCACCTTTGGACAGAACGGAGTCGAACATGGAGTCAGACCTCTTAACAAAAACGTTACCGAATTATCGAGGACCGTTGACAGCTAGGTGCTCCCGAGTAAGGAAGGCGGCGCAATTCGTTCCTTCCTGGAGGATCAAACCGCGTGCGTCCTAATAACTGGCTGTACCGCACCGTGCTCGTTGCGAGCGCGTGCGTATCGTCTCTGGCTTTCGCCCAGGGCACCGCTGTCGTCACGGGTATCGTGACTGACGCTGCCACGAGCAAGCCGGTTCCCGACGTGGTGATCACTGCAACCTCTCCTGCGCTGCAGGGCGAAGAGGTCGTCGTCACGGACAGCTCAGGCCTCTACCGCCTGGCCCAGCTGCCCGCGGGCGTCTACACCCTGAAGCTCGAGAAGGAGTCGTTCAAGCCGTACTCGCGCACTGACATCAACATCCGCACCGATCGCACCGTGCGCGTGAACATTCAGCTGCAGCCCGAGGCCGTGCAGGGTGACACCGTGGTCGTCGTGGGCAGGCCGCCCACCGTCGACATCGGCTCGACCACCACCGGCATCAACGTCGGCAAGGACTTCATCAACAACATCGCCTTCATCCAGCCCAACGGCTCGGGTGTGCGCTCGTTCGAGTCGCTCGCCTCGGTCGCCCCGCAGGTGATCGCCGACGAGTACGGCTTCGGCTTCTCCGGCGCGCAGTCGCCTGAGAACCTCTACCTGGTCGACGGCGTGTCGGTGAGCGACCCGGCCTTCGGCACCAACGGCGCTCAGTTCCCCGTCGAGTTCGTCGAAGAGGCGAACGTCGTCACCGGCGGCTACATGGCCGAGTACGGCCGCGCCACGGGCGGCGTGCTCAACGTCGTCACCAAGTCGGGCTCGAACGAGTTCCACGGCATGGTCTGGGGCAACTGGACCCCCGGCGCGCTGCAGGGTCAGCCCCGGGCCATCGACAGCGACGCCACCTCCGTGCGTCTGCAGGCCAAGCTGCTCAACACCGTCGACTTCGGCGCCCAGGTCGGCGGCCCGATCATCAAGGACCGCCTGTGGTTCTTCGTCGGCTTCGCGCCCTCGTTCAACTGGGATCGCACCACCCGCGACCTGCGCGCCTTCGTGACCGACCCGGTCACCGGCGAAGAGACCAACCCCGTCGTTCCCGGCAGCACCCAGGTTCGTCAGGAGAGCCAGCGCGCGTTCTCGTACATCGCCAAGCTGACCTTCCTCATCAACGCCGACAACAACATCTCGTTGTCCGTGGTCGGTTCGCCCTCCAGCGACACCACCCCGTTCTCCTTCAACGAGCGCCGTTCGACGGCCAATGGTTGGAAGGGCGGCAACGTGGTCACCACCGACAGCAACACCCTCTCGGTGCGGTACCAGGGCGGTTTCCTCGACAAGCACCTGCTGCTCGACGTGAGCGGTGGCTGGTTCCGCCTGCGCAACTCCACCCTCCCCGATGACGGCTCGGGCTTCAACAACACGCCCGGCGACGGCACGGCAGCGGGCACGCCCGCGGTCATCTACCGCCGCAACCCCCGTCCGTACTCGATCACCGCCTTCGAGACCCTCACTGCCGAAGGGGCGGCCGTGTGTGTCGATGCGGCGACCTGCCCCGCGACGGCCGGCGAGACGTACACCATCGGCGGCTTCGGCTTCCTGCAGGACGCCACCCTCGACCGGCTCCAGGGCCGGGCCTCGGCGACCTTCCTCTTCCAGGGCCTGGGTCACCACATCGTCAAGGCCGGTCTCGATATCGAGCACCTGCGCTACGACCTGAAGAAGGCCTACTCGGGCGGCAGCATCCTCCGTGAGAACACCGCGGGTACCCGCTTCGACGACTACCGCCAGTACGGCTATTTCACCTCGCCCGACGAGGCGACCCGCCAGTCGGTGATCAACTCGGTGCCCACCTCGAACAGCGTCGGCGCCTACCTGCAGGACAGCTGGTCGATCATGGACGTGGTCACCCTGAACCTCGGCCTGCGCTACGACAACCAGCAGCTCATCGCCGGTGACAACACGCTGGGCCTGACCCTCAACAACCAGATCTCGCCGCGCGTCGGCGTGATCTACGACTTCACTCAGCAGGGTCGCAGCAAGCTGTTCGCGAACTTCTCGCGCTACTACGAGGCCGTTCCGATCGACATCGCCGACCGCGCGCTCACCGGCGAGAACCAGTACCAGTTCCAGCACGCCGTGAAGGGTCACCCCACCGCGCAGCCCGGCAACCCCGGCTGCGACCCGCTCGCGAACATCAGCCAGGCCCTCAACGAGTGCCAGGACCCGCTCAACACCCGCCGCGTCAACGCGATCAACGGCGGCGACTACGATCCGTCGGCGGGTGGCCTGCAGACGGGCGCCGGCAAGACGCCGATCGACCCGAACATCAAGGCGCAGAGCAGCGACGAAATCGTCGTCGGTGGCGAGTACGAGGTCATCTCGGATGGGCGCGTCGGCGCGACCTACACCCGCCGCTACATGAACTCGGTCATCGAAGACATGTCGGTCGACGAGGCTTCGACCTACTTCATCGGTAACCCCGGCGAAGGCATCTCGACGGCGTTCCCCAGGGCCGTTCGCGACTACGACGCGGTCACCGTGTATTTCAACAAGGCCTTCAGCGACGGCTGGATGGGCCAGGTCTCGTACACGTATTCCTCATTGCGAGGTAACTACAACGGTCTGTTCCGCCCTGAGACGGGTCAGCTCGACCCGAACATCAACGCCGACTTCGACCTCATCTCGCTGCTGGGCAACCGCACGGGTCCGCTCGACGCCGACCGCAACCACTTCATCAAGGCGTACGCGAGCAAGGAGTTCGTGCTCACCCCCAGCTTCAGCCTGGTGGCGGGCCTGACCTACGAAGGCCGCTCGGGCGCTCCGATCAACTACTACGGCAGCCACCCCCTCTACGGCCCGGACGAAGCGTTCGTGCTCCCCCGCGGTGCTGGTGGCCGGTTGCCCTGGCGCCACGCGATCAACGCGAAGGGCGGCGTGCGCTACAAGATCAGCAAGGACAACGTGGTCGAGTTCACGGCTGACGTGTTCAACATGTTCAACTTCCAGGCGGTCACGGCGGTGGACAACACGATCACCTCGGCCGATGCCCTCCCCTTCCAGACCAACTCGAAGGATCCCCAGGCCGCTGCGTGTCTGGCCGGCAGCGGTCAGCCCCAGTGCACCGAGCTCGCCTTCGACGAAGACGGTGACCCCGTTCTCAACGCTGACGGCTCGCAGGCCTACGTTCTCCCGATTCAGGGCGGCGGCGGCGGCAACCTGACCACCGCTGACATCAACCCCAACTTCAAGCGGCCCACCGCGTACCAGGCACCCATCTCGGTGCGCTTCGGTATCCGGTTCAGCTTCTAAGCCGCTGACCAGGAGACACGACAATGTCCAAGAACTCTCGAATCAGCCTCTTTGGTCTCATCGGTGGCGTCGCTGGCTTCGCGTTGTCTGGGTGCTTCGCGGCCCAGCCCACGCCGGAGTGCAACGTCACCATCACGGCCGCGGGTCAGGGCCTCGGCCCGTACTACGCGCTGCTCACCCCGGTTGATGGCACGGGCAGCTGCGCTGAACTCGACCACATGTACATGGGCATGCAGCGGTTCCGCACGCAGGCCAACGGCGGCGCCTTCACCCTCGCGGTGAAGCCGTCCCTCGTGGTCGACCCGTACCTCGGCTACGTCTATTCGGCCGACGTCGACCCCGCGAACAATTGTGTCAACCAAACGCGCTGCGCCGACTGCACCATCGACGCGGGCCCCGGCTTGGTCATCCCCGACGGCGGCGCCGTTGAGGAGTTCGTACAGGGAGACGGTGGCATCGGTGGCCGCACTGTTGCTGTCGACGGCGGGTTCAGGGCGATCGATCGGAAGAACGCGTGCCGTTCGGTAGACGATGAAATCGCCCGCGTCGACGCGACGGACCCCGACGGCAAGAAGCTCAACGCCATCGGGCAGATGCCGCAGTTCCCCACCAACAACGCCTGCACCATCACCAACTTCGTGGGCGGGGAGCAGAACTACCAGGAAGAGGCGCTCACCCTGGTGGACGGCAGCTCAGAAACGCTGCCGGCCATCACCTACAAGACCGAGTTCACGAACTTCAACGTGATCAACTCGGCCAAGGTGCCTGGCACGGCGTTCACCACCGACATGAAGTACACGGAAGGTGGCTGCGTGGCGAACTACAAGGTCGTCGGCTTCTGGCCTGAGATTCACTGCAGCAACGATCCGTCGGAAGGCGCCCTGGTCACCTCGGAAGAGTGCGACCCGAACGCTGACGTCGACGCCGGCCGGTTCCTCGGCTCAGGCATCAACCCGTCGTTCGAGCCGAAGTGCAACACGGCCCTGGGCGTCTGCGTGCCCACGGTCGACGTGGCCGCCATCAAGTAAGCGGCTCCAGGGTCGGCCCCCTCGACCAGGTCGGGGGGAGTTCGACTCCCACAGCGCGTTGTGAAAGAGAGCCCTCGCCCCCACTTTCGGGAGCGAGGGTTCTTCATTTGGCATCGACACGTCACCAGCTGCTCGAAGGGTTGCGCACGCTGCAGGCGGCAGAGCAGGGCACCCTCTTCAAGCAGGCCCGGCTGAACGTCGCCATGTGTTACCCGAGCCCGTACCACGTGGGCATGAGCAGCCTGGGGTTCCAGACCATCTACCGCGAGGTGCACGCCCACCCTGAAGCGACGGCGGAGCGGGTGTTCCTGCCCGACGACGTGGATGCGTGGCGCGCAGCGAAGGTGATGCCTTCGTCGATCGAGACCCAGCGCCCGCTCGACCAGTTTCAGGTGCTGGCCTTCTCGGTGGCCTACGAGCTCGAGGTGACCGGCCTGTTCGAGCTGCTCGAGTCGTCGGGGTTCCCCGCGCTCCGCGAGCAGCGCAGCGAGTCGATGCCCCTGGTGGTGGCCGGCGGCCCGCTCACCTTCAGCAACCCCGACCCGCTCGAGCCGTTCGTCGACGTGTTGTTGCAGGGGGAAGCCGAAGACCTGGTGGCCCCGCTGCTCGAGGCGGTGCTGGCCGGTGGCGGCAAGCAGGCCGTGCTCGCGCGGCTGGCGAACGTGCCGGGGTTCCGCGTGCCGGGGATGTCGGCCGAGTCGACCCGCGGGTTCGTCTTCAAGGCGACGGACATGCGGTTGCCGGCCTACTCGCAGATCGTCACCCAGAACACCGAGCTGCGCGGCATGTTCTTGATCGAGCCTGAGCGGGGGTGTTCGCGCGGGTGCCACTACTGCGTGATGCGCCGCACCACCAACGGCGGCATGCGCACCGTGCCCCCGGAGCGGGTGCTCTCGCTCATCCCCGCGGGTGTGAAGCGGGTGGGGCTGGTGGGCGCGGCGGTGACGGATCACCCGAAGATCGTCGAGCTGCTCGAGACCCTGGCCCGTGACGGAAAAGAAGTGGGCATCTCGTCGTTGCGGGCCGACCGGCTCACGCCTCGGTTGGTGGCGGCGCTCAAGGCGTGCGGCGCGCAGGTGCTCACGGTGGCCTCCGATGGGCCCAGCCAGCGGCTGCGCGATCTGGTCGATCGCAAACACTCCGAGCTGCAGATCGTCAACGCGGCCACCATGGCCAAGGCCGCGGGCTTCAAGCGGCTCAAGGTCTACAACGTCATCGGGCTGCCCACCGAGACCGACGAAGACATCGACGAGCTGGTGCGCTTCACGCTCGAGCTCTCGCGCATTCTCCCCGTGGCGCTGGGCGTGGCGCCTTTCGCGGCGAAGCGGAATACGCCGCTCGACGGCGCCCCGTTCGCGGGCATCGACGTGGTGGACAAGCGGCTGGAGCGCTTGCGCCGCGGGCTCAAGGGCCGTGCAGAGCTGCGGCCCACCAGCGCGCGCTGGGCCTGGGTGGAATACGTGATGGCGCAGTGTGGCCCGGAAGCGGGGCTCGCTGCGTACGACGCGTGGAAGGCGGGCGGGGCGTTCGCGGCGTGGAAGAAGGCGTTCGCCGCGCGGGATCTGCGCCCCTTCGAAGCGCGCCGCACGCCCGATGGCCGGCGCAACGCGGTGGCCTGGCCCACGGTGGGTCGCAAGTCGGGGCCCCTGTCGATGCCCGAGGGCACCGAAGGGTTGCCGGCGAAGGTGGTCTCCGACTGGGGCCCGCTCGACTTGAAAGATCGCGGAGCATCGCCCCGCTGATGGCGTCTTCGACGCAGAAGGTGGCCACCTTCGCGTTGTTGGTGGCGACGGCGGTGTGGGGCGCGACGTTCGTCACCGTGAAGGATGCGCTGAGCGGCTCAGACGTCTTCACGTTCCTCTCGCTGCGATTTACCGTGGGCGCGCTCACCGCGGGCACGCTGGCCCTGGTGCTGGAACGTCGCGGCGGCTTCTCGGTCGCGGCCCTCAAGGCAGGCGTCGGCCTGGGCGTGCTGCTGTACGGAGGCTATGCGCTGCAGACGGTGGGGCTCGAGACCACCACGCCCGCGCGCAGCGCCTTCATCACCGGCCTCGCGGTCATCTTCGTGCCCTTCGTGAGCTGGCGGCTGACCGGCCAACGCCCGCCCACCCGCGCCTTCGTCGCCCCGGCGATCGCGCTGCTCGGGTTGCAGCAGCTGACCGGCGTGTCGCTGAACGATCCGATTCCCACCGGTGATCTGCTCACCCTGGGCTGTGCCGTCGTCTACGCGATTCACATCGCGGGCATCGGGCAGTGGGGCAAGGGGCTGCCGGTGCTGCAGCTCACTGCGGTGCAGTTGAGCGTGGTGGCGGTGCTCTCGGCCGCCTCGTTGCCCTTCGTGGAGCGCCGCTTCGAGCCCACGGGGAGCTACTGGGCCGCGGTGCTCTTCACCGGCGTGGTGGCCAGCGCCCTGGCCATCGGGGCCCAGGTCTGGGCGCAGGCACAGGTGACGGCGGTGCGGGCGGCGGTCATCTATTCGCTCGAGCCGGTGTTCGCGATCTCCTGGGCCGCGGTGACGGGGCTGGGTTGGCCCAGTGTCGCGGAGTGGGTGGGCGGCGGCTTCATCCTCGCGGCGGTGATGGTCTCTGAAGTGCCTCTCCCTTCGGTCGCAGCGCCGGCCACTCCTGATTCAAGACCGCAAAGAGGAGCGAGTCGCACCACTCGCCCTTGAGCCACCAGTTCTCCCTCAAGTGGCCCTCGCGGCGCATGCCCGCGCGCTCCATCACGCGGGCAGAGCCGACGTTGCGTGGATCGCAGTCACCGTAGACGCGGTGAAGCTTCAGCTCGTCGAAGGCGAAGTCGAGCAATGCGGGCAGCACTTCTGAAGCGAAGCCCTTGCCCCAGAGATCGTGCCGCAAGGTGAACCAGAGCTGCGCCTCACGGTGCTCGGGGCGTTCGATCTTGAAGCCCGCGCGCCCGAGGAAGCGGTCGTCGTCGGGCAGGCAGATCGCGAGGTCGTAGACGAGGCGCGGGCTCGCGGCCTGCGCGGCGATGGAGGTCTCGAGGTACTGCTTCGTGCCGGCCTCATCGAGCACGTCGTTGCTCTGGAAGCGCACCACGCGTGGATCGCGGTCGAGCCGCTGCGCCTCGACCCAGTCGTCAGCGCGCAGCTCGCGGAGCACCAGGCGTTTCGTCGCGAGCCGCACGGGATTCATGGGGCCGAAGGTAATCCCTCGACGGCTCTCGGGAGGAGCGGTTACGTGAAAGGCCATGACTGCCCGCCGCGTGCTGCCCTGGGATGAGGGCCGACAGCCCCTCATGCTCGCGCCCATGCAAGGGGTGACCAACCGCGCGGTGCGAGACGTGTTCGTCGACTGGGTGCGGCCCGACGTGGTCTTCACCGAGTTCATGCGCGTGCGGCATGGCGGAGACGCCGATGGTCCCGCGCGGCTCTCGGCGGGAGATCTCGAAGACGCCCGGCCTCACGTGCGCGGCGTGCCGCTGGTCGTTCAGCTCATCGGCCGCGACCAGGGCCCGCTGGTCGAGGCGGCGCTCGCAGCTCAAGACGCGGGTGCGATTCATCTGAACCTCAACATGGGCTGTCCCTACGGCCGCATGAACGTGGGCTGCGGCGGCGGCATGTTGGAGCGGCCGGAAGAACTCCCCGAGATCCTCGGCGCCTTGCGCAAGGCCATCGTCGGTAGCTTCTCCATCAAGGTGCGCGCGGGGTACTCCGACCCGGAGCAGGTCTTCTCGCTGCTCTCGCTCTTCGAGGACGCAGGGGTGGACTTTCTGGTGCTCCACGCGCGTACGGTGGTGCAGCGGTACGACGGGTTCGCGGATCATTCGATCACCGCGCGCGTGGTGAAGGCGTCGCGGCTGCCGGTGATCGCCAATGGAGACATCAACGCCGTGGAGATCGGCGCGTCCATTCTTCGCGACACTGGCGCGGCGGGGCTGATGCTCGGGCGCGGGGCGATGCGGGATCCCGTTCTGTTCGAGCGGTTGCGGGGCAGGGCGGTGGCGACTCCGACTGAAGAAGATCGAGTGCAGGCCCTGCAGCGGTTCCTCCGTCAACTTGCTGAGCGGTACGGGGCGCTGTTCTGTGGCGATGCGCAGGTGCTCAACAAGTTGAAGAGCTCACTGGCCGTGATGGATCCGCCCGAAGACTCGAAGCCGTTCAAGGTGCTGCGGAAGGCGAAGTCGGTCGACGCATTTTGTGAAGCGGTCGAAGCGCTCAGTGACTGACCGTCGAAGCAAAGCGCCTTGAAGAACGTGGTGGGTGACGGACCTTGTTCGTGCTCATCGCGCGCAGGCCTCTCAGCCGCGGGCGAGGATGCTCATGTGACGAGGTCCTGCCGGGGCGACTTCTACGGCCGTAACAACCCTGTAGTTACGCGTCACTACAGGGTTGTTATGGCTTAAAGAGGAGCCCGACCTCAGTGGTCCCGGCCGGTAGGCAGGGGATCGACAGGCGGATCCACGAGCCCCAGCGAGAACGGGTTTCTCACGGCCATTGTTTGCTTCATCAGCTCATCGAGCGACCGCAGCCACTCGCGGAAGTTCACCCCTCTTCGTTCAAGTTCTGCGTCCTGATGACCGAAGCCATCCTGCAGGATTCCCCAGGTTTCGCGCCCGTGCTCCGTCAAGCCCCAGCCTTCAGTCCGATTGCGCGTATCGGACTCGAACCGCTGCACCAGGAAGCGGTCCTCGAGGCGAACAAGGGTTCGCTGAACACTCTGCTGCTTCCTGCCGACCCGAGCGGCAATCATGGATGCGCCGATTCCTTCGCGCTCGACGATCCAGGCGAGCACCAGCGCATCCTGCGTCGTCAGCCGCACGCGCTTTGTCACATGCATGAGGAAATGATCGAGCACCGCCGCCAACTGCTTCATCACCAACACCGTTTGCATGAATCCCCCTTTGGTTGCGGAACCCGTCATCGCACACGGCTCCGACAACCGAACCGAACCACCACGTCACATGAGCTCACCTCGCGACGTGCCGAGAGCCCGCTCGCGACGAGCGTGCCTCAAAGCCCCTCACCCACCACCACTCATCAAGGCCGCTGAGTCCACCATTCGCACCACTCGGCTGGAGCACGGAGACGCCACCGCTTCTGCTGCCCATCGAGAATGCGCTCGAAGAATCGGTACAACACACAACCACCAGCCTCATGGCGCGCGCCTTGCGAGCACGAGTCCTCCAGGAGGTGGGACCCGATGCTGGCTCGCGTGAAATCTGGAGCACTGATGGGCGTGGACGCAGTGGTGGTGGAAGTGGAGGTCGACATGTCCCTGGGCATGCCCTTCTTCAACGTGGTGGGCCTGCCGGAAGGCGCGGTGAAAGAGTCGAAGGTGCGGGTGACCTCGGCCTTGAAGAACGGCGGCTTCACGCTCCCGATGAAGCGCATCACGGTCAACCTCGCGCCCGCCGACCTGAAGAAAGAAGGCGCCACCTTCGAGCTGCCCATCGCGCTCGGGGTGCTGGCCGCCGCGGGTCTCATCGACCACGAGCCCCTCCAGGGCTACCTCTTCGGAGGCGAGCTCGCCCTCGACGGTGCGCTCAAGCCCATCCGCGGCGTCTTGCCGCTCGCCCTCGCCGCACGCGACGGCGGCTTTCGCGGCGTGATGGTGCCCATGGCCAACGCCGGAGAAGCCGCGCTGGTCGATCGCATCGAGGTGCTCGCGGTCGAGTCGATCACCCAGGCCGTGATGCACTTCACCGGCGAAGAGCGCATCACCCCGTACGATCGCACCCGCCCGCACGTGAGCCCCACGGTCGATCTCAACGCCGTCGACATGTCAGAGGTGCGCGGCCAACAAGACGTCAAAGACGCCCTCGAGATGGCCGCCGCGGGAGGCCACAACGTCTTGCTCTGCGGAGCGCCCGGCTCGGGCAAGACCATGCTCGCGCGAAGGCTCCCGGGAATTCTTCCGCGCATGACCTTCCAGGAAGAGCTCGAGGTCACCCGCATCTACTCGGTGCTCGGCCTGCTCTCCGACGGCCAGTCACTCATCAAGGATCGGCCCTTTCGCGCGCCCCACCACACCATCAGCGACGCGGGCCTGGTCGGCGGTGGCCCTCAGACCCGGCCCGGAGAGCTCTCCATGGCGCACCGCGGGCTGCTCTTCCTCGACGAGCTGCCCGAGTTCCGCAGGCACGTGCTCGAGGTGCTGCGCCAACCTCTCGAAGAAGGCGTGGTGCGCCTCGCCCGCGCCAATCACCACGTCACCTATCCCTGCCAGGTGATGTTGATGGCCGCGATGAACCCGTGCCCGTGCGGCTTCTACAACGTGTCTCCCGATCGCGCCTGCATCTGCGGCGAGACCAAGGTGAAGGAGTACTTCAACCGCATCTCCGGGCCGCTGCTCGATCGCCTCGACATCAGCCTGCCCACCCGGCCGGTCGACGTGAAGCTGCTCTCCCTCTCCACCCGGCAGGAGAAACCCTCGTCCTGGTTTCGCGAGCGGGTGGAGGCGGCGCGCGCGATTCAGGCCGAGCGTTTTCGCGACGAACCCGGCATCTACTCGAACGCCCAGATGGGCCCGCGGCTGCTCAGCCAACACGTCAAGCCCACCGAGGGCGCCCTGCGCATGCTGGAGAACTCGGTGAAGGCCTTCGGGCTCTCGGCGCGCGCCCATGATCGCATCCTCAAGATGGCCCGCACCCGGGCGGATCTCGAAGGGCACGCCATCGTGAACGATCAGCACATGTCGTTCGCGGTGGGCTGCCGGGTGCTCGATCGCAAGGGCTGGCTCCCCGGTGAATCGGCCCCTCCGCTGTGGGTCAAACCCCTGCCTGCGCTCAAGACTCCACCGAAGTAGAGCCAGCGAGTAGGGTGCGCCGTCATGACTCGTACCCTCACTCTGACCCTTGGTTTTCTCGCGCTCACCGGCTGCGTCTCCGTGGTGGATGCCCGCGAAGGCGGCGCGCAACGCAACTGCCGCTTCGAGCAGCGCTGCGGCAACATCGGCTCGGGCCAGAACTACGCCAACGTCGACGAGTGCCTGGTGGCGAAGCGCAAGACCTTTCAGGACCTCTGGCCCACCGACAAGTGTGACGGCCGCATCAACGGCCAGACGCTCAACGTGTGTTTCCAGGCGATCGAAAACACCCAGTGCAACAACATCGTCGACTTCATCGCCACCTTCTCGAAGTGCGAAGCGAACGACGTGTGCACCGAGGGCGCACCGAAGGGCTGCAACTGCGGCAACGGTGAGACCTGCTGCAACAACGCGTGCACCAACCTGCAGAACGACCGGAACAACTGCGGTGGCTGCGGCACGACCTGTGGTTCAGGGCTGAGCTGCCAGTCGGGCGTCTGCCGCTGAGGCGACTACCTGGGGCCGAACGACGACAACGCGAAGAACGCGCGAATCTTGTCGTTCGTCTCCCGCAGCCGCGAGCTGAGCGTGCGCACGAAGGTCCACAGGAGCGTCGAGGCGAGCTCCTTGTCGGTGAACATCACCTCGTCGAGCTTCTCGCGTGACAGCTCGTAGAGCAGGCAGGTGGTGTGCGCGATGGCGTCGGCGCTGCGCGGGCCCTCTTCGATGAGGCTCATCTCGCCGAAGTACTGGCCGCGTTCGAGAATCGCGAGCGCCTCCTCGCCGATGCCCGGCACCATCTTGGAGATGCGCACCTTGCCCTCGACGATGATGAACATCGACGTGCCAGCAGAGCCCTCCTTGAAGATGTGCGTGCTGCCGGGGAACTTCGACTCCTTGAGGGCCGCTGCCAGCTTGCGCAGCTGTGCTGACGTCATGCCCTCGAACAGCGCGACTTTTCTCAGGATTTCGACGTCCATCGGCTGTAGTTCGTAGCACACCGAAACCGAAGTCCGAGTTTCTGTACTTCGAGCCGAGCCAGCCGCCCCTTTCATGGCTATTGAGAGGCGGTCGTTTCCCTTTCTGAAGGAGCTGTCATGGAGCGCAGGAAAGTCGTGATCGTTGGCTCTGGCCCCGCTGGTTACACCGCGGCGATCTATGCGGCGCGAGCCAACCTCTCCCCGGTGGTCTTCGCCGGTGGCCCCTCGGAGTCCGACGCCCGGCGCGTGCCCGGCGGCCAGCTGATGATCACCACCGAGGTGGAGAACTACCCCGGCTTCCCCGAGTCGGTGACCGGCCCCGAGCTGATGGAGCGTTTCCAGAAGCAGGCCGAACGGTTCAACACCATCGTGCACATGGAGAACGTGGTGAAGCTCGACCTGAGCAAACGCCCCTTCCACGTGAAGGGCGAGAGCAAGGAGTACCTGGCCGAGACGGTGATCATCGCCACCGGCGCTTCCGCGAAGTGGCTCGACGTGAAGGGCGAGACCGAGTTCATGAACCGCGGCGTCTCGGCCTGCGCCACCTGCGACGGGTTCTTCTTCAAGAACACCGACGTGATCGTCGTCGGCGGCGGCGACACCGCGATGGAAGAGGCCAACTATCTGTCGAAGATGTGCAGCTCGGTCACCGTGATTCACCGCCGTGACTCACTGCGCGCCTCGAAGATCATGCAGGAGCGCGCGCTCAACAACCCGAAGATCAAGTTCATCTGGGACTCGGCGATCGAAGAGGTCGTCGGTGACATGAAGGGCGTCACGGGCGCCATCGTGAAGAACCTGAAGACGGGTGATTTGAAGAAGGTCGAGGCCAAGGGCGTGTTCGTGGCCATCGGCCACCTGCCGACCACCGAGCTGTTCAAGGATCAGCTCAAGCTGCAGGACAACGGGTACCTGTGGGTGCAGCCGGGCACCGCGAAGACCTCGATCGAAGGCGTGTTCGCGTCGGGTGACGTGAGCGATGCGACGTACCGCCAGGCGGTCACCGCCGCGGGGACGGGCTGCATGGCCGCGATCGAAGCCGAACGGTGGATGACCGAACACGGCATTGGCTGAATTCGAAATCTCTTTCAGGGTGGGGGCCTAAGGCCTGAAACAGCCTTCGGTGATCCGCCCCATGCCGCTGGCGCACTCGAGGAACTTCTCGTTGAAGGCCGCCTTCGTCGCGGCCGTGCACACCGGCAGCGCTTCGACACAATCGAAGTACTGATGCAGCGCGCGTTCGTCGGTCTGGCTGCAGACGTTCATCGACGTGTCGCACGCCTTCGCGTCGAACACCGGGCTGCTCGGCAGCGTGTTCGGCGCGAAGCACGCCGTGTGTCGCTCAGGGAAGGTGGTGCTCAACGCCTCGCCTCGCTGGCAGACATCTGCGCAGGCGCTCAGCAGCAGCAGTGAACAGCAGGCGAGGGACTTCATCGGGCTCTCACAGGGTTGCACGATTCGGCCCCTCACCCAAACCCTCTCCCCGCTCGCGCAGGGAGAGGGAGTAGTCAGTGACGGGTGGTTCTGGGACGCTCCGGCGTGAGCCGATGGGTCTCTCTGGCCCGGCGCACCTGCTTCGGCGCCGGCCGCCAGCGCTCGACCGCGATGAAGGCGAAGAGCAACCCCATCCCGATCGCCACGCCTCTCACGCCGCTTCCTCGAGCGGCTCCTCCGCGGGCGGCGCTGCCATCACCGGCTCTGCCAGCTTCGCCGCCTGGAGAATCTTCGCGGCCACCTTCTCCATCTCGGCCGGGTGTTCGCGCATCCACTCGATGGCCCGCTCGCGGCCCTGCCCGATGCGTTCACCCTCGACCGAGAAGTAGCTGCCGGCCTTCTCGATGAAGCCCAGCGACGCCCCGAGATCGACCACCTCACCCGCCCGGCTGATGCCGCGGTTGTAGATGATGTCGAACTCCGCTTCCTGGAAGGGCGGGGCGACCTTGTTCTTCACCACCTTCACCTTGGTGCGCGTGCCGATCACCACGTCGCCGTCCTTCAGGTTGCCCGCCTTGCGGATCTCGCAGCGCACCGAGCTGTAGAACTTGAGCGCGTTGCCGCCGGTGGTGGTCTCGGGGTTGCCGAACATCACCCCGATCTTCATGCGGATCTGGTTGATGAAGATGATGGTGGTGCCGCTGCGGCTCACCGCCCCCGTCAGCTTGCGCAGCGCCTGGCTCATCAGCCGCGCCTGCACGCCCATGTGCGCGTCCCCCATCTCGCCTTCGATCTCCGCGCGTGGCACCAGCGCCGCCACCGAGTCGATCACCACCAGATCCACCGCGCCCGAACGCACCAGGTGCTCGGTGATCTCCAGCGCCTGCTCGCCGGTGTCGGGCTGCGAGATGAGCAGCTCCTCCACCCGCACCCCCAGCTTGCGCGCGTAGCCCACGTCGAGCGCGTGCTCCGCGTCGATGAAGGCCGCCACGCCGCCTTGCGCCTGCACCTGGGCGATCGCGTGCAGCGTCAGCGTGGTCTTGCCCGATGACTCGTTGCCGAAGATCTCCACCACGCGCCCGCGTGGCAGCCCGCCGACGCCCAACGCCCGATCCAGCCCGACTGACCCGGTGGGGATCACCGCCACCGGCTGGATCTCCGTCGCGTCGCCCATCTGCATCACCGCGCCCCGCCCGAACTGCTTCTCGATCGCCGCCACTGCCGCCGCGACCGCCTTCAACTTCTCATTCAGCTTCCCCATCGCCCTGCCTCCATCCGTGTGATGCGCGGAGTGGATTCCCCGCACGGCAGGCCACTGAGCAACGCACATGCCGGGTGGATCAGCAGCGGCCCGAGATCAAGATCGGCGATCGCCGAGACGGAGCACAGACGCTCCATGCGCAGTCTCAAGGGGCAATGAAGTGCGATCGCCGTTAGAACCGCGGCCGCCGTGCCCTCCGACTCTCCTCTCATCGCCGGTCTCGCGCTCGTGGGCGCCCTGGTGCTGCTGCGTTTTCAGGCGTGGCGCGCCGTGCTCTGCGTGCGGCCCCAGGCCGTGCGCGTCGAAGTGGAGACGCCCGCCGACGTGACGCAGGTGCCCGGTGAACTCGAAGACCTCTGGGGCGAGCTCCAGAAGCTGGGCTTCACGCTGCTGGGTGCGCACAGCGAGAAGGCGCCGCTGGCTCCTTCCACGCGCTGGTACCTCGACGCGAAACACCCGAACCAGCCGGTGGTCGCCTCGTTGAGCGTGGGCCGCGACGAGCAGGAGCACCTCGTCTTCGTCACGCAGTCCGAGAGGGGCTTCGTGATCACCGCGAACTACCGCAGGCTCTCCTTCGAAGTGCCCGGCGCGTACCTCGCCGGTGGTCTCGATGGTGCGGCGCCCGAACGTTTGCTCAAAGCGCACCTGCGTCGCCTGCCCGAAATCGGCGCGCCCAGAGACGTCAAGACCATCGAAGATCGCGTGGTCGCCGCTCGCGAGTGGTATTCGCGATCGGGAAAACCTGAGTTGCGTCAACAGCATGCAGTTGGACTGTTGTGGACGCTGGGCGCACTTGGCATGGTGGGCGCCGCTTTGTTCAGGCTCGTCGCCTGACGGAAAAAACAAAAACCAAAATGAAGAGCGCATCGAAGCACGAAGAGATCTTCTTTCTCGCAGGCAAGCGGACGGCGTTCGGCACCTTCGGCGGCGCGCTGAAGGATCTGTCGGCCACCGACCTCGGCGTGGAAACCGCGAAGGCCACCCTCACGCAATCGAAGGTGAGCGCTGAAGACGTCGACCACGTCGTCTACGGCAACGTGATGCAGACCAGCCCCGACGCCATCTACCTGGCGCGGCACATCGGCCTGAAGACGGGCGTGCCGGTCAACGTGGGCGCGCTCACCTTGAACCGCCTCTGCGGCTCGGGCTTTCAGGCGTACATCACCGCCGCCGAGATGATGCTCACCGAGCAGGCCCACTGCATCCTCGCGGGCGGCACCGAGTCGATGAGCCAGGCGCCTCACATCGTGCGCGGCGCGCGCTGGGGCATCGGCCTTGGCAAGAGCGGCCTCGAAGACACCCTGATGCAGGGCCTCTTCGATCCGTACCCGAACCTGCCCATGGGCATGACCGCCGAGAACCTCGCCGAGCAGTACAAGCTCAGCCAGGACGAGGTCGACACCTTCAGCGTGCTCAGCCAGCAGCGTTACCAGGCCGCGCACGAAGCCGGGCGTTTTGCTCAGGAGATCGCGCCCGTCGAGCTGAAGTCGAAGAAAGGCGTCACCGTCTTCGCCAAAGACGAGCACCCGCGGCCCGAGTCGACCGTGGAAGGGTTCAAGAAGTTGCCCAGGGTGTTCAAGAAAGACGGCGTGATTCACCCGGGCGCCGCTTCGGGCATCAACGACGGCGCGGCTTCGGCGCTGCTCTCCACGCGAACGTTCGCCAACAAGAAGGGCCTTCAGCCCATCGGCCGCCTGGTGAACTGGGCGACCACGGGCTGCGACCCGCGCATCATGGGCATTGGCCCGGCTCCTGCGATCCGCAAGCTGATGGAGCGCGCGGAGTTCAAGTTGAGCGACATCGATCTCTTCGAGGTGAACGAGGCGTTCTCGCCGCAGTACCTCGCGGTCGAGAAAGAGCTCGGCCTGCCGCGCGATCGCACCAACGTCGACGGAGGCGCCATCGCCATCGGTCACCCGCTCGCCGCTTCAGGCGCGCGCATCACGCTTCATCTGTTGTACGAGCTCAAGCGCAGGGGCCTCAAGTACGGGGTCGGCAGCGCGTGTATTGGCGGCGGGCAGGGCATCGCAGTTCTCGTGGAGGCCATGTGACGAACGTTCCTGATGCAAAGGCACTGCGCGATCGCGCCAAGCAGCTCGCAGAAGAGCGGCGCACCGAGCGGAAGAACCGCAAGCGCAAGTGCAGTCTGTGCGGCACGGAGGAGTCAGAGAAGACCCCCTTCGTGGCCCACCCCGACGGCATTGGCCCCTCCTGCAAGGAGCCCTCGCTCTGCGAGAACTACCGCGCCAAGGCTGCCGGCCTCCGTTGACCGAAAAACCCGGGTATTTGCCCCCCGGTTTCGCAGTGACCCATTGAAGCGGGTGGTGGAACCGGGCATGTCAGGTCCGGGATCCGTGTTCTGGGTGTTGATCCCCACCAGCGCAGAAAAAGCCGGGAGGGACCCCGGCTTCATTGAGCTCATTCCTGGGCGAGGGAAATACAAGTCATGGCCATTCCGCAATTCACGGGTGTGAAGGTGTTCTCGACGACGCTCGCGCGCGATCGCGAAGTGATGGGCGAGAAGATTACGAACTGGGTGAAGGAAAACCCCACGGTCGAGATCGTCGACAAAGAGGTCACGCAGAGCTCCGACAAGGAGTTTCACTGCCTCACGGTGACGCTGTTCTACAAGCCGAAGTGAGATGACGGGGCTGGCGGCGGCGGCGTTGTTGATGGCGGGTGCGCTCGACTCGCGAGCCCTCTTCGAGCGCGTCAAGCCTTCGGTCGTGCAGATTCAAGTGCTCTCGCCGTCGGGAGAACTGCGGTCGCTCGGCTCAGGTTTCGTGGCCAGCGGCGACGGGTTGCTCATCACCAACCACCACGTGATCGAGGGTGCCAGCCGCATGGTGGCGATCTTTGGTGACGGCCAGCGCTCTCCAGTGGTGGGCGTGATGCACGACGATCCCGATCACGACATTGCGGTAGTGCGTGTGGATCGTGTGACGACGCCGCTCTCGTTTGGGAGCGCCACCCAAGCGCTCGTGGGCGACGAGGTGATGCTGATCGGCAGCCCCTACGGGCTCGACTTCACCGTTTCGGTCGGTGCGGTCGCCCGCTACCGTCCCGATGGGCTTCCACTCGAGATGCGCCAACTGGCAGGGGACGAGGACGTGACCGCGCGCATGCCGACGCTGCAGCTGACTGCGCCAGCGGGGCAGGGCAACAGCGGGGGGCCCGTGTTGAGCGCCACCGGCGCGGTGTTGGGCATCGTGCAATCTGGAATCGGGGGGCACGGTAACTTCACCTTCGCGGTACCCAGCGAGTCGCTTCAAGCGGCGCTTGAGGCCGCAAAGGCGCCTGTAGCAAGCGCCGCGATGGATGGGCGCATTATGAATGGGTCCATCTCGGTGATGGCGTTCGGAATTCTCGCGGTGCTCTACGGGCGCATGAGGCGAAAAGCATGAAGTCCTACCGCATCGGCTTTCTCACGATTCGAGGCGGCTCAGGGATCATCGCGACGCTGACCCTCGTCGGCGCGGTTCTCCTCGGCGCTGCACCGGTGTTTACGGCGACACACCTGGCGCTGAACCCTGATGACGTGGTGGCGCGCCTCGAGCTTTGGCAGGTCTTTACCTATCTGTTCATTCCCCAGCCTTCGCCGTTATCCATCCTGTTCTCGATGATGATCGTGCTGGGCATGGGAAGCCAACTCGAGCAGCAGTGGGGCACGGCGCGGCTGTGGCGCATCATCGGTGGCATCGGCATCGCCACCGGCGTGCTCACCACCTTGTTGTCCCTCGTGGTGCCTCGGCTGGGCGTGATGCAGGTTCCCGGCACGCAGATGGTCACGCTGGTCATCTGGCTGGCCGTAGGCTTGCTCGCGCGCCGCTCGCAGATGAACTTCTGGAACCTTCCGGTGACTGGCTACACCTTTGCGGCGATCGGGCTCGCGTTCAGCCTCTTCGCGGGCCTCTACGGGAGCTGGATCATGATCATCCCCGACCTGATCGCCGCGGGGCTCACCTTCATGGTGGTGCACGAGGGCGCTCCGGCGAACTGGTGGCTGCGTTTCCGCTCGTGGCAGCTGGATCGGGACCTCAAGAAGCGCTCAGCGCACTTGAAGGGCATCGACGGAGGCCGGCGCAACGTCGGCGGCGACTCCGACAAGTACCTGCACTGAGCGCTTCGACCATGTCGCGTGCACTTTCTCTGCTCGTGGTGCTGGCGGCCTCCACCTCGTTCGCCTGGGGTTTCGACGGGCACCGAAGGCTCGCCTCGTTGATGCAAGACGCGATGCCCGCGGGCCATTGCCTGCGCTCCTGGTACTCCGCGCGGCAGACCAGCGCGTTGCAAGACAAGGCGTGTGATCCCGATCGCTGGCGCGGCAACGATGCCGCAGAGGGGCCGCGTCACTACCTGGAGATCGACTGGATCACCCCGCTCAGCCGCTACCCGCGCGACTTCGACGCCGTGATTGCCTTGATCGGTGCGCGCAACGCCACGGGCAACGGCATCGTGCCGTGGCACGTCGAGGTGAAGTACGGCGAGCTGGTCGCCGCCTTTCGCGCGAAGAACACCACCGCGATTCTCGATTCGTCGTTCGTGCTGTCGCACTACGTGTTCGACAGCTTCTCGGTGCTGCACGACACGCGGAACTTCGACCCCAACATGGGCCTGCACGCCCGCTGGGAGTCGGACATGCTCAACTCGCTCTCGAACATCAACGGCGTCACCACGCTGGCGGCCACGTATTACGGCACCGCGGGTCTCGCTGATCCGCGCAACAACATCTTCGACGTGGTGATCGCCGGCAACGGCGTGGTGCCTCAGTTGATCGCAGCCGATGTCGCGGCGGCCGGGAGCATTCCGGCGCTGTATTCGAGCACGCGTGAGCTCACCGCGCGGCGCTGGGGTGATGGGGTGACGGTGATGTCGTCGCTGTTGTGGTCCGCCTGGGCCGAAGCGGGAAGCCCGGAGCTGAGTGGTTTTTCGACCTCGTGCTCTCGCGCGGCGCCCACGGCGGAGATCGTGATCGTCGGGTTTCCCCCGGATGGTGGGTTTCAGCACCCGTCGGATGCGGGTGTGGATGCCGGTGTCGATGCCGGTGTCGACGCCGGTGTCGACGCGATGGACGCGGGGACAGACGGTGGCTCTGGCGGTTCGGAGGAAGCGCCGCTCGGGTGTGGATGCGGGAGCGTGTCGCCTCTTCTCGGTCTTCTTGCTCTGGGCTTGTTGCGACGGCGGCGTTGACCTGGCCCTCACCTCGACCCTCTCCCGAAGGGCGAGGGGGCAAGGTATGAGGGCGTGGTGTCTCGGTCCGTCATCTTGCTCGCCTTGATTCTGTGCTCCTGCCGCGACGAGGCGGCCGAGGCGTTCGCTCGCGCAGAGCTGCAGCACCGGGCGTTGATCAACGACGCCGTGCGCCCCGAAGATCCGCGCTTCGACGCGGTGGTCCTCGACCTGCGACGCGTGCCCGTCAGCTCGAAACATTTCGCAAAAGCGCAGAAGCTGCTCGAGAGCATCGACGCCGGCCGCCGTCAGCGGGTGCGCACCCCGCTGGCCCTCGGCGCGAATGGACGCAGGCCGCCGCGCCTCGAAGCCCAGCTCGCCGCCTGCGCTCGCCTCGCTGAACTCGCGGGAGCCGATGGCGGCGTCAATCACCGCGCGCTGGTCGCCCTCGAGACCTGCCGGCGCGAAGCCGAGCAGCTGGAGCTCGAGATCTCGCACCCCGATGATCACCAGGACGGTGGTGAACCTCCGTGACGAGCGATCACGATCTCCTCCAGGCCCTCTTCGTTCAGCAGTTGGGGTTCGCCCCCGCCAGTGAAGTGATGGCCGCGGGCGCGCAGTGGTTGGTGCAGCGCGAGACGGGCGCGAGTCTGGGTGAGGTGCTGCGCCAGCGCGGGATCCTCGACGGCAAGCAGCTCCAGTTGGTCGACGCGCTGGTGGCCGAAGCGGTCGCTGCGCACGGGGGCGACGCGGCGATCACGTTGACCAGCCTGCCCGCGCTCTCGCAAGACAGCCTCACCGGGCTCGAGT
Source organism: Archangium sp. (assembly GCA_030695565.1). GTDB lineage: Bacteria > Myxococcota > Myxococcia > Myxococcales > Myxococcaceae > Archangium_A. The sequence continues at coordinate 208,898 of JAUYRZ010000123.1, forward strand.
CGACGCTGCGCCCCGGCGCCACGCCCGACGCGCGCACCTCTGCCCCCCTCCGCTCCATCGGCCCCGAGGCCTCGGCTTCGTTCGACAGCCTGGAGACGCCAGAGAACATCGGTGTCGAAGCGAAGGGCCGCTACACCTTCAACACCGGTCCGATGGGCCGCCTCGAAGAGCTCGGCCGGGGGGGCGCAGGTCGGGTGGTGGTCGCGCGTGATCACTTTCTTTCCCGCGACGTGGCGATGAAGGAGCTGCACCGGGAGATCACCCAGAACCTCAAGTTCGACACCCTGCACGTGCGCAACCTCGAGGCCCGCTTCCTGCGCGAGGCGCGCGTCACCGGTCAGCTGGAGCACCCGGCGATCGTGCCCGTGTACGAGCTGGGCCGGCGTCGCGACGGCACCATGTATTACACGATGCGCCAGGTGCGCGGCCGCACGCTGGCGCAGGCGCTCGCCGACACCCGGACGCTCGAGGGCCGCCTCGCGTTGTTGCCCGATCTGCTCACCGCGTGCAGGGCCGTCGCCGCTGCGCACCATCGCGAGGTGGTGCACCGTGACTTGAAACCGCAGAACGTGATGCTCGGGCCCCACGGCGAGACCTACGTGATGGACTGGGGCCTCGCGCGCGTGATGGGCCGGGCCGATCGCACCCGCAGCACCGTTCAGCTCGCGCCGGACCTGACGGGCGGCCGCGATCTCGGCCCCGTCGGCACGCCTTCGTACATGTCGCCGGAGCAGGCGCAGGGCAGCCGCGACGAGCTCGACGCGCGCTCCGACGTGTGGGGCCTGGGGGCGATGATGTTCGAGCTCCTCACCGGGCGCGCTCCGTACGTGGGCAAGAGCCCGTGGGAGGTGCTGGCCGACGTGCGCAGCCGGCCGCCTGAACGCGTGAAGTCGCTCGAGCCCGCCGCGCCTCCGGAGCTGGTGGCGGTGTGTGAACGCGCGCTCGCGTGGAATCGGGACGATCGGTACCCGCATGCCGGCGAGCTCGCGCTCGAGCTGGAAGACTTTCTCGCGGGCCGCCGGGTGCGTGCGTACGACTACAGCTTCCGCGAGGTGGCGGGGCGGGTGCTCAAGCGGCATCGCGCGAAGGCGACGCTCGCGCTGGCCACGCTGGTGGCGCTGCTGGGGCTGGCGATCTTCTCCGCGGTGAGCGCCGGGCGTGAACGCGACGAGGCGCGGCAGATGGCGCGCTTCTTCCTCGCTGACGTGGCGCCCACGCTGTCTGACGTGCCGGGCACCACCGAGGTGATCGTTCAGCTCTCGCACAACGCGCTCGAGGCGTTCTCCGCTGACGTGGATCCCCTGCGCAGCTCACGGGAGGATCGGCTGCTGCTCGCTCGCACGTGGAATGGGCTGGCGCACCAACATTGGCGGCTGGGCCGCCGGCCCGAAGCGCGCGACTCGCTCACGCAAGCGCAGCGCATGTTGGGTCCTCTGCTCGAGCAGCAGCGGGATGATCCAGAGGCCAACGCGGCGCAATTGGAGCACGAGGTGTGGCGGGCGGATCTGCTGCTCGATGAAGGCAGTGAGCCTGAAGCGCTCGCGCTGCTCGAAGGCCAGTTGGAGCGCGCGCAGCGGGTGAAGGCCACCGCGCCTTCGAACTCCGCGGTGCTCGCCGCGCACACGTTGTTGCTCTCGCGCATCTCGCTCGTTCGGTACTCGCGCGGTGAGACGCGCCTGGGCCTGGAGATCTCGCGCAGAGCGAAGGACGCTGCGTGGGAATATTACCGGGTGGCGCCTGATGAACAGCGCGCGGCGGTGGCGGTGCTCGAGCAGTCAGACACGCTCGCGCTGGGCCTGTTCAGTGTGGGGGATCGGGCCGAGGCCTTGAGGACGCTGCGCAGCGTGGTGTCGATGGCTCAGACCCTGCGAGCCCGGCGTGATTCGCGGGAGCTGCAGGCGACGCATGCGACGTTGTTGGCGACGCTCGCGCGGGGCCTTCACCCGGTGACCGACCGGGAGGAACGCAGGGCGGTGCTCGCGGATGGACGGCGGTTGTTGGCAGACATCCTCGCGGCGGATCCGGGCCGCAATCGGGAGCTGGCGGCCGCGGCTGAGCTGGCCCTGCTCGAGGGCGACTTCGCGGGAGCGTGGGTGTTCGGGGAGCGCATCGAGTCGCTCAACCTGGGCGCGGAGTACGAGGAGGCCGTGTTGAGCTCGGCGTTCGCTACCGGCCAGGACGAGCTGATTCGCCGGCATGCCCGCGCGCCGGTGCCGGGGTCTCCGATGGCGGTGGCGCTGTATGGCGCGCTCGTCGAGGCGCTCGCGGGCAATGGGCAGTTGGCGCGTTCGCATCTGGCGAAGTGCGCGGAGCTGAAGTGTGCGGAGCAGGTGGTGTGGTTTCCGGCGCTGCTTCGTGAGCGGGTGGGGGCGCGCTCGGATGCCACGGCGCTGGTGCTGAAGAAGTTGGCGGAGGACACCCCGTTGACGCTGGGTGGGGCGGAACGTCTGGCGAAGGGTCTGGCAGAGCTCGACGCGCACCTCGGCGGTGCACCATGAGCTCGGGTCAGGGTGAGGGCGGTGGTCATGGCAACGGTTCCACGTATTGGGCCCCTCACCCCGACCCACACCCCGCTTCGCAAGGAGAGGGAGAGAATTGAAAGAGCCCCGCGACATGCTGTTCGCCGTGCTCGGCGTGCAGCTCGGCTACCTCTCTGCTGACGACGTGCTCGCCAGCGCGCGCGAGCTCGCTCAGCCCGGTGAGTCGCGCAGCCTCTCCGAGTTCCTCGTCTCTCGCGGCATCCTCGATCGCGCCCGCGCGCAGGTGCTCGAACGCCTGACCACGCGCGCCTCCACCAGCGCCGGCGGCAATGCGTCGCAGACCCTCGAGCTGCTGCCTTCCGCGGTCCGCAAACTCGCCGCCGAGACGAACGCGGGCCCGAGCCCCGTCGCGCCCGTCAGCGCCCCTCGCGCCGCCGTCGTCGACGAGCAGGCCCATCGTTACTTCTCCGCGCCGCGGGCCGATGCACCGCCCCGCGAACTCGGCCGCGGCACCTTCGGCCGCGTGCTCTCCATGCACGACACCGTGCTCGGCCGCGACGTCGCGTGGAAGCAGGCGTACGAAGCCACCCCCGAGTCCGACGCCGCGCTGATGGCGCAAGCCCGCCTGCTCGCCAGGCTCGATCACCCCTCGGTGGTCCCGATCTACGAACTGGGCCGCGACGCGAAAGGTGCGGTCTACGCGACGCTGCGCCAGGTCTCCGCCGACACGCTGGCCGAAGCGCTCACTCGCGCGAATGGGCTCGAAGAACGGCTCGCGCTCCTGCCCGCCGTGCAGACCATCGTTCGGTGCGTAGCGATGGCGCACGAGGCCGGGGTCACGCACCGCCGGCTCTCTTGCCGCAGCATCTCGCTGGGCCGTTTTGGTGAGGTCTACCTGCTCGGCTGGGGCCCACCGGAAGACGAAGCCGAACGCCCCGAAGCCGTGGCAGGTGACCTCAAGGCGCTGGGCGCGATCCTTCATGAAGTGGTCACCGGTCTTCCGGCGCCGGTGATGGGCGCGGTGAAGGCGCGGGGTGCGCCGGAAGATCTGCTCGGGCTCTGCAGGGCCGCGCTCGGCGGCAGGCTCACCACCGCCGAACAGCTCGCGCACGAACTCAAGGCCTTCATCGACGGCCGCCGGCTGGGCAGCTACCGCTACTCCACGTGGCAGTTGGTCAAGCGCTACGTGCGGCAGCACACGTTGTTCTCCGTGATGGCGCTCAGCGCGTTCCTCCTGGTGATGGTGGGCGCGGCGACTGCTTCGGCCGCGGTTCGTGAAGAGCGTGATCGCGCCCGGCTCTTCGCGCGCCGTTTCCTCGATGACGTCGCGCTGCGGCTGCGCGCTCAGCCCGGCGTCGAGCCGCTGCTCGAGCAGGTCACCACCGCGGCCCTGCGGCACTACCAGCGCACCACCGATCTGCAGAGCGCCCCGCGTGAAGAGCGCCTGCGGGTCAGCCGCGCGATGGCCCGCCTCGGTGTGGTGTCGCTCTCGCTCTCACGTTTCGACGAGGCCCGGCAGAGCCTCGACTTCGCCGACGTGCTCGCGGAGGGTCTGGCCGATGCGTCGTCCACCGACGCGCAGGCCCGGGTGGTGTTGGCCCAGACCGCCGCCGCCCGCGTGAACTTGCCGGGGCTCAGCAAAGAGGCGTCGTTGCGTTGGGCTGCGCTCGCTCGATCGTTCGCCGATCAGGCGCTCGTGCTGGAGCCCGATTCAGTCGAGGTGCGGCGTGCCGCGGCCAGCGCGCGGCTGCAGAGCGCCCTGCGCGAGGTCGATGCGAGCCGCGCGCTGCGTGACTTCGATGAGGCGGTGAAGTTGTTGGAGCTCGCCGCCCGGGATCCCGCGGAAGAGCTGGCCCGCCGTCAGGCGCTCGGTGCGGCGCTGGTCGAGCGCGCGCGCCACAAGCCGAAGAACGCGACGGAGGCTCGGCAGTTGGTGGAGCGCCTGAGCGGGCTGCGTGAACGGGCGCCTGATGACGTGGAGCTGCAGTTCGATGCCGCGCGCGCGGGGCTGATTCTCGCGGAGTCGCTGGAGGTGGATGCGCTCGAGCGCTCGCAGCAGGCGGCGATGGATGCGGGCACGCTCGCTCACGAGGTGGTGAGCCGGCGGCCTGATCGGGCCGATGCGGCGGCGCTCTTCGTGCGCGCCACGTTGCGCTCGGGTCGTGCGCAGGAGGCCCTGGCGGCTGCGCGTGGGTTCGAGGCGCGAGGGCTCGAGGGCATGGGTTCGTTGATCGCGGAGGCGGCGTTGTTCGCGGGTGAGTTCGAGCTCGCGCGCACGCAGGCGGTCGAGCCCGGGTCAGCGGAGGGTGTGCTCATTCGGGCGCTCGCTGGCGCGTGGCTCGAACGGCCGTCGGATGCGGTGATTCAGGCCCGGGTGCTCAAGGGGAACTTCGACGAGGTGTCGTGGCCTTCGGCTCGGCTCGTTCGTGGGCTCGAAAAGGTGGCGGCGGGGCAGGGGCGCGGCGAGGTGGCTGTGCGGACGTTTGCGGAGCGGTGGCGTGAGGTGGGTGGCGAGGCGTCGCTTGGTGAGTTCGTCGAGCTGCTCGAAAATCTGCTCGGGAACTAGGCCCTCAGACCCGCTCCCGAAGGGAGAGGGGAACACAGATTGTTCCTGCTTCATTGGTGAACGCCTGCTAGCTCGCGCCCCATGAAGACGCTCATCGGTTCACTGCTGCTGACGGCCTCACTCGCCTCGGCGCAGACCGTGCCCAGCGCAGACGTCGAGCAGCTCTGGCTCGATCCCGCCGGTCGCGGCTCGTTGTTCGTCGGCAACGGGCGCACCCTCGAGGCCACGCAGTTCCGCGCGGGCGTCGCTGCCTTCTACACCCACGCCAACCTGCGCAGCTCGCAGGGCGGCACCTTCACCAACCTGCTCCAGGATCGGGTCGGCTTTCAGGTCTTCGGCGCGCTCGGTCTCACCGACTGGCTCGAGCTCGGCGTCAACGTGCCCGTCTATGTGTATCAGGGCGGCACGCCCAGCCTCTCGCTCGCCCCCGCGGGCCTGGGCAACCCCTGGCTCACCGCGAAGGTGAATCTGCTCGGCGAGCACAAGCCCGTCTCACTGGCCATCGTGGTCGGCCTCGGCCTGCCCCTGGGCACCGCCGCTGCGCAAGGCACCGGCGGCTTCGTCGAGGCCGCTCCGCGTCTTCAGCTCGGTCACGTGTACGACAAGTGGCAGTACGGCCTCGAGCTCGGCTACCTCCACCGCTCGACCGTCGACTTCCGGCCCATCACCAGCAGCCCTGAAGATCGCATCGGCAGCCAGGTGTACCTCGCCGCGATGATCACCACCGTCAACCCAGAGGGGCCGCGTGGTGAGGTCACCTTCCGCACGTTCATCCCCGTCGAAGGGGGGTCTCCGGGTCTCGAGGGCCAGCTCGGCTTTCGCTGGCAGCTCGGCCCCGTCGAGCTGATCGCCTCTGCAGGGCCTGGTTTCGCCGGCGAGGGCACCACGCCCGCCCTTCGTGCGTACGCGGGCGCTGCGTTCGGCAACGTGCCGCTGACCCAGCCCACCTGCTCGGAGGGGCGGAAGTACGCGCTCCGCGAGTGCCCTGAGCTCGATCGTGATCAGGACGGCGTGCTCAACGGAGTCGATGCCGCCCCGCTGCTCGCGGAGGACAAAGACGGCTTTCAGGATGAAGACGGCGCTCCGGACAACGACAACGACGACGACGGCACCGTCGACCCGCTCGATGAGTGCCCCGATGTCGCCGGTGTGGCGGCGAACCAGGGCTGCCCCGATCGCGACGAAGACAAAGACGGCGTGGTCGATCGCCTCGACAAGTGCCCGAAGGAGCCCGAAGACAAGGATGACTTCGAGGACGCCGATGGCTGCCCTGAAGCCGACAATGATCAGGACGGCCTGGCCGATGGCGTCGATGCGTGCCCGCTCACCGCTGGTATCGCGCAGGAGAAGGGCTGCCCGGCGAAAGACACCACCTCACCCTGACCCTCTTTCTTGGGTCGCTTCGCCTCGGCGCATCTTCCGCTTCGCTTCAGCTGCGCACGCCCAGCGTTCCGCTGGACCGGCTGCGCTCTCCCGCGGGGAGAGGGGAGCCCGTCACTTCAGGTCGTTCAGGAGCGCGCTGACCCGATCGCTCAGGCCCTTGGTGGTGTTCTGGTCGAGGCCTGTTTTCACTTCGCGCAGCAGGGCGAGCACCCGCTGGTGGCGAAAGTTGAGCGCGTCGTACTTGCTCTGAAGGCCCGGCTCTTCGGCGACCACCGCTTCGGCCGCCTCTTTGAGCGCGTTCATCTCGGCCACCCGCGAGGACAACGAGGCCAGCCGGCGTTGGCGATCGACCGCCGCCTTCACCTTCTCCTGAATGATGCTCACGTGAGGGAAGGGCTTCTCGAGGTAGTCGACCGCGCCCAACTTGAGCGCCTCGAGGATCGAGTCGGCGTTCGGATACGCGGTCATCACCAGGCAGGTGCAGTCGGGCTGCCGCTGCCGGATCAGGCGGATCAGATCGAGCCCCGAGCCGTCAGGGAGGTTCTTGTCGATCAACGCGCAGCTGAAACGCTGGTTGTGGATCATCGCGGTGCCCTCGACGAGCCGGGCCGCTGTGAAGACGGCGAACCCCGCCTTCTTCAAGGCCACCTTCAGCACGTCGAGCACGATCGCTTCGTCGTCGACAACCAACACTGAGTCGGGGTCCACGGCCAGGCAGTGTGCTTCGCCTGCGCGTGTCGGTCCAGTGTGCCGAGCGCCGCTTCAAGGGATATAGGGTGATTCATGAGCGATCGATTTCCAGTGTGGGTGGCAGTGACGAGAGACGACGGGCGCGTGGAGCAGGTGCGCGTCGGCTCCGCGATGAAGACCGGCGAAGGCTTCACGGTCGCGTTCGACGCGATGGTGATCGGCTCCCAGCCGATGAGTGCCGCGCCCCGGGCCGCTGCCGCCGCGCGCCCTGCCGCCGCCAGCGCCAGCCGGCCGCCGCCTCCGGGTGGGGGTGATGGCCTGTTGCTGCCGAACTACGGGCGCAGCAAAGGCATGCCCGTGGTGGGCGCCTCGCTGCAGGATCTCGAGTTCTACGCCAATGGCTCACGCCGCTCGTTGAGCGATCCGAGCAAGGCGCGCTGGCACGACAAAGAGAAGCAGCTGCTCGCCGCCATCGAGAACGAGATCGCCCGTCAGCGCGGTGAAGATCCGCCCTCGTCGTCTTCGTCGTCGGCTTCTTTCGACGAGCCGCCGCCCCCGGGCGACGAAGACGCGCCCTTCTGAAGGTGGGCGATCACCGGGGCTTCTTTCCAGCTGACCGGCTCGTGCATTGCGGGCCGGCCCACCAGCACTTCGTGCGGCTGAAAGTAGCCCTTGTAGGTGAGGCTGGCGCAGTCCCGCACGCGGTAGCCCAGGTACATGTGCTGGCAGCCCAGCTCGCGGGCCATCTCCACGCAGCGCATCACGTTGCCGATGCCCGGGGAGAGCCGCGCGATGTCGGGGTGGTAGAAAAAATAGGCCGCGCTGAAGCAGTTGGGCGTGACGTCGACCAGGCCCAGCCCCACCAGCCGGTTGCCGTCGTACCAGGCCATCTCGCGGCCAGTCGACGAGGGGAACGCGAACTGCGTGGCGTACTCGTCTTCGGTGAGCTGGGTGGGCTCCCAGCCGCGCGCGTCTTCGCGGGTGCCGTGCCACGACTGATGCAGCGTCAGGCGATCGGCGTCGATGCGCGGGCGGCCCATCTCCACCCGGAAACGCAGGCTGCGTTTGAGCGCGCGCCGTTGCGAGGCGGTGGGTTCGAAGCGGTGCACGTCGAGGCGAATGGAGTGGCACTCGCCGCAGGGCATGCACGCGGGCCGGAAGTATGCGGGGCCGAACCGGCGCCAGCCGCGCACCATCAACTCTTCGAGTTCACCCGGCGTCACGTCGACCATCAGGCGGTACTCGAGTGAAGCCTTCACCGTCTGCAGATAGCTGCAGGCGCGGGGTTCTTCGATGAAGTGCCTGACGAGCCGAGCCACGTGATGACAGTCCGTTCCTGAAGGGTGCTTTTAACGCCGTCCCCGCCCGTCGGGGGTCCCTGTTTGCACTGCACTTCGCATGGAATGGAAGCCCTGCTCATGAGTACAAGTGACCACCATGAACGACTCCCAGTGGGACGCGAAGCTGAAGTCCTTCCTCAAGAAGACCGGCGATGACTTCAAGCGGTTCGGCGCCGACGTGAAGGAAGAGGCCCAGAAGCTGCTGACGGAAGTTCAAGACCCCAAGCGGCAGGAGAAGCTGCGCGAAGGGCTCAAGGATGTCGGCGTGTGGGCCAAAAAGACCGCCGAAGAGGTGGCCACCCTGGTGGAGACCGGGGTGAAGAAGGCCGAAGGCGCGATCGGCAAAGCCAGCGATAAGGTGAACGATTTCGTGGTCAAGCCGGTCGAGGAGCCCGCCCGCAAGGCCGCCCCCCCTCCCGCCGCCACCCCTCCTTCTCCGCCTCCCTCCATGGAGGAGCAGGCAGCCCCGAAGAAGACGGTGGGGAAGGGTGCCCCGAAGAAGAAGGTGGCCCCGAAGAAGGCCGGCGCCAGGAAGACCATCGGCAAGAAGCGCCCGAGCCAGGGCTGAGAACCATCGGGTTGGAATCCCGAGGGTTTCGGCAGAGGTTTCCTTAGGTCCCCCGGCCCGGTGTTGTGGTTGACTCCCCGGCTGTGAAACAGCCGGGCGACAAAGGTCAGTTCAGCACGAGCATCGGGCAAGACGTACTCGACGAAGCGCTCAAGTCGGTCGAGAAGCACTCGGGCAAGGCGCCGGAGGAAGAGGCGCCCGCCGCAGCTGCAGTCGAAGCCGCTCCCGCGGCTCCCTCCGATCCCAGAGACGCGGAGCTCGAATCGCTCAAGGCAGAGCGCGACTTCTCCATGGCCAAGGGCCGGGAGCTGATGGGGAAGATCAAGGACGAGCACGAGAAGATGCTCCGCGCCGTGGCCGACCTGGAGAACTACAAGAAGCGCGCGCTCAAAGAGAAGGACGAGATGCAGCGTTTCGGCAACGAGCGCCTGCTCAAGGACTTCCTGCCCGTCTTCGACAACTTCGATCGCGCCCTCGACGCCGCCAAGTCGGCCGCCGACTTCGAGAGCCTGCGGAAGGGCGTCGAGATGACGCGCAAGCTCTTCGAAGACACGCTGGGCAAACACGGGGTCAAGGCCTTCAGCGCCAAGGGCCAGGTGTTCGACCCCAACAAGCATGAAGCGATGACCGCCGCCGAGACCACCGAGATGCCGCCCAATCACGTGCACTCGGAAGTGCTCCGGGGGTTCACGTTGAATGACCGCCTGGTTCGCCCGGCCCTGGTCATCGTCTCGCGAACACCGACCGCACCTGCCGTCAGCCCAGATGAACCCAAAACCGACGAACCGAAGCCGCAGTAACTGAGGGGGACATGTCAAAAGTCATCGGTATCGATCTGGGCACGACGAACTCGTGCGTGGCGGTGATGGAGGGCGGCGAGCCCGTCGTCATCCCCAACAGCGAAGGCAGCCGCACCACGCCGTCCATGGTGGGCATCACGGAGAGTGACGAGCGGCTGGTTGGGCAGATCGCCAAACGGCAGGCGGTCACCAACCCCGAGTGCACCATCTACGCGGTCAAGCGCCTCATGGGCCGCGCCTTCGACTCGCGGGAGTCGCAGCGCGCCATGTCGATGGTGCCCTACAAGGTGGTGGCCTCCGAGAACGGCGACGCCTGGGTGGAGATCCGCGGCAAGCGGTTCAGCCCTCCCGAGGTGTCGTCGATGATCCTCGTGAAGATGAAGCAGACCGCCGAGGACTACCTGGGCGAGCCGGTCACCGAGGCGGTGATCACGGTGCCCGCGTACTTCAACGACGGTCAGCGTCAGGCCACCAAAGACGCCGGCCGCATCGCGGGCCTGAACGTGTTGCGCATCATCAACGAGCCCACGGCCGCGGCGCTCGCCTACGGCCTCGACAAGAAGAACGAAGGCAAGAGCGAGAAGGTCGCCGTCTACGACCTCGGCGGCGGCACGTTCGATATCTCGATCCTCGAGCTGAACTCAGGCGTGTTCGAGGTGAAGTCGACCAACGGCGACACGTACCTGGGCGGCGAAGACTTCGACAACCGGATCATCGACTGGCTGGCCGACCGCTTCAAAGCGGCCAACGGCAACATCGACCTGCGCAAAGACCGCATGGCGCTGCAGCGGCTGAAAGAAGCCTCTGAGCGCGCGAAGCACGAGCTGTCGAGCGCCACGGAGACCGAGATCAACCTGCCGTTCATCACGGCCGACGCCACCGGCCCCAAGCACCTGCAAGAGATGCTCGAGCGCGACGCCTTCGAGACCATGGTCAAGGAGCTGGTCGATCGGTCGATCGAGCCGTGCAAGTTGGCCCTCAAAGACGCGCAGGTCACCCAGCAGCAGATCAACCAGGTGTTGTTGGTCGGAGGCATGACCCGCATGCCGGCCATCCAGGCCAAGGTGAAGTCGTTCTTCCAGAAGGATCCGCACAAGGGCATCAACCCCGACGAAGTGGTCGCCATCGGCGCCGCGATTCAGGGTGGCGTGCTCAAGGGCGAGGTCAAAGACGTGCTGCTGCTCGACGTCACCCCGCTGTCCCTGGGTGTCGAGACGGCGGGCGGCGTCTTCACCAAGATCATCGACAAGAACACCACCATCCCCTGCAAGAAGTCGCAGGTCTTCTCGACCGCCACCGACAACCAGCCGCTCGTGAGCGTGCACTGTCTTCAGGGCGAACGTGAGATGGCGGGCGACAACAAGACGCTGGCCCGCTTCGAGCTGGTGGGCATTCCCCCCGCGCCGCGTGGTGTGCCGCAGATCGAAGTGACCTTCGACATCGACGCCAACGGCCTGGTGCACGTGTCGGCGAAAGATCTCGGCACCGGCCGCGTGCAGCAGGTGCGCATCGTGTCGAACTCCGGGCTGACCGAGACGGAGATCCAGCGGATGATCGGCGAGGCCCAGTCGAACACCGAGGGCGACAAGAAGAAGAAGGAGCTGGCCGACCTGCACAACAACGCCGACGGCCTGATCTACACCACCGAGAAGTCGCTCGAGGAGTACGCCTCGCTGCTCAGCGATAAAGACAAGGGCGAGATCAAGAGCGACCTGGAGAACCTGAAGAAGCAGCTGGGCACCAACGATCCCACGCGCATTCGGGACGCCATCAAGCAGCTGGAAGGCAGCGCCTACCGGATCGCCGACGCCATCTACAACGCGGAATCCAAGAAGTGAGGCGGCCGAAGACGCCTCATGGAGAGACGAAGTAGGCATGCCCGCTCCGGCGCTGCTTCGCTTCGATTCCCTGGAGGAAGAGGTTCAATTCCTCCGGGGGCTGGTGTCGGTGCAGCGTCTCGCCGACGAGGTGCTGGAAGACTGCATCGAGCGGCAGCTGGGTCTCTCGGCGGCCGTCGACGTGTTCCTCGCCCAGTGTGCCCGCATGATTCACGCGCGCGGGGCGTTCGCGCAGGTGCTCGGGAGCAACGGCCCGGTGCTCACCCGGGTGTGGGGCAACGAGTACTTCGACGTCACCACCTGGGCCAGCTACCGCGGCGCGGTGCCGCTGGGTGATCAACGCACGGTGTTCGTCTCGGGGCTGACCCTGGGCCGCACCACCCTGGGCTCGATTGGTTTTCTGCTGCCCGGCACCTTCGGCGACGGCGGCAAACACGTGCTCGCGCTGGTGGAGGCGGTCGGGGAGATCCTCGACTCGGCGGTGCTCTCGTTCATCGCCTTGTCGGAAGGCCACTCGCCGCTGGAGCGCCTGGAGACGCTGGCCGAAGCAGGTGAGCTCAGCGGGCATGCGCGCATCGGGAAGTACGAGCTGCTGCACCCGCTCGGAACCGGCGGCATGGCGCAGGTGATGGTGGCGCGCTCGGTGAACCCGGGTGGGGTGTCGAGGCTGGTGGCGCTCAAGCGCATCTTGCCCAGGCTGGCCGACGACGAGATCATCGTGAACCAGTTTCTCGACGAGGCGAAGTTGGGCATGCGCCTCAATCACCCCAACCTGGTCACTTTCTACGACTTCGGCAGCGCGGCCGGCTCGTTCTACATGGCGATGGAGTTGATCAAGGGCGTCGACCTCGATCACGTCATCTACTGGAAGCACGGCCCCATGCCGCCCGAGCTGGTGAGCGCGCTGTTGTGCCAGGCGCTGGAGGGGCTGCACTCGGCGCACGAGCTCAAGGCCGATGACGGCGCGCCGCTGGGGCTGGTGCACCGCGATCTCTCTCCGCACAACGTGATGTGCGGCTTCGATGGGCGGGTGAAGGTGCTCGACTTCGGCGTGGCCAAGATGCGCGATCAACGCACGGTCACCTTGCCGGGCATCGTGAAGGGCAAGCCGCTCTACATGTCGCCCGAGCAGGCCACCGCCGAACGCATCGATCGCCGCAGCGACCTCTTCTCGATGGGGCTCATTCTGTTCGAGGCGCTGATGGCCAGGCGGGCGTTCGATGAGAAGGACGACACCAGGACGATGGAGGCGATCGTCAACGACGCGCTCCCCCGGCCCGCGGGTATTCCCAAGCCGTTGTGGGAAGTCATCGGACGTGCGCTGGAGAAGGAGCCGGAGAAGCGGTTCCGCAACGCGCTGGAGATGGCGCAGGCCCTGCGTGAGGTCGCGCCGCCGATGAAGGAGCACGAGGTCGCCCAGCTGCTCTCGCAACGTTTCCCCCGGCGGGTGACCGAAGTGCAGACCTGGGAGAAGGCCAGCAGCATCGCCTCGAAGGTCGAAGCCGCCGCACTCTCTCCCTCTGCCCCCGGGAGAGGGTCGGGGTGAGGGCGCTCGAGCCATCCCCGCCGCTTCTCACTCCCTCAAGAGCGCAAGCGCCTCGCTCAACGACTCCACCGGCAACAACTCAATCCGGGTGTTCTCCATTCGCCGCGCGCTGGCCTTGGGCAGAATCACCCGCTTGAACCCCATCTTCGCGGCCTCAGCCAACCGCGAATCGACCTGCGCCACCGCCCGCACCTCACCGGCCAACCCCACCTCACCCAGGATCAACGTGTGCGCATCGATCGCCCGGTTCTGCAGCGACGACACCAACGCCGCGCACACCGCGAGATCACTCGCCGGCTCGGTGAGCGACATGCCCCCCGCCACGTTCACGAAGATGTCGCAGCCCATCAGCTGCACGTCTTCCTTCTTTTCCAGCACCGCCGCCAGCAGCGCCACCCGGTTCGAGTCGACCCCGATCGCGGTACGCCGCGCGGTGCCGTAACCGGTGGGCGCGACCAAGGCCTGCACCTCCACCAAAATCGGCCGCGTGCCGTTCAAGGTCGAGGTCACCACGCTGCCCGACGCGCCCCGGGGCCGCTCCGAGAGAAACAACGCCGAGGGGTCTGGAACCTCGGCCAGGCCCGAGCCCTTCATCTCGAACACGCCAATCTCATTGGTGCTGCCGAAGCGGTTCTTGTGCGCGCGCAGAATGCGGAACGGGTGGCCGCGTTCGCCCTCGAAATACAACACCGTGTCGACCATGTGCTCGAGCACGCGGGGCCCTGCGATCGAGCCGTCTTTGGTGACGTGACCGACCATGAACGTCGGTACGCCCGTCTTCTTGGCGTACGACATCAACCGCCCGGCACACTCGCGCACCTGCCCCACGCTGCCCGGCGCGCTGCCCAGCTCAGCGAGGAACATGGTCTGGATGGAGTCGATGATCAGCACCCCGGGCGCCAGCTTCTCCGCGGCCCCCAGCACCTTCTCGAGATCCGTCTCCGCGAACACGTGCAGCTGCTCGCCGCGCACGCCCAGCCGTTCGGCGCGCATGCGCGTCTGCCGCAACGACTCTTCACCCGAGACATAGAGGGCAGGGCGATCTTTCGAGAGCCGGTCGACGGCCATCAACAACAACGTCGACTTGCCGATGCCGGGATCGCCGCCGATGAGCACCAGGCTGCCCAGCACCACGCCGCCGCCCAGCACGCGATCCAGCTCGGCGATGCCGGTGAGCCTTCGCGACTCGCTGGCCGACTCCACCTGCTGCAACAGCACCGGTTTGTCCTGCCCTGACGCGGCGCCCCACGCCGGCCGCGATTGGCTGGCGGCCGACAGCTCGGCCTCCTCGACCAGGGAGCCCCAGGTGCCGCACTCCGTGCAGCGGCCCAGCCATTTGGCAGACTGGTACGCGCAGCTCTGACAGGTGAAGTGCGTCTTCGTTTTCGCCATGCGGGGCTTGTACCGGAAGACACCGACAAGTCACCCGGCCCCCACGAAAGGGCGGCGCGGCCTCACGAGCCGATGGTTCCTGGGGATGCGAGCGGCGAGGCCCCGCGAAATCATCAGAGCAGCACCTCGAACGAAGGACCCATGACCCAAGACGCCCTGACCCGACTGCGGTTCGCGCGAGCCCTCAACAGGCTGGGCGAAACGATTCTCGGTACCGACGAGCCTGCTCTTCTCCTGCACGCCCTGGCGCACATCGCCGGTGAGACGCTGGGCGTCGATCGGGCGCTGGTGTTCGACGTGCGGGTCGATGAACTCCACGTGGCCCGGCTGACGGGGTGGTTGCGCCTCGAGAGCGCCGCCCGGCCGGCCCCCGATGGCCTGTTCCCCATCGAGCGCAGCCGCGGCCTGCTCCGGGAACTCTGGGCTCACCGCTCCTGGGTGGAGAGCCACGCCGAAGCGCCGCACCCCATGCTGGAGAAGGACGCGATCGCCCTGCTCCACCAGGAGATGAAGGTGGACAGTGCGTTGTGGTTCCCCTTTTCCTTCCGCGAGCACGGGTACCACCTGCTGGTCTTTCACCAGCTCACCCCCCGCCGCTGGCTCGACGAAGAGCTGGAGTTCATCGCCGCGGTGGGCAAACGCGTCACCCTCGCCCTGAGCAAGCTGGGCCTGCTGGAAGAACTGGCCTCCAGTCAGGCGCGCTACCGCGAGCTGTACGACTCCACCCCTTCGATGTTCTTCACCGTCACGCGCGAGCGCACGGTGAGCTCCGTCAACCGCTTCGCCGCCGAGCACCTCGGCTTCGACGAACGCGAGCTGCTGGGCATCGACGTGCTCGACGTGTTCGTGCCGGAGGATCGCCAGACCATCGACCGCCAGCTCGAGGAGTGTTTCCTCCACCCGGGCCAGGTCTTTCGCTGGGAGGCGCGCAAGGTGAGGAAAGACGGCACCGTCATCTCAGTGCGCGAGATCGCCCGCACCGGCATCAGCACCACCGGCCAATCAGAGGCGTTGATCGTCTGCGACGACGTCACCGAGCAGAAGCGCACCGAGCAGGCGATGTTGCAGACCCAGAAGCTGGAGACCCTGGGCGTGCTGGTCGGTGGCATCTCGCACGACTTCAACAACCTGCTGGGGGCGATCGTCGGCAACGCCGAGCTGGGCCTCTTGCGGTTGCCCGCCGACTCACCCGCGCGAGAACCGATGGAGCTGGCCACGCTGGCCGCCTTGCGCGCCGCCGAATTGGTCAAACAGCTGCTGACCTATTCCGCCAAGGCGCCCTTCACCCGCCAGCGGGTGACCATCAACGAGCTGGTGCGCGAGCTGGCCGACCTGCTGGTGGTGACGGTGGGCCAGCGGGTGCGGGTCGAGCTGCAGCTGGCCGCCCGTTCACCGGTGGTGGTGACCGACCCCACGCAGCTGCGCCAGGTGTTGATGAACCTGGTGCACAACGCCGCCGACGCGATGGTGGGGCGAGAAGGCGGCATCGTGGTGCGCACCTCGGAGGTACACCTCGAGCCGAAGAACGCGGCCCGCCTTTCCCCCGGCGACTACGCGCGCCTCGAGGTGGTGGACTCCGGGGTGGGCATCGAACCCGGCAGCCTCGATCACGTCTTCGACCCCTTCTTCACCACCAAGAAGGCCGGCCGCGGGCTGGGGCTGTCGGCCGTGCGCAGCATCGCGCACCGCCACGGCGGAGGGGTGCTGGTGGAGAGCGTGGTGGGGCAGGGCTCGACCTTCACCGTCTTGCTTCCCCTGGCGGCCCCCGAGGTGATCGCGCCCCCGCCCGCCCAGGACCGCCGGGCCCGCGAGCTGCCCGCGGGCGCCACCGTGCTGGTGATCGACGACGACCCGGCCGTGCTGCGCGTGCTCTGCGACATCTTGAAGGAGTTCGGCCTGGTGGCGCTGGCCGCGGGCGGAGTGGCCGCGGGCCGCAGCCTCTTCTCCAGTCACCCGGAGATTCGCGCGGTGTTGCTCGATCTCACCATGCCCGAAGGCGGGGGCGCTCCCCTGGTGAAGGAGTTCCACCAGCTGCGGCCCGGCGCTCCCATTCTGTTGATCAGCGGCTACGCCGAATCAGACATCACCGCGTCGATGGCCGGTGAGCTGTCGGCGTTTCTCGCCAAGCCCTTCACCCCGATGGCCCTCAAGGAGGCCCTCTTGCGCGTGGTGCACTGAGGGCCTCCGCTCGGCCCTCAGCCGAGGTTGCCGCAGACGTTGGGGACGCCGCCGCCGCCGCAGGTCTCCTGGGGCGGGCAGACGCCGCAGTTCATCGAGCCGCCGCAGCCGTTGCCCACCAGCCCACAGTTGAAGCCGAGGTCCATGCACGAACGAGGCGTGCAGGGCTGGTTGCCGCAGACGCCGGGCGTCCCCGCACCGCCGCACGACTGGCCCGCGGGGCACGCGCCGCACTGGATGATGTTGCCGCAGCCATCACCGGCCGGGCCGCACTGAATGCCCTGACCACCGCAGGTCAACGGCGTGCACTGCGCCGCGCCGCACAGGCCCGGGCCCTGCGCGCCACAGATCTGGCCAGGAGGACACATGCCGCAGTCGATCTGCGTGCCGCAGCCGTCACCCTGGAGACCGCAGTTGAAGCCCTGCATCAAGCAGGTGCGCGCGGTACAGGTGCCGCCACCGCCGCAGACGCCGGGCACGCCACCACCGCCGCAGGTCTGAGGCAGCTGGCAGGTGCCGCAGTTCTGCTGCCCACCGCAGCCGTTGCCCTGGTTGCCGCAGCTGAAGCCCTGCTGCGCGCAGGTCAACGCGGTGCACATGCCGCCGCCGCACTGGCCGGCCACGCCGCCACCGCCGCAGGTCTGGGGCGCGACGCAGGTGCCGCAGTTGAGCGTGCCACCGCACCCATCACCCTGGCTGCCGCAGGTCACGCCGAGCTGCGCGCAGGTGCGGGGCTGGCACTGACCGCCGCCGCACACGTTGGGCACACCACCACCGCCGCAGGTCTGGGGCATGGTGCAGGTGCCGCAGCTGAGCGTGCCGCCGCAGCCGTCACCCTGGCTGCCGCAGTTCGCGCCGAGCTGAGCGCAGGTGCGCGGCGTACACGAGGTGCCGCACACGTTGGGCGTTCCACCACCGCCGCAGGTCGCCGGCGCGGTGCAGGTGCCGCAGTTGAGCGCGCCGCCGCAGCCATCCGCCGCGCCGCCGCAGTTGAAGTTCTGCTGCGCGCAGGTGGTGGGCGTGCACGACTGGGGCACCGGCACGTCGGGCCTGATGCACGAGGAGAGGTCGAAGATGAGGTACTCGAACACCTTCTCTTGTGGGGTCATGCCGCCCACCGCGCAGTACGGCCAGACCGCGGTGCTCGCGCTGGCGTTGATCACGTGGAAGTCGCTGAAGAGCACGCGGCCGCACTGGTTTGCGGGGGCGGCCGTCGTGGGGGTGTTGAAGGTGTACTGAAAGGGCGTGACCTCGGCCGCGTTCGCCGCGGTGAAGCCGTAGACCCAGCGCTGACCGGGCGGGTTGTTGATGCCGCCGAGGTCGTTGCGCACCGTGGTGATGCGAATGCGGGG
>JAUYRZ010000003.1 GCA_030695565.1 Archangium sp.
GATGTCGGCGCCCGCCGCGAAGGCCTTCCCACCCGCGCCAGACACCACCACCACCCGCACGTCATCCTGGCCGGCCCACGCATCGAGCGTACGAGTGACCGCGTCACACAGCTCCTTGTTGATCGCGTTGCGGACCTCAGGCCGGTTCAGCTCGAGAGAGGCGATGCCATCGGCGACGTGCGTGGTGATCATGGGAGGCCTCCAAAAAAGAATCGCGACGCGGCGCCGGGCCGGTGAAGGCCAGACACGCGCGTCGCGAGTTCAACCCAGCTGACGGCTTACTGGTTCAGGTCAGCGCAGTCGGTCGGGTAGAGAATGTTGGTGTAGCCCGAGTCGGGGCTCGGGGGCACCGTGCCGCGGCCCGCGAAGCAGTTGAAGATGTCCGTGCCGCCATCGAGGCAAGGAGCGAACGCGTAGGTGTCCCAGATGCCGGTGATGCCGTTGGGGAAGGTGACCGTGCCACCATCGGCCACCGCAAAGCGCACGTCGCAGCGCGAGACGCCGCCATCTTCGAGCTGAGCGCCGTCGAAGATGCGGAAGTCGTTCACCAGCACGCCGTTGGACAGCTCGAACCCGTAGTACCGGGTGTCGGCGGCGCCGAGCGCGGAGACGCGGTGCAGCGCCTCAGGCGTGATGCTGGCGACCGTGAGCGGGCCCGCGATCTTGATGCGAGCGCCCTTGAGCGCCTGCTCCGCGCGGAAGCCGGCCGCAGCGAAGGTGTTCGGCTGATCGACGACCGGGAGAGGCGACATGGTGCCCGTCCTGGTGACGACGAAAGGCTCGCAAGGAGGCGTCGAGCTGAGCGCGCACACGTAGCCCTGGGGCTTGCTGGGGATGAAGTCGAACTCCGACTTCACCATGATGCGCGAGGCGACCCGCTGCTCGAACGGGGACTCGAAGCCGATCACGCCGCTGACGTTGAGCACGTCACCGACCACGGGGAAGTAGTCGACGTCGCCGTCGCAGCGGAACTTCTGAACCCAGACGCCGTTCTCGGGGCTGGCCGGATCGGCGACCCAGAAGTCAGCCGTTACGCCCGCCGAGCTGGTCCCCGCGCAGAGGTTGGCTGAACTGGAACGACGCGCAAACGAGACCGCCGTCACGACCACGCCCTGGAGCGCGACCTTCGCGGGGTACGTCGAAGCCTTGGCCGCCTGAATCGTGGTGGGCGTGACGTTGCCGCCGCCCGTGCCACCGCCCGTCACGCTGCCGCCACCCGTGCCGCCGCCCGTGGTGGTTCCGCCACCCGTGCCGCCGCCCGTCGTGGTGCCGCCGCCCATGCCGCCACCGGTGCTGCCGCCACCGCTGCCGCCACCGGCGCCGATACCACCGCCCATGGGGCAACCGATGCCGACACAACCGGCATCAGGTTTTGCCGTCGTAGGCCGGCAGCCAACCGCGAAGATCAACGCAGCACCCATCATCATTGAACGAAACATCATCGGTTGTGGCTCCCTGTGGATTTCAGCGCCCCTTCGCTTCTAAAGGGGCTCCGGCCGTCGTCCCGCGTCGTGTACACACGGTCTTCACCTTAGGCAAGCCACGGAGACGTCACTTTGAGAGCGATCGCCTTTCGGAACCACGGCGGCCCCGAAGTCCTGGAGTTGATGGAGCTGCCCACCCCCGAGCCCCGCGCCCGGGAAGTGAGGGTCAGGGTGAGAGCCGTGGCCCTCAATCACCTCGACATCTGGGTCCGCAAAGGGTGGCCGGGGCTCAAGCTGCCGCTCCCGCATGTGCTGGGCAGCGATGTGGCCGGGGTGATCGACGCGGTGGGCGCCGAGGTGACGGAGCTGCCGGTGGGCACCGAGGTGTTGGTGAACCCGGGTCTTTCCTGCGGCGCCTGCGAGCGGTGCCTGTCGGGCGACGACGTGTTGTGCCGCAAGTACCAGATCATCGGGGAAGACCTCGCCGGCGGGTACGCGGAGTTCGTCTGCGTGCCGCGCCAAAACATCCTGCTCAAGCCGAAGAAGCTGAGCTTCGAAGAGGCGGCCTGTCTCCCCCTCACCTTCCTGACCGCCTGGCACATGTTGTTCGCGCGCGCCCAGTTGAAGCCTGGAGAGACCGTGCTCGTTCACGCCGCGGGTTCGGGCGTGGGCAGCGCGGCGGTGCAGCTGGCCAAGCTCGCGGGCGCGACGGTGATCGCCACGGCGTCGACCACCGCCAAGTTGGACAAGGCAAAGGCGCTGGGCGCCGATCACCTGATCAACTACGCCGAGTCGGACTTCCTCGATGAGGTGAAGAAGCTCACCTCGCGGCGCATGGTCGACGTGGTGTTCGAGCACGTCGGCGCGAGCACCTGGGAGAAATCGATCGCCTGCCTGCCCAAAGGGGGCCGGCTGGTCATCTGCGGCGCCACCACGGGGCACGACGTGAAGATCGATCTCCGCACCCTCTTCTACAAGTCGATCTCCCTGTTGGGCTCGACGATGGGCAGCAAGGCCGAGCTGTTCAAGGTGCTCGAGTTGGTGGAACAGGGCCGGCTGGTGCCGGTGCTCGATCGGGTGCTCCCGTTGGAGAAGGCCGCTGAAGGGCACGCGCTGCTGACCACGCGGCAGACCTTCGGCAACGTCGTCTTGATGCCGGTGATGCCATGAACGTTTGTTACGTCGCTGACGCGGTTCGCACGCCGATCGGAAAGCTGCGGAGCGCGCTGAAGGATTGCCGGCCCGATGATCTGCTCTCGCTGGTGATCGCCGAGATCGTGCGCCGCACCGGCATCGACGGGGCGCAGGTCGACGAGCTGTACGCGGGCTGCGCCAACCAGGCAGGCGAAGACAACCGCAACGTGGCGCGCATGGCGGGCCTGCTCGCGGGGCTGCCTGACACCGTGCCCGCGGCGACCGTGAACCGGCTCTGCGGCAGCGGGCTGGAGGCGATCATTCAAGGCGCTCGGCAGATCCGCCTCGGTGAAGCAGACCTGGTGATCGCCGGCGGCGTCGAGTCGATGACCCGCGCTCCGTGGAGCACTCCCAAACCGAACGAGGCCTTCCCCGGCGGCAAGCTGGAGTCGTGGGACACCTCGTTGGGCTGGCGCTATCCGAACCCGAAGCTCGCCGCGCGTTTCCCGCTCGAGGGCATGGGCGAGACCGCCGAGAACGTGGCGGAGCGGCTGCAGATCTCCCGCGAGGATCAGGATCGCTTCGCGTTGGCCTCTCACCAGAAGGCCGTGCGTGCTCAGCAGGCCGGAGCGTTCGCAGCCGAGCTGGTCTCCGTCGAATTGCCGCAGAAGAAGGGCCCGGCCATCGTGGTGGCCCACGACGAGCAGCCGCGCGGAGACTCCACGCTGGAGAAGCTCTCCACGCTCAAGCCGGCGTTCCGTGAAGGCGGCACCGTGACGGCGGGCAATTCGTCGACGCTCAACGACGGCGCTTCGGCGGTGGTGTTGATGAGTGAGCGCGCCGTGAAGGCCTGGGGAAAGACGCCACTTGCGCGTTTCGTCTCCAGCGGCACCGCCGGTCTCGATCCGCGCGTGATGGGCCTGGGCCCTGTGCCTGCGACGCGCAAGGCGCTCGAACGCGCTTCCTGGAAGCTGGGCGAGCTGGAGCTCATCGAACTCAACGAAGCCTTCGCCGCGCAGTCGCTCGGCTGCATCCGTGAGCTCGAGCTCGACGAGAGCCGGGTCAACGTCAACGGCGGGGCCATCGCGCTCGGTCATCCGCTGGGCATGAGCGGGGCCCGCATCGTCGCCACCCTCACCCACGCCATGCGCGCGCGGGGAGCGAAGAAGGGCCTGGTCGCCATGTGCATCGGCGTCGGCCAGGGCATCGCGGCGACCTTCGAGGCGCCATGAAGCACGCGTTCTTCGAGGGCTTGAAGGCGCCGCTGCACATCTCCCATCGCGGCGGTGCAGCGCTCTACCCCGAGAACACGATGTACGCGTTCGAGCGCGCGTTGAAGGTGCATCGCAGCGACGTGCTCGAGCTCGACGTACACGCCTCTTCTGACGGCGAGATCGTGATCGCTCACGACCCCACGCTCGAGCGCTGCACCGACGGCTCGGGGCCGCTGAGCGATCAGCCATGGAGCGTGCTCTCCCAACTCGACGCCGCGTTTCACTTCACGCCGGTCGGTGAGTCGGGAACGCCGCTGCGAGGCAAAGGGGTGCGGCTCCCCTCGTTCCGCGAGCTGCTCACCGCTACGCCGGGTGTTCGCCTGAACGTCGAAGTGAAGAGCGCCGGCGCGGTGGAGCCCTTCGTTTCCCTGGTGAAGAAGGAAGGCGTGCTCGACCGGTTGTGCATCGGCAGTGAGCACGACTCGATCGCCGCCGAGCTCGCGCGCCTGCTCCCCGACGCCTGTCACTTCTTTCCCCGCGACGCTTTGGCGGCCTTCGTGCTGCCGACCAAAGGCGGTGAGCCCCCCGATGACGACCCGCGCTACACCGTGCTCGACATGCCCTACCGCTGGGAAGGCGTGACCCTGTTCGACGCGGAGTTGGTGAAGGTGGCCCAGGCGCACGGCAAGTGGATCAACGTGTGGACCGTCGATGAAGAGGTCGAGATGCGCCGCTGCATTCTCGAAGGCGTGGGCGGCGTGATGACCGATCGCCCTGACGTGCTGCGCGCGGTCCTCGACTCGCGCTAAATCCTGCACATGCCCGACATCCTCGCCTGTACCGCGCAGCACCCTCTGGCCGACGGTGAGGTCCGGCTGCTCGGTGCGATCGACCGCGTCACCGGCGCCATGACCCGGGTCGAGCTGGGCGGCAAACGCCTGCTGGTCGATTGCGGCATTGGCCAGGGGCGTGAAGCGAACAACTGGGTCTTCCCCGAAGCGGCGCGCGACGTCGACGCGGTGGTGCTCACCCACGGCCACCACGATCACATCGGCTCCCTGCCCCACCTGCTCGACGGCGGCTTCGAGAAGCCCATCCTCGCCACCCAGGCCACCCTCGACATCGCGCGCATCTCGCTGGAGGACAGTCTTTCGATGCAACGGGCCACCTTCCGCGAGACGAAGGGGTTGCTCGCGGCCTTCGACAAGTGGGCGCAGCCCGTGCCGTACGATCGCGCGTTCACAGAGATGGGCCTGCAGCTCACCTTTCGAGAGGCGGGCCACATTCTGGGCTCGGCTTCCATCGACGTGATCAGCGCGAAGAGCCGCGTCATTCTCTCCGGTGATCTCGGCCGGCCGCACTCCCCGCTGCTGCGCGATGCTTTCACCGGCTGGTCCACCGATCGTGCGGTCGACGTGGTGGTGATGGAGTCGACCTACGGCGAGCGCGATCACGAACACAGCCACGACGACATCAAGCAGAAGCTGCTCGAGGTGGTGCAGCAGACCGCGGCGCGCAAGGGCAAGGTGTTCATCCCCGCCTTCGCCATCGGCCGCACGCAGGTGATCCTCTACTTCCTCAACGAGCTGGTCGAGTCAGGCCAGCTGCAGCGTGTGCCGGTGGCGCTCGACACGCCGATGGGGCTGCTCATCACCGAGACGTATTCGAAGTTCCAGCAGCTCTACGACGAGCCTTCCCTGCACAAGCTCGCGCAGGGTGACGCGCCGCTCGACTTCGACGATCTGTACGCTTCGAGGCGCGGCCCGGACTCCGCCAGGCTGCGCGACACACCCGGTCCGATGATCGTGATCGCCGGCTCCGGCATGCTCACCGGCGGCCGCATCGTCAGTCACCTGGTCGATGGCGGCCTGTCCGACGAGCGCAACACCCTGCTCTTCGCGGGCCACCAGAGCTCCGGCACTCCGGGGCGGCGCATTCAAGACGCGGCGAAACTCGGCCAACCGGTGTGGCTCGATGGCCAGGAAGTGCCGGTGCGCGCCCGCATCGACACGCTGCGCGGGCTCTCCGCTCACGCTGATCGCACGGAACTTCGGGCCTGGCTGGGCGCGATCCCCCAGGTCAAACGCGTCGCGCTGCACCACGGCGAAGTGAACGCTCAACGCGCGCTGGTCAAATTCCTCAGCTCTGGTGCTCCGGCCTGACCAGCGGAGGGCTCGAAGAAGGGCCAGGCAACCCCAGGCTCTCCCTGACTGCCTGTACCAACGAGCCCGGCCGGAAGGGCTTCTGCACGAAGCGCGCGCCTCGAGAGACCAACCGCGCCGCGGCCACCGGGTCCGGTGCGAAGCCAGAGACGAGCACCACGCGCATCGAAGGAAAACGATCCAGCAGCCGCTGCGCCAGCCAGAGCCCATCGCGCCCCGTCAGCATGACGTCGGTCACCAGCACCGGCAGCTCTGACAACGTGAGCGACATGGCCATGGCCTGCTCGGCGTTCGCGGCGGGCAGCACCTGAAAACCCTCGTGCGCGATCAGCCGAACCATCAACGATCTCACGTCGGCGTCGTCATCGACCACCAGCACGGTGGCCTCGTTTGGGCGCCGCTGCCGCCGGGGCGGACTCAACGCCGGAACGATCACGTCGACTCCATCGAGGGCGCGCGGCAGCCAGATGCGGAAGTCGGTGCCCTTGCCCAGCTCACTTTGCACTTCGATCACCCCGCCCAGCGCATTCACCACCCCGAACACGGTCGCCAGGCCCAGGCCCGTGCCGATGCCCGGGGCCTTGGTGGTGAAGAACGGCTCGAACAGGTGCGAGCGCGTCTCCGGTGACATGCCGGTGCCGGTGTCCGAGAACGAGAGAAATACCGCATCGCCGACGACCGAGCCGGGCGCGTTGCGGGCCGTCAGGCGCAACGTTCCACCCTCGGGCATCGCGTCGCGTGCGTTGGCGGCGAGGTTCATCACGATCTGCTCGAGCTGAGAGGGCCCGCTCCAGAGCGCCCAGGTCTCGGGATCGACCTCGAGCTCCACCTTCACGCGCTCACCCACCAGGCGCTGCGCGAGCTCACTGGCGCGCGCGAGCAACGGGCCCACTTCGACGCGTTTGGGAAGCACCACGTCACGCCGGCTGAAGGCGAGCAGCTGAGAAGTGAGCCCACTGGCGCGCGAAATGGCCTCCTGCACGTCGTTGAGTTCGGCCTGCGCGGTGCCGTCGCGTGGCACGTTCTGCGCTGCCAGCGTGGTGCAGGTGCGCATCACCGAGAGCAGGTTGTTGAAGTCATGCGCGATGCTGCCGGCGAAGCGGCCGAGCGCCTCCATCTTCTTGGCCTGCTCCAGCTCGCTGAGCATCGCGCGCTCGGCCGTGACGTCGCGTGCCACGCAGAGCACCAGCCCCGAGTCGGCCGCCGGGCTGCACACGCACTCGAATCGCCCGATGGTGCCGTCGGCCCGGCGGCGTTTGATCTGACTGCGCGCGACCTGCCCGCCACGCACCACCGCGAGCACCGTGTCGAGCGAGCTCGCTTCATCTTCGTCAGAGAGCGCAGCGCGCGCCGGGCCTCCTTTCGGATCGAGGCCCAGCACCTTCATGAACGAGGGGCTCGCGTAGACCACCGTGTTGGAGGCGTCGAGCAGCGCCACCAGGTCGGTGGTGTTCTCCGCGATCAGCCGATACCGGGCCTCCAGCTCGGCGGCGCGCGACTGGTGCGCGGCCACCTCCTCGAGGGTGCGCCGGTAGGCCCGGCCCTGCAGCCCTGCCACCAGGGCCATCAACAACAGCGCCACCACGGAGTTGAGCAACAGCTGCTCGATGCGCGTGGGCAGCACCTCGATGAACAGCATCAGCAGCACCGTGCCGAGCACGCACAGCAGCACGCCGATGAGGCCCGCCCAGAGGGCTCTCCCCTCCAGGGTGGCAAGGGCGACCACGATGGCCAGCCCGCAGTAAAGCGGTGCGGCGCCGAACTGGTGCGAGGTGGCCACGGCGATCAGCGAACCCAGGCTGGGGAGCGCGGTGAGCCACAGACCTGCGAGGGTGCCGCGCCCTGAGCGGGCCAGCCACGCGGCCGCAGGGCCCATCAGGGAGAGCGCGAGCACCAGCAGGGCCATCCCGAAACGCAGCGGCCCATGAAGGGTGAGCAGCGTCTGCAGCAGGATGGGGATGCCGGCGAAGCCCAGGAACAACCCGATGCGCGAAGCGCTGCGCTGGCGCCGAGCGGCATCAACCGACAGAACGTCTTGCAGGTAGCTGGTGGCCCCCCCACCAGCCGCCGAACTCGGCAGCATGGCGCGGACTCTCCCATCACCGGGCTTACGCGCTCAAGACCCACTGCAGGTACGCAGGTGATCCTTCAGGCACCTCGAGCCGGAGCACCTCGGGCACGGTGGAGGGATGCAACGAGAGAATACGGGCCTGCAGCGCGGGGTAATGGGCCGCTGGCGCCTTGAGAACCATCATCACTTCACGTTCGTCAGCGACCGCCCCCTCCCACCGATAGAGGCTGCGCACACCTGGCAGGAGGTTGGCGCACATGATCAGCCGCTCTTCGATCAGGGTGCGGGCGATGAGCGCGGCGTTCTCTTCGTTGGGCGCCGTCACCAGCACGACGGCGATGCCCGAGCTCACAGACGGGCCTCGAAGGCATGGGTCTGCCCGTCGACCAGCTTCACCACGATTCGAGCGAGCACGCCCACGAGCCGCTCGGGCGCGCCGAGATCGAAGTGGATGCCCATGTCGCCGGGCGCAGAGGGGAACGGGCGGTCGGGCTCGTCGCTCCGGTAGACCGCGGCCGCAGCCAGACGATCCAGTCGATGGGGTTGAACCACCACCTGGACGGCTTTCTTCGTGCGGAAGAGGAGCACCTTGAACTCGGCGCGTTCTTCGATGATCTCGGGGGTGATGCTTCGCTCGACCGGGATGGACACGGGAGCGGACTGCGGTACGGCGACTTCACCTGCGGTTTCTTCGGCGATGGCGGCCTCGGCGGCTTCCATGGCGGCCAGCGACAACTTGAGCTCTGGATCTGCGTCGGCCTGCAGCCGAATGACTTCCTTTTCACCGGGGCTGGCGAGGCCGAGATCGAAGCGGAGCAGATCGTCGAAGCTCACCGGGCGACCGCGTTTGCGGGTGACTTCGCTGTTCGCGCTCCTGAACTCCGAGGGCATCGAGCCCTTCACTTCACCGCCCAGCACCTTGACCAGCTGATCGTCGTCGATGCCGGTGCGCTCCGAGTACCACCAGGCCTGCCCCCGGTATTCCTGATCGATCAACGCAGCTTCGGCCCGTCGTGCACCGTTGAGCGCGGTGAGGCTGGCGACACCGGCGCGACAGACCTTGTCGACGCCTCCGACCGCTGTGCGCAATCGCGTCACCAAAGCGGCGGCGTCTTTGCGGCCGGTACCTGCGAGGGCCTCGAGGGCGACCAGGGCAGATTCGAGGCGATCCCGGGCTTGAAGATCCTGCACCGCCCACTGAGCCATCGCTTCTCCGTCTTCCACGCTGTCGGGCAAGGCTGACTCGACGGCCTGACTGGCGGCGCGCTTGAGCCTGGAGGCGAGCTCTTCGACCTGAACCCCATCACCCCACGAACGGAGCGCCAGTTCGGGAATGGCGCCCAAGGGCTTGTTCAGATTCGCGCTCTTCGCGTTGAGCGCGGCGCGCCTGCGCAACACGTCGCCCGCGGCCTCGAGAAGCAACCCCACCACCACCGCCCCATCGCCCGGCCGCTTTCCAGTCTCCAACTCGTGGTGCAGTGCTTCGAGCTCGGTGAGGCGGGCGGCGTACTTCTCGGGGGTGGTCGTGACCATGTTCAGTTCTCCTCTGAGGAACCCTCTTCACGCTTGCGCGCTTCGAGGATGTAGAGCTTCAGCCACGCCTGCGCGCGGCTGACACGTTTGTACGAGTTGACGACGGTGATGCCGAGGGCGCGCGCGACCTCTTCGTGATCGTCGAGATCCTGGTGGTGGTACAGATCCCAGGCGGCGGCTTCGTTGGGATGCTCTTCCTTGAGCCGCTCCCACGACTTCCAATACTCGCCGTGAGCCTCTTGCTGCTCGGCGAGGGCCCTGGCCTCGGAGATCGACCGATTGGCCTCGGGCAGACTGGTCTCCGGCTCGTCGTCGTCTTCCCCGACGCCCCGGCCTGAATCGAGCTCTTCGCGCTGCCGGCGGTACCGGTCGATCGCGCAGTGCTTCACGATGCGCAGGAAGAAGGTCTTGGGAGACGCTGCTTTGCCTGGCACCTGCTCCGAGACGCCGCGAAATTGATCCAGTCCCTTCGCCATGAACTTGGCGACCGCGTCCTGGAAGATCTCGTCGGCGTCGTCGGGGCTGCCCCTCATGAACGCGCCTTGCACGCGCCGGATGACGGTGGTTGACGCATCGCGCCACCGGAACACCAGTTCCCCGAGGGGGCGTTTGTAGTCCTGGCCAAGCGCCTTGCGCCTGGCGATATCTGCGAACAACTCGTCGTCGTTGAGCATGGGCTGAGGCCCGGGACCATACCTGCCCCACACGAGGGGCCAGCGGCATTCCTGACGGACCGATTCGACAATTTTTCATCAAGAACAAGGCCTCCCTCTCCCCGAGGGGGGAGAGGGTCGGGGAGAGGGCTGACGTTCAGTCAGGTCGTCTCGTGATCGCGAGTCCTTGGGCCATCATGAACCGCACCATCGTCATCGGAGATCTACACGGCTGTTACGACGAGACCCTCGATCTCCTCGACACCCTTCACGTCACCTCAGCTGATCGCCTCATCTTCGCGGGCGACCTCGTCGATCGCGGCCCCAAACCCCGCGAGTGCGTCGAACTCGCGATGAAGCACGAGTGCGTGCTGGGCAATCACGAGGAGAAGCACCTCCAGCAGCGCCACAGCAAGGCGGAGAAGCTCTCCCCGGCCCACCTCTACACGCGCGATCGGCTCGAGCCGCAGCACTACGAGTACTTCGAGCGCCTGCCGCTCTTCATCCGCCTGCCTGAGTTCAAAGCAGCCGTCGTGCACGCAGGTGCCTTCCCCGGAGTGCCGCTCGAAGAGCAGCGCGCCAACCACCTGCTGCACGTGCAGCACATCAAGCCACCGGGCCTCAAGAGCTTCTGGCCGTCGAAGGCGCCGGTCGACTTCTCCTTCTGGACGAACTTCTGGAAAGGCCCCGAGCGGCTCATCTTCGGCCACTCCGTGCTCGACAGGCCGCTGGTGACCGAGTGGGCGGTGGGCATCGACACGGGCGGCGTGTTCGGCCGGGGGCTGACCGCGCTGATTCTCCCCGACTGGGAGCTCAAGACCCTCCCGACGCGGGACTACTCGGGCGGCAGGAAGACGGTCGCCAGCTACCCGGTGCACGACGACGTGATGGCATTCAGCTGAGCTTCTTGATTGCGTGCGGCCCATGAGCGCACTCGCGGTGGTTGATCCCAAGAAGCGGACGTCGTTGTCGGGCCCGGTCTCAGGCGATCCCTGGGCAATCATCGATGCGTGGGCGCCAGGCGCGGGCTACCGGGTGGTCGAGGGCGCGGGCACGGCGACCCGCACGTACCAGAAGGGTTCCGGCTTCCTGGTGGCGCCGATGATGGCGGCGTTCTCGTTCACCGGCGGCACGCTCTCGATGCAGGCGTGGATCGCGCCGACCTTCTTCGCGCGGGTGTTCGCGCTGTTCCTGATCCCCGCGTCGATGCACGTGAACTCGGGCGGCTTCGTGATGGTGTTGCCGCGCAACATGGCGCGCAAGGCGCTCAACGAAGTGGTCGGCCAGTTGGGCCTGCCGCTGATTTCGTAACGCATCCCAGAAACGTCTCCCTGCGAGAGACACCGCGGCTTCTCACGGCGCGAACTGATCGAGCGGGCCGTTGAAGACGTTGAGGTCGACCGGCCCGTCGATGCCCGGGACTTTGCCCGAGGGATCGAACTGCCAGACAATCCAGGGCGCTGCCGGTTCGGCGGCGGTCGACCGGATCCAGCGCGGCCGATCGAGCCCCTGAAGCACGAGCGCGTCCACGTCCGGCATCGTGTAGATCACCGCGCGGCGCCCCAGCGCGGTCTCGACGATCTGCAGCCAATTCTCCAGGCTCCGGCGAATTTCCTCGGGCGCCGGGGGCGAGCGGCAGTTGCCGATGAACTCCACGTCGACGACCGGTGGGAGCGTGGTCACGCTCGTCTCGACGGCGGACAGGAAGTTGCGCGCCTGATCAGGAGCTGACCTGCAGAACGTAAAGAAGTGGTAGGCACCAGCCTTCAGCCCGGCCCGTTGAGCGCCCTCCAGGTTCTCCCGGAAGCGCGGATCGACGACGTCTCCGCCCTCGGTCGCCTTGATCCACGCGAAGTGAACACCGCCGTCTGCGACACGAGGCCAATCGATGACCCCGTTGTGGCGGGAGACGTCGATGCCGTGGACCGGGAAGCGCTCCGGAAAGCGTGAATGGCTGAGGGTGAGCTCTGGTTCCTGCATGAGCCAAAGGCCCGCTCCGGCGATCACCGCCGCCAACGGCACCAACATCCACCGGCCCCGCTTCATCGGCTCCAAGTTGCGGAGGAGAGCACAGCCTCTCGCGGTCGTCCTCCTCTGCTGACAGCCTTGGGAATGGCCAACGGAGCGCGCACGTCGGTCACTGCGCCGGCCATCGCCAATGCAGGCCCGTGCGTGGCTGACTTCTGAACTGCAGTACTAGCCACCCTTCCCGACGAGGATCTCGAGACTGAGATCCATCGCCCGCGCGGAGTGCGTGAGTGCTCCCATCGAGACGTAGTCGACACCCAGCGTCGCGAGCTTCGGCAGGCGCTCAGCGGTCACTCCGCCGGAGACTTCCAGTTCGACCTTGCCCGCGGCAATCGCCACGGCCGCCTTCACCTTGGCGTCGTCCATGTTGTCGAGCATCACGATGTGCGCGCCGTGCTGAATTGCTTCGCGCAGCTGCTCGAGGGTGGTCACTTCGATCTCGATCTTCACCAGGCGCGGCGCGTTGGCCCTCGCTCGGGCCAGCGCCTTCGCGATGGAGCCGCCGACGGCAGCGATGTGGTTGTCCTTGATCAACACACCGTCGAAGAGCCCGAAGCGGTGGTTGAAGGCGCCGCCGTCGCGCACGGCCTGCTTGGCCAGACCGCGCATGCCCGGAGGCGTCTTGCGGGTGTCGAGGATCTTGAGCTTGCTGCCCTTCACGCCTTCAATCAGCGCCATCGCGGCAGAGGCGGCAGTGGCCATGCCAGCGCAACGCTGCACGATGTTGAGCGCGGTGCGTTCGCCGATCAGCAGACTCTGCAGGGGGCCTGTCAGCGTGGCGATGCGTTGGCGTTTGCTCGTCTTGTCGCCGTCGGCGGCTTCCAGCTTCACCTGGACCGAAGGGTCGACCTTCTCGAAGGTGCGCACGAAAGCGCCGAGACCTGAGAGCACCATCGGCTCTTTCGCCCAGAGTTCCGCCCGGCCCTTGGCGCCCGCGGGAACGAGCGCCGAGGTGGTCACGTCTCCGGCGCTGCCGAGGTCTTCATCCAGCGCGAGGTCGATCAGCCGGTCGATGAAGGTGTTCATGTGGTCCCTGGATTCAATGTGAGGACGCTATGCCCTCACCCCGACCCTCTCCCAAAGGGAGAGGGAGACAAGTTTCACTTTCTCTTCTTTGCGACCGGCTTCTTCGCCTTGGGCTTGGCGACCTTGGCTTTCGCCTTCGGCTTCTTCTTCACTGGAGCCGCCTTCTTCTTCGCCACAGGCGCGGCCTTCTTCTTCACGACCTTCGCCTTTGCTTTCGCTGCGGGCTTCTTCGCGGGCGCCTTCTTCTTGGGCTCGTCCTCCTTCGCCGCGTTGAACTCGCGCACGGCATCATCGACCAGGCCCATGTTCATGTACGCCACGCCAAGATCGTAGTGATCGCGTGACGACAGACCTTCCTTCGTCCCTTCGCGCAGCTTCTGAAGCGCCTCGGTCACCTGCTGATCCGTCTCCTGCACCCGCAGACCCGACAGCTCTTCCTTCAGCTCTTCACCCAGATTCCGCGCACCATCCGGAGCAGGGGGCGCGATCCGCACCTCCACCGGCGCGATGCGCTTGATGTTGTCGTTCACCTTGCTGATGCGCGAACGCAGCTCTTCCACGCGCGCGCGATCCTTGGCGACCACCTCCGGCGGAGCGCGGGCCACGAACGACGGATTGTTGAGCCGCCCTTCCATGCCGGTGATCTCCTTCTCCGCCTTCTCGATCTCCTTCTTGAGCCGCTCGCGCTCTTCCGCGAGGTCCACGATGCCGGCCAGCGGCACGTAGATCTCCATGTCCGCCCGGATCTCCGCCGCGGCCTGCGGAGGCTTCACGCCCAGATCGCTCACGTGCAGCGACGCGAGCCGCGCCAGCTGGATCACGTAGTCACGGCATCGCTGCAGCGTCTCGCGCACCGACGGGTGCGACGACTGCACGTGCGCCTCCACCCTGATCGCAGGCGAGAGCATCGACTCACCGCGAATCGTGCGGATGCCATCGATCGCATCGATGACTGGCTTCATCTCGGCCTCAGCCGCAGGATCGCTCAGCCGGCGATCTTCCGTCGGGTACGAAGCTAGGCAGATCGACTCCACCGGGCGCTGCATGGGCAACTGCTGCCACAGCTCCTCGGTGATGAAGGGCATGAACGGGTGCAGCGCACGCAGCACCTGGTCGAGGCAGAACACCAGGACCGCGCGGGTCGAATCACGCGCGTGCTCGTCTTCACCACGCAGCGAGCCCTTCGACAGCTCGATGTACCAGTCGCAGAACTCACGCCAGAGGAACTGGTAGAGCAACGAGCTCGCTTCACCGAAGTTGTACGCCGCCAGCGCCGCCTGCACGCCGCCGATGCACACGTTGAGGCGCGAGAGGATCCACCGATCCGCCAACGAGAGCGCGCGCTCCTTCACGAAGATCTTCGGGTCGACCTTGAAGTCGCCCATGTTCTGCAGCGCGAAACGGGACGCGTTCCACAGCTTGTTGCAGAACGCCTTGTAGCCCTCGATGCGCTCGACGCTCAGCTTGATGTCGCGGCCCTGCTGGGTGAGCGAGGCAAGCGTGAAGCGCAGCGCATCGGCGCCCATCGCCTCGAGGCCGTCGGGGTACTTGTTCTTCACCGACGGCGGCAGCTTGATGGCCTCGGCGCCCTGGATGATGTCGAGGGGATCGATCACGTTCCCCTTCGTCTTCGACATCTTCTCGCCCTTCTCGTCGCGCACCATCGCGTGCAGGTAGACGGTGCGGAAGGGCACATCACCCATGAAGTGGATGCCCATCATCATCATCCGGGCGACCCAGAAGAAGATGATGTCGTGCCCGGTCTCCATCACGGAGTTTGGATAGAACGCCTTCAAATCAGGCGACTCGGTGTTGGGCCAACCCAGCGTGGAGAACGGCCACAGCGCCGAGCTGAACCAGGTGTCGAGCACGTCGGGGTCCTGCACCCAGTTGCCCTCGGGCTTGGTCTTCGACACCACGAACTTCGCGGTCTCGAAGTCGACGGTGCCGTCGGCGGCCTGCTCGTACCAGGCGGGGATCTGATGGCCCCACCACAGCTGGCGGCTGATGCACCAGTCGTGGATGTTCCGCATCCAGGAGAAGTAGGTGTTCGTCCACGACTCGGGCACGAACTTCGTCCTCCCCTGCTCCACCGCGGCGATCGCGGGGTCGGCCAGCGGCTGAATCTTCACGTACCACTGCCACGACAGGCGCGGCTCGACCGGCACGCCGGTGCGCTGGCTGATCGCGAGCGGCAGCTTGTGCGGCTTCTCTTCAATCAACAGCCCGGCGGCGGTGAGATCCTCGAGGATCTTCTTGCGCGCGGCGAAACGCTCGAGCCCCTGGTACGGCCCGCCGTTCTCGTTCACGTGCGCGGTGTCGGTGAAGATGTTCACCATCGGCAACTTGTGGCGCTGCCCCGTGGCGTAGTCGTTGTGATCGTGCGCGGGCGTCACCTTCACCACGCCGGTGCCGAACTTCGGGTCGACGAGAATGTCGTCGGCGATGATCGGGATCTCCCGATTCACGAACGGCAGCATCACCGTCTTTCCGATCAGGTGCTTGTAGCGGACATCTTCCGAGTGCACGGCGACCGCGGTGTCGCCCAACATCGTCTCGGGCCGCGTGGTGGCCACCACCAGCTTCTCGTCAGAACCCGTCACCGGGTACGCGATGCTCCACAACGAGCCGTTGCGCTCCTCGTTGTCCACCTCGAGATCCGAGATGGCCGTCCGCAGCTGGGGATCCCAGTTGATGAGCTTGCGCGCGCGGTAGATGAGGCCTTCCTTGTGGAGGCGCAGAAACACTTCCTGCACGGCCTCCGACACGCCTTCGTCCATCGTGAAACGTTCACGCGACCAGTCGAGTGACGCCCCCAACACGCGGTGCTGCTCGGCGATGCGCGCGCCGTACTTCTCGCGCCACTGCCAGATGCGTTTGACGAACTCTTCACGGCCGTAGTCGTGCCGCGTCTTGTTCTCGGTCTTCTTGAGCTCACGCTCGACCACCATCTGGGTGGCGATGCCGGCGTGATCGGTGCCCGGCACCCAGAGCACGTTGAAGCCGCTCATGCGCTTCCAGCGAATCAGGATGTCCTGAATGGTCGCGGTCAGCGCGTGGCCCAGGTGCAGCGACCCGGTGATGTTGGGCGGCGGCAGAACGATCGAGAACGAAGGCTTGGTCGAGTCGACCTCGGGCTTGAAGTACCCGCGCGATTCCCACAGCGGGTACCACTTGGACTCCACCACTCCCGGCATCCAGCCCTTCGGGGCTTCAGCGGTCTCAGCATTTTCGGTCGTCATCAGAACCCTTCACTCGAAAAACAAATCAGGCGGCCCTCTCAAACACGGAAGGGGCCGCCCTCGACAACTGGAATCAACGAAAGGAAGAAAAGTCAGAGACCTTTGGCTTCGCGATCCTTGATGAGGCGGTCCAGCTCCTGGCGGATGATCGTCTCCGCCAACTGGGGAACGACCTCCCACGCGATCTTCTCGATGACCTCACGGGAGGCCTTCGACAGCGCTTCACGCAAGTGCGCTTCACCGCCATCGGCCGAGCGGTGCGAATCGAGATCGAGCGACTCAGTGCGGTGCGCAGGCTGCGCCGGCTGCTGCGGAGGCGCCTGGCCCGGCAACCCGAACGGATCGCGGCGAGGCACTCCGGGGAGCGGCGCCTGACCGGGCGGGCGCGGAAAACCACCCGGCATTCCCGGCGCGGGCGGCATGCCCGGCGTTCCCGCCATCGGAGGACGCGCCATGCCCGGCCCGGGAGGCATCGTGCCCGGCATGCCCGGCACACCCATCGGGCGCGGCGGCATTCCAGGCTGCGTACCCATCGGCACACCCATCGGGCGCGGAGGCATTCCACCCGGCGGCATGCCCGGCTGGCCCATCGGCATTCCCATCGGGCGCGGCGGCATACCGGGCTGCGTTCCCATCGGCACGCCACCCATCGGGCGCGGCGGCATTCCAGGCTGGGTCCCCATCGGCACGCCACCCATCGGGCGCGGCGGCGGCATTCCAGGCTGACCGGGCTGCTGGCCCTGCATGCCCGGCATCGGGCGCGGCTGCTGAATGCCCTGCAGCGGCTGCGGAGGTGCCATCGGCGGGCGGATCTGCTGCGGGTTGGGCGGCGCAGACGGGGCCTGCGGCGTGGTCGACGGCCCGAGGTGCGAGAGCGGGTTGGGCTGCGCGGCCGCCGGCGCCATGCCCACCGACGCGCGCACGCGATCGAGGAAGCTGGTGCTGTCGAAGGGCTTGGGAATGTGCCCGTTCGCGCCGACCGCCTGCGCCCGCGCGGGATCGAAGGGCTCGAAGTTGCCGGCCAGCAGCAGCACGGGAATGTGCGAGGTCGACGGGTCGCTCTTGAGCTCCTGGCAGACCTCGTAGCCGTTCTTACCGGGCATCATGCAGTCGGCGATCACGAGATCGGGCCGCAGCTCCCGTGCCTTGGCGACGGCGTCGAGCCCGTTGTCCACGGACGTCAACGTGAAGTCTTCCATCGCGAAGAGCATTCCGACGATCTTGCGAATCGTGAGTGAGTCGTCGGCGACGAGTACTGATTTGGGCATCGCGGGTTCCAGTAGGAGAAAGTCGAAGAAGAACTGAGGGAGTGTAGGGGTAACACTCGAACACCCTCAAGAAAACATGCGGCCGACATCGAGGACCGACGCCCCGACAAGGGAGGAGCCTGACCGCACCCCTTCGACCTGGCTCGCAGAAAGGCCCAGCAGGTCCCCTCCGACCTCAAAGAGGACGATGAAGGGCTGAACCAGGCCCAGGGGGCCCACGGTGAAGACCGGGCAGAGCTGCGCCCGGTGCACCGCCACGCCCAGAAAGCTGCCGGCGTTGGGGGCGCGGTTGAAACAGGCGTTCGCCTCGATCACCTGCACCACGTGGTGGAGCGGGAGCGCCAGCCGCTCCCCCTGCACGGTGAAGACGAGGCCGGTGGTGTCGGTGCGGTGGTGGCGCTCGATGGGCTTGAGCTGGCGGGGAAGACCGCGGGCCGCACCGTCGGCGTCGAGCTCGAAGACCAGCCGCCCTTCGTATTCCAACGCACCGGCGAGGGCCGGAGCGAGCAGCGGCACCAAGCGCCCCTGCACCGGCCAGCGCTTCAAGCCGGTGCAGTCGAACACGCCATCGACCTGTTTGACCCGCAGGGCGAGCGTGGGAGAGACGTCCATCACCACGCCGGCGGCCACGCGCACTTCAGCGTCCCCCCCCAGTAGCAGAGACAAATCGCGCACCGGCAGGTGCTGGGAAAGTTGAAGCGCCCCCTCCTCGTTCGCCCGGGCCACTTCGAGCACACGCACCGCATCGAGCGCATAGCGGGTCGCCCCTGCGCTGAAAAACACACACAACCGGCGTTCATCGCGGCTCACCAAGAGCGCGAACGCTCGCACGGCCTGCACGCGTCTGCTAGTTCGCCAGATTCCCCATGGCGCAGATTTTGTTGGTGGATGACGAGAAGCTGGCGAGGTCGCTGTACAGCGACTTCCTGGCCGGGGCAGGTCACGAGGTCACCGCGGTGGGCTCGATCGCCGAGGCCAAAGAGGCCATGGCGAAGACCCGCTTCGCCATGCTGGTGACCGATCTCATTCTGCCGCAGAGCGACGGCATCGCGTTGCTGCAGTACGTGCGGTCGACGCACCCTGATGTCGAGGTCCTGGTGATCACCGCCCTCGACAAGGTCGAGCCGGCCGTTCGCGCCATCAAGAGCGGCGCCGCGGATTACCTGGTCAAGCCGGTGCAGCCCGAGGTGCTCGCCCACGCCGTCACGCGCGCGCTCACCCAGCACACCCTGCTCAAGGAGAACCAGGCGCTGCGCACGCACGTCGCGTTGCTCGAGGCCGGGCAACGCATCGCCACCACGCTCGAGCGCGACAAGTTGTTCGAGGCGACCGCGGCGGCGTTCCAGTCGATGTGTGAGGCCGATGCGGTGGTGGTCTTCACCAAAGAGGCGGGCAAGCTCGAGCTGTCCGGCTTTCAGGGTTTCGGCGAGCTGATCCGCGAGGTGGTGGAGAGGCAGACGCTGGAAGCCGTGCGAGAGACGGTCGAGGAGATCGAGCGCACCGGCCAGGAGATCGTCATCAAGGAGCTCGGCCTCGACACCGCGTTCCTCGTGCCGGTCTCCGAAGGCGACGTGTTGTACGGCGCGGTGCTGCTGTTCTACCGGGACGACATCTCGGATGCCGGCGTGTCGGGGGCGCCCTTCCTCGCGCGGCACCTCGGGCTGGCCCTCAAGAACCTGGGCAAGTTCGCCGCGGTGGAAGATCTCGTCTACCTCGACGATCTCACGCACCTGTTCAACAGCCGGTATCTCCAGCTGGTGCTCGACAAGGAGTTCAAGGCGCTGGCGACGAACGACAAGCCGTTCGCGTTGGCGTTTCTCGATCTCGACTACTTCAAGAGCATCAACGACACGCACGGGCACCTGGTCGGCTCGAAGCTATTGGTCGAGGTGGCGCGGGTGCTGAAGAACTGCGTGCGCGACAACGACATCGTGTGCCGGTGGGGCGGTGATGAGTACGTGCTGCTGCTGCGCGGCACGGATTCAGGCGGTGCGCTCAAGGTGGCGGAGCGCATTCGGCGATCGATCGAGTCGCACCGGTTCCTCGCGCGCGAGGGCTTCAGCCTGAGCATCAGCACCTGCATCGGCATCGCGTCGTATCCCGAGCACGCGCAGGATCAGGAGACGCTGGTCGATCTCGCGGATCGCGCGATGTACCGGGGCAAGAAAGGCACCCGGAACATCATCTACATGGCCGCGAAGAACCTCGAGGCGACGCCGGCGAGCCGGCATCAATCGGGGCCGCTGCCGGCCGTTCCGCGCAAAGAACTCAAGGACGGCAAAGACGAGTGAGCCCAGGTTACCGGCCCCCGAGCGTCACCTGCGACGTGTTGACCTGGCCGTTGCGGAAGAACCTGAGCGGCACCTGCTTGTCCGCGTTGTCCGCGCGCAGGTAGCGATAGAGATCCTGCAACGTCTTCACCGAGTCATCACCCAGGTGCAGCACGGTGTCGCCATACTGAATGCCGGCCTTGTCCGCGGGGCCGTCCTTCTCCACCGAGGTGACCAGCAGGCCGATCTCTTCGCCGGTCGAGACGCGCACCGCGTCAGGAAGTTGAACCGGCTGGAGCTGCAGGCCCAGATGGCTGCGCCGCACCTTCCCGTGCGCTTCGAACTGCGCCACCACGCGGCGAATGGTCTTCGTGGGAATGGTGAGCACCACCGAACGCAGCACGCCGGTGCTGGTCAAGCCGAGCACCCTGCCCTGCAGATCGACCAACGGCCCACCGCCGAAGCCCGACGAATAGTCGGCGTCCGACTCCAGGTAGAAGTCGACCTCGGCGCCGCGCGGCGTGCGCCAGCTCTTCCTGGCCAACGCGCTCACGATGCCGCTGGTCGCGCGCACGGTTTCACCCGGGCGAGCCAGCCGTAGCGCGAGCTGACCGACCTTGAGCCCGGCGCCGTCATCGAAGGTCGCGGGCGCCAGTGCTTCATCGAGCTCGAGCAGCGCGAGATCGGTGTTTTCGTCGCGGCCCTTCAGGCGCGCTTTGAAGTCCTTCCCGTCGATCGACACCGTGACGTCTTCACGCTGAATCGCGTGCGCGACGGTGACGACCTGCTTCGGGCTCCAGACGATGCCGCTGGCCGATCGCCGGCCACCTCCTTCGACTCGAACGACGCTCTTGCCGGTGTTCTCGACGATGTTGCTCAATGTTTCAGAAAGTTCGACGGACATGGTGCGGCTCCCAGGGTGGTTTGAGTTCTGACGACCGAACCAACCTAGGAACGAGCAACCAAAGCGCCACGGCCTGAACGGCCTGTACGACTGTTAAGAAATGTTGCCGCGTCGTGCGCACCAAAAACGAAAACCCCCTCCCAGCACTGCTGGAAGGGGGCTTCCGGCCTGTTTTTTGGTCGCTTCGCCTCGGCGCAGCGTTCCCGCCGGAACGGCTTCGCTCCGGTTTAGAGATTGATGAGCCCCATCTTGGCGGCACGAACGACCGCCTCGACGCGCTTCTGCGCATTCATCTTCTGCAGAATCGAGTTCACGTGGAACTTCGCGGTGTGCTCACTGATCGTGAGCCGCTGCGCGATTTCCTTGTTCGACAGACCATCGGCCAGGAGCACGAGCACTTCATTCTCGCGCTTGGTGAGGGTGTCGTTCTCGACCGTGGTTCCCGGGCTCATCAGATCACCGACCAGCACCGGCTTTGCGCTGGTGAGGGTGGTGAGCACGGTGGGATCGACCACTGCCAGACCTTCGTGCAGCGCTTCGATCGCCGCGGCGATTGCTTGCGACTTGCTGTCGCGACGGATGGCGCCCTTCGCGCCAGCCTTGAGGGCATCCACGCTCTGACCCGCACTCACGAGCGCCAACACCGGCCGCTTGTAGGTCAGCTCTCTGATCGTCTGCAGAGCAGCGACGGTGTTGGTCGTCACATCAACCACCAGCACATCCGCCTGCGTGACTCGCGCCGAGATCTCCAGGTTCGTCTCGACGGGGCTGAGAATCATTTGCTCCGCGTGCTCTGACAGCGCCTCAACGAGCGCGTAGTCACCAAGAACAGCGACACGGAGGGGAAACGTCTTCGGGGGCAGGCCTCTCATAAGACCTCATTGATAAGGCAGGTTCGGTTCCACGCAAGGAGTCGACGACTCGTTGCACACGTATTCGTTGATGCTTCGACCATGGATTCGGTTTCCTCGAGAAAGGTGACGCCAGCCATGGAGGTGCAACAAGAGGCCCCTCCCGATCAGTCCCGCCCGAACGCCAGCATGAGGCGATCTCATGGAGTTCCACACAGGGCGTAAGCGACTGTCATCGCTGCGTCATTTTGTGAGGTGATGGAACGAGTTCGTGAGGCGCGCGCGTCGAAACAGCCCGTTCGACAGCAATGCCGCCACAGCTGCATTCCCGAATCGAGGATCTGCGCTAACCGATGAGCGCCTCGTGCAGCGCCTTCGTGAGCGCTTTGACCTGATCACGTTTGACGATCAAGGTCAGCTGGTGTGCCGAGCCGTAGCTGGCCGCAACGTGCGCGCCGAGCGCCTTCGCCGTCGCCAGGGCTTTGCGCGAGATCGACCAGTCTGCGTTGAGGCCAGTGCCCACGCAGGTCACCGTTCCGTGATCCTCGAGCAACGCCACGTTCGCCGGTAACTTCGCGCGCAACACCTCGGGCCCGTGCACGTCGTGCAGCGGCACCACGGCCAGCGTTCGCCCCGCTTCGTCCCACAGCAGGTTGCGGCCTTTCACCTGCTGGCCATCGAGCAACTCGAGCAACGCGTCGGGGGCCTCAGCCGTGGTGAACACCCAGACGTCCGACTCGCACGTGACGCCCTTCACCCTCGACGGGCTGGTGGCCGCCTGGATCGCCGTGCCCGTGCCGCTGGCGTGCGTGGAGCGCGCATGAATGACGATGTTCTTCTCACGGGCGAACTCCACCGCCTGTGCGTTGAGCACCTTGGCGCCGGCCGCGGCGAGCTCCTGCATCTCTTCGAAGGAGAGCGACTCGAGCTTCATCGCGCTGGGCACCACGCGGGGATCGGCCGAGTACACCCCGTCGACGTCGGAGTAGATCTCACAATCCGCGCCCAGCGCCGCGGCGAGCGCGACGGCCGTGGTGTCGGAGCCGCCGCGACCCAGCGTGGTCACTTCACGGTTCTTCGACACGCCCTGGTAGCCCGCCACGATCACGACTTTCTCACGCGCCAACTCTTCTTCGATGCGCGCGGGTTTCACCTCGATGATGCGCGCCTGCGCGTGCGTGCTGTCGGTGATGATGCCGCTCTGGCTGCCGGTGAAGCTGATCGCCGCGACGCCCAGCTCGTGCAGCGCCATCGACAACAAGGCCATCGAGATGCGCTCCCCACACGTCAGCAGCATGTCGAGCTCACGGCGCGGCGGGTCGGCGCTGATCTGTTTCGCGAGGCCCAGCAGCTCATCGGTGGTGTCGCCCATCGCGGAGACCACCACCACCAATCGCCAGCCCTCGTCACGGCGCGCTTTGACCCGGGCGGCCACCTTGCGGAGCTTCTCTGCATCCGCCACTGACGACCCACCAAACTTCTGCACGACGATGCGCGACATGTGGCTCCTTGCCCTCGTGCGCATAGCCCAGTGCACGATTCCGGCCAACCTACGGAATTCATTCCCGAACTCGCGTTGACTCGGGGGAAATGCTCCCTATATTCCGCGCGTTTCTGAGCGACCCCCCTTTGTCAGGCGGAGCGGCACCCATGGCGATGATCGAGGTCGAGAACCTCACCAAGAAATACCGCGACCGTGTCGCCATCGACGCACTCACCTTCCAGATCAAAGAAGGCGAGATCGTCGGGTTCCTCGGCCCCAACGGCGCGGGCAAGTCGACCACCATGAAGATCCTCACGGGCTTCATGCCGGCCACCAGTGGCAAGGCGCGCGTGGCGGGCTTCGACATCTTCGAAAAGCCCCTCGAGGCCAAGCGCCGCATCGGCTACCTGCCCGAGACGCCGCCGCTCTACCCAGAGCTCACGGTGCGCGGGTATCTGCACTTCGTGGCGGAGCTCAAGGGCGTGCCCCGCGGCAAGGTGAAGTCGGAGATCGATCGCGTCGCCGGCGGCACCGGCATCCTGCCCGAGCTGGGGCGGCTCACGGGCGTGCTGTCCAAGGGCTACCGGCAGCGCGTGGGCATCGCGCAGGCGATGTTGGGAAACCCGGCGCTGCTGATCCTCGACGAGCCGACCGAAGGCCTCGACCCCCGGCAGCGGAAAGAAGTGCTCGAGCTGGTGAAGTCACTCGCCGGCGAGCACACGGTCGTCCTGTCGACGCACATCCTTTCGGAGGTGAAGGCCATCTGCCGACAGGTGCTCATCATTCACCGCGGGAAGATCGTGGCGGACGACTCGATGGCGGCGATCACCGGCGGCAAAGAGACCGGTCTCGAAGACAAGTTCATCCAATTGACGGCGGAGTGAGCGATGAGAACCATCTTCGCGATTTTCAAAAAAGAGCTGACCTCGCACCTCACGACTCTGTGGGCGTGGGTGGTGTTCACCGTGATGGCCCTGCTCAGCTCGGCTTTCTTCGTGCTGCTGTTGGGCGGCTTCAAGCAGGCGCAAGACATCGCGCGGGAAGTGCCCGGTGGCTGGTCGGCGCTGCCCGCCGAAGCGCAGCAGTTTCGAAACCTC
Source organism: Archangium sp. (assembly GCA_030695565.1). Lineage (GTDB taxonomy): Bacteria > Myxococcota > Myxococcia > Myxococcales > Myxococcaceae > Archangium_A. The sequence goes on from JAUYRZ010000003.1 coordinate 24,361, forward strand.
ACCGATGGCGTGATGATCAGCCTGTGGGGCACCATCCTGGTGGTGACGCTCTTCGTGGCGCCCTTCCTCTCGATGCGGCTCTTCGCGGAGGAGCGGCGCAACAAGACCTTCGAGCTGCTGATGACCACCCCCATCCGACCGATCGAGATCGTGCTGGGGAAGTACCTGGGAGCCGTGGGCCTCATCGTCTGCACCCTGGGCGTCACCATCGTCTTCCCGATCATCCTGTCGATCATCGGCAGCTCGGAATCGGGCTCGGCCCTCGAGTGGCGCACCGTGCTGCTGGGCTACTTCGGGCTCCTGCTCTGGGGCGCCACCAACATGGCCATCGGCATGTTCATCTCTTCACTGACGGAGTCGCAGATGGTGGCGGCGTTCGTCTCGTTCGCGGTCGCGCTGTTGTGGATGCTGGTCAGCTCGGTGGCCCCGCGTGCTGAAGAGCCGCTGCGTTCGGTCTTGAACTACCTCGCCTTCGACTCCCAGCTGCAAAACCTGATCAAGGGCGTGCTCGACCTGAAGCCGATCGTCTTCTTCACCTCGGTGATCGCGTTCTTCGTGTTGCTCACCCACCGCTCCATCGAAGCCCAGAGGTGGACGTGATGAAGAAGACTCTCGGCAGCGTGGCGGGCGGCATCGGCCTGCTGCTCACCATCACCTCGGTCATCACCTTCTTCGTGACCTCGGGCTCGTTGGTGCCCTTCTTCGTGAAGCTCGGCCTGGGCGTGCTGCTGATCGCCTTCTGGGCCATCACGGCGGGCGAACGCGCGGGCACGTGGGCCAGGTCGGCGTTCTTCTATTCGTCGTCGGTCGGGCTCGGGATCGCCTTCATCGGCGTCTTGTTCGCCGCCAACTTCATCGTCGCCAAGCGGGCCCCCACCTGGGATCTCACGGCCAAGAAGGTGTTCTCGCTGTCAGCGCAGACGGTGAACACGCTCAAGGATCTCAAGAACCCGGTGCAGATCATCGCGTTCGTCGAAGGCGAGACGCCCCCTCAGGTCGAAGAGCTCTTCAAGCGGTATGCGGCGCAGAGCGACCAGTTCACCTTCGAGTTCAAGGATCCGCGCAAGACGCCCGACCTCACGATGAAGTACCAGATTCGCCAGGGTCAACCGGCCGCGGTGCTGATCTCGAGCCAGTCGCACACCATGCTCAACCTGCAGCGCCTGGGCAGCCCGCTGCTGGCCGAACAGGAGCTCACCAACGGCCTCATCAAGCTCGAGAAGGTCGGCGAGCAGAAGCTCTACTTCCTCGCAGGTCACGGGGAGATCCCGCTCGACCCGGTCGGTGAAGGCGAAGACGCGATGATGGCCTCGCTCATCACCTTGAAGCGCATGCTGCAGGACGAAGGCTACGCGCCCACCGCGCTCAACTTGATCCAGGGCGGGGAGATCCCCGCCGATGCTTCGGCGGTGGTGATCGCCGGCGCTCGCAACAAGATCTCCGACAACGAGCAGAAGATCCTCGAGCGGTACCTCGAGCAGGGCGGCCGGTTGATCTACTTCGCCGAAGCCCAGGCCGAGCCCGAGTTGACCTCGCTCCTTTCGAAGTACGGCGCGCAGATCGAGCCTGGCATCGTGGCCGACTCCAAGGTGAACCCGGAGCAGCCCTACATCGTCTACTCGCCCTTCTTCGGCGATCACGAGATCACCAGGCTGCTCCAGAAGGGGCAGCAGAACGTGGTGTTCGCCACCTCGCGCGCGATCACCCAACTCAAAGAGGGCACCCTGCCCGACCTCACCCTGGCGCCGCTGGTGCTCACCACGCCCTACGCCTGGGTCGAGACCTCGATGAGCGAGAACCCCACGAAGGATCAGGAGGAGCGCACCGGGCAGATCGTGCTGGCGCTCGCTTCGACGCGGCCCACCATTCACGCCGAGCAACGCAGGGCCGATGAAGCGCGCGTGGTGATCTTCGGCGACAGCGACCTGCTCACCGGCACCTTCGGCTACGAGCCCAACCGCAACATGGTGATGAACGCCTTCGCCTGGGTCACGCAGCAGCTGCAGAAGATCACCATTCGCCCACCCGACCGCGACATCTCCACCGTCGACCTCACCAACGACAAGCTGGGCACCATTCGACTGCTCGCGATGGACGTCTTCCCCACGCTGCTGATGGCCATCGGGCTCACCATCTGGCAGGCCCGGCGCGCACGATGACTCAGAGCACCAAGACCCTCCTGCTGTTGCTGTCGGTGCTGGGCCTCGCGGGCGGCATCGGCGCCTACGCGTACTTCGGCGTGTACAAGGCCGATCAGGACACCAGGAAGAAGCAGGACCACGAGATGCGGCTGTTCGCGCCGCAGAAGTTCGACGAACGCACCGCGGATGGCGGCTCTCCTCCGGCCGAGTTCACGCGCCTCGTGGTGACCGCGGGGGGCGCGACCACCACGCTCGAACGCGCACCCGGCAAGGAGTGGCGCATCGTCGCCCCCGTGAAGGCGCTGGCCGACCGACTGGTGGTCGATGGCATCGTCAGCATCCTGCAGACCTCGAAGTTCAAGTCGACCCTCGACGAGAACCCCGATCAGGCCGCGCTCACGAAGTACGGCTTCACCGAGCCGAAGTTCGTGGTGGAGGCCACCGCGCAGGTCAACTCCGAGACCCGCACCGTGAAGCTCGTCGGCGGCATCGAGAACGTCTTCGATGGTTCGATCTACGTGCGCCGCAATGACGAGAAGACCGTGTTCACCGCCGAAGGGGGCGTGCGCTTCACCATGGCCAAGAACACCTTCGACCTGCGCGACAAACAACCGTTCGCCGTCGATGAGGCCAAAGTGCAGAAGATCACCGTGAAGTCGGAGGCCAATGACTACGTGGTCGAGCGCACCGGCGACAAGCAGTGGACGGTGGTCAAGCCCGCCAATGAGCCGGCCGATGCGTCCACCGTCTCTGCGATGATCTCCGGCGTGGCGCAGGAGCGTGCGCAGGCCTTCCCCGAAGACTCAGAGGCCGCTCGCAAGGCGCTCGGCTTCGAGGCGCCGTTCAACGACATCACCCTCACCCTCGATGAGGGCAAGACGGTTCGCCTGCGGGTGGTGCGCCAGTCGGCAGATGCGGGCGACGTGTTCTTCGTGCTCCGGGAAGATGAGAACGGGTCGACCCTCGCGCAGGTCGGGTCGGGCGCGACTCAGTTCGATCGCAACGTGCTCGATCTCAGAGACAAGGGCCTGCTGCGCTTCAAGCGCGAGGCGGTCACCAAGATGGTCTTCCGCGATGTCGAGGGGCCGGAAGTCGTGGTCTCGAAAGAGTCAGTCGATGCGTCGGCCGAGGGTTGGCGGGTGGTCGCACCCCGGGCGGGCAAGGCGAAGATCTTCAAGGTCACTTCGGCGCTGTGGACCCTGGGCAGCGCGAAGATCCTCACCGCGGGAGAAGAGAAGCCGAAGGACTGGGCGAAGTACGGGCTCGACGCGAAGGCGAAGTACATCGCGTTGTTCGGTGAAGACGGGAAGGAGCTCGCCCGGTTGGTGATCGGCAAGCCGGTTCCGGGCACTCCCAGCGGGTTCTACGTGCGCGGGTCGAGAGACCAGGTGCTGCAGTCTGATGGGAGCCGGTTTGGCGAGTTCCCCTTCAGGGTGGAAGACGTGATCGACGAGCCGATGGTCGATGCGGGGCCCTCACCCTGACGCTCTCCCGAAGGGCCCGAAGGGAGAGGGAAACAACTACTTCCCTTTGACCAGCCTCGCTTTGATCGCCCCGACCAGCATGTCGATGGCGATCTCGTTGTTGCCACCGTGCGGCACCACGATGTCGGCCCAGCGCTTGGAGGGCTCGACGAAGGCCATGTGCATCGGCCTCACGTGACGGAAGTACTGGTGGATCACGTGATCGAAGTCGCGGCCGCGCTCTTTGATGTCGCGGGTGAGCCGGCGAATGATGCGCACGTCGTCTTCGGTCTCCACGAAGATCCGCACGTCCATCTCGGTTCTCAGCGCGTCCATGTGCAGCACCAGGATCCCCTCGATGAGGATCAGGTCGGCTGAGTTCACCGACAAGGTGCTCGCCTGCCGGGTCGACTTGACGAAATCGTAGACCGGCTTCTCCACCGACTTGCCCGCCTTGAGCGCCTTCACGTGCGCCACCAGCAGCTCGGAGTCGAACGCGTCGGGGTGATCGAAGTTCACCTCGCGGCGCTCCTCGAGGCTCAAGTGATCGAGCGGCCGGTAGTACGAATCTTGATCGATGAACGCGACGCGCGAAGCGAACGCTTCATGGATCTTCCGGGCGACCGTGGTCTTCCCCGAGGCGGTCCCACCGGCGATACCTAAGACGAGAGGTGCGGGCACGGCGGGGGCGCTATCAGAAGTCGAATTCTTCGCCCAGTTCCGACACGTGCACGGGCAGGTGACGCACTTCCTTCTTCAGCTGCGCCACGAAGGCCGGCTTGAGGTGGTACAGCAGCACCTCGCAGCCCCGCCGATCGAACTTTTCCAGCTCTTTGGCGATGGTCTGGGGCGTGAAGTGACCCGAGATGTCCGCCAGCGCCTGCAGCTGGTTGGGGAAGCTGCATTCGAGCAGCAGCACCTTGAGGTCCTTCACCTTGTTGAGGACCTTCCAGAACTTCTCAGTGGGGCCCGTATCTCCGCTGATGGCCATGGAGACGTCGCCATCGGAGATCACATAGCCGCACGACTCGACGGGGTGGCTCACCAGCACCGACTTCACCGCGTACGGGCCGACCTTGAAGCTCGAGCCGGCCTTGAAGGCGCGCAGCTTGTACACCGGGTTCTTCTGGGTGGGGATCTTGGTGAAGTCGGGCCAGAGCACGTTGTTGAAGATGTTGTTCTTCAACGTCTCGATGCACTCGGTGTTGCTGTGAATGGTGACCGGCGAATCACGGCGCCCGACCAACACGTCGGACAACATCGGCAGGTCCTTCACGTGATCGAAGTGCGAGTGCGTCAGCAGGATGTCGTCGATCTTCGCCAGCGCCGGGAGATCCAGCATGCTGGTCAAAGCGCCCGCGTCGAGCGCGAGGCGGTCATCGACTACGAAGCAGGTGCTCTTGCACCCGGGGAGCTCGCCACCGTGTGGCCCGAGGATTTTGAGTTTCACGGCTTTTAGAGTTCCCCGAACTTCCACTTCATCTCGAGGTAGCGGAGGAAGTCGAAGAGGCGCGCGGTGTCTCGCACGGTGAGGCGATCACCTGAAGTCTCGACCAGGCCCGCACGCTCGAGCCTGTTCACCATGAATCGAATCGCCGGCTCGCCCACCGCGAGCTCACGGGGAAGATCTCTGACCGGAAAATCCACCTCGATGCCCTCCTCGCCCTGACGGCCCCGCGACTGGCAGAGCTGCAACATGTGATGAACGATGCGGCTGTTCGGATCGGAGAGCAGCAGGTTCTCGATCTGCGCGTCGGCGTCCGACAGGCGCTCCGCCAGCTTCTTGATCATGCGCACGGCGATCTCCGAGTTGCCCCGGATCATCGCCTCGAACGTGCGCGGGTCGATCACCAGCACGCGCGCTTCGTCTTCGACCGTGGCCGACGCGTTGCGCGGCTTGTTCGAGATGATCGCCATCTCGCCGAAGAACTCACCGGGCCCGAGGATCGCGAGGACCTTCTCGACGTCGCGCACCTTCTTGGAGATCGCGACCTTGCCCGACTGGAGGACGTACATCTCCTTGCCGGGATCGCCCTCGCGAAAGAGAACCGTCCCCTTCGGGATGTCTTTGCCAAACCGTTGAAACAGGGCTTCTTCGGCGCTCATGGAAAGTGCCTGACTCTCACCTGCAACCGGGGGGGCGTCAATTTGAAGATCTGCACGGGGTCGTCACTTGGTCTTCAATGACACCACCCCGTCCCAGTCGGCCGGGGGCGGGTTCAAGGTGAAGGTCTCCAGCTCTTCGAGGTAATTCCGGGCCGGGCCGTCGTTGGGCCACAACCCCAGCACCTCGGTGAAGAAGCGGGTGGCGTCGCTGAAACGGCGCTCGGTCATGGCGGTCAGCCCGGCCTCGAAGGCGGTGATGGCCTTGCCGTCGGCCTCGGAGGGCGTGCCCAGCCCCCTCAGCTCGAAGATGCCCACCGGCACCTTCTTCCCCTTGACCCGCACCGCGCCCAGCCGCCGGGTGACGATGCCCTCCTTCACGGCGCCCCGGGTCCACTCGCTGATGATGATGCGGGTCTCGTATTCTTTGTTGGTGCCCTCGAGGCGGCTCCCCAAGTTCACCGAGTCACCGAGCACGGTGTAGTCGACGCGCACGTCAGACCCCATGTTCCCCACCACCATCTGGCCGGTGTTGATGCCGATGCCGATCTCCAACCCGGGCAGGCCGTTGGCGCGCCACTGGGCCTTCAATTCTTCAAGGCGCTCCAGCATGTGCACCGCCGCACGGCAGGCGCGCAGGGCGTGATCGTGCTGGTCGAGCGGCGCGTTCCAGAAGGCCATCACCGCGTCGCCGATGTACTTGTCGAGCGTGCCCTTCTCGTCGAACACGATCTGGGTCATCGGCGAGAGGTACTGGTTGATGAAGTCGGCCAGCTTCTCGGGCGACATGTGCTCGGACAACGAGGTGAAGCCACGAATGTCCGAGAACAACACCGTCATCTCGCGCTTCTCACCGCGGTTGAGGCGCTCGGGGTTCTCCAGCGCGACGTCCATCACGTCTTCGCCCAGGTAGCGGCTGAAGGTGCTGCGCATCTTGAGCTTCTCGCGATCGACCGAGAGGTACCCCAGGAAGATGGTGCCGAAGGCGGTCACGGTGAGGTGCACCGTGGGCATCACACACGACACCTTGAGCCCCGCGGTGAAGAGGAAATACGTGGCGAGGGTGAAGCCGCCGATCACCGCCACCATCACCAGCATCTTCGAGACGAAGGAGCGGATGCGCGCGGTCACCACGGTGAGCACCAGGCCCAGGCTCAGCATCACGCCCAGCTCGACGAACCGCAGCCACCAGGGGCGATCGAGAAAGTCAGCCCGCAGGATGTTGGAGACCATCGAGGCGTGGGTGATCACCCCCGACTCCACCTCGTTGAAGGGCGTGTTGCGTTGATCGCCCATGCTGCCGGTGATGGTCACGCCCACCAGCACGGCCTTCCCGGCCACCTTCTCTCTGGGGACCGTTCCGTCGAGCACGTCGACCACGCTGATTCTTGAGAAGGCGCTGGAGCTGCCAGGGTAGTTGATCAGCGTGTACGGCGCGTCGGTCTGCATCGGCACGCGCGTCTTGCCGAGCTGCACGCCCATCAGCTCGTCGTCTTCGATCACCGGCACGATGGCGGCGTCGAGCTGACGGGCAGCCACCTGGAGACCCAACGAAGGAAAGAGGCCCGGGGGCTCCTTCAACTTCACCAACACCGGCGTGCGGCGGATGGTGCCGTCGAGATCGGGGTCGGCGCCGAAGTGGCCATAGCGCGAGCCGAGGTTCGAGAATCGTTGGAGCGGCGCCTGCACCCCGGAGTGCGCTCGCGCGGGGATCGCCTCCAGGTTGATCGGCCTGGTCGAGCCCTTCACGCTGCCGGGAATTGAGGTGATCACCTCGGGCATCACCGCCACCGCGTAGCGCGCGCGCACGCCTTCGGCGATCGACGCCACGTCGCGGGGCTCGAAGGGGATCACCCCCTGCACGATGCGCGGGCCTCCTTTGCGGAAGACGGCCTCGAGCGCCGCGTCGGGGCTGACGAGGGCGCGATCTTCGAGCTCCTTCGCGATGCCCTGGAGCTCAGCCGGCACGGTGCTGGTGCTGCGAAACGCCACCAGCCAGGCGCGTTCACGCGCATCGACCGAGGTCTCGTCGGTGAAGGCCATGTCGAGGCCGATCACCTTCGCGTCGGCGTCGAGCAACGCGTCGATCGACTTCGCCACGATGTCGCGTGGCCAGGGCCACAGCCCGAACCGCTGGGCACCCCGCTCGTCCAGCTCCATCACCACCACGTCGGGGTGAGCTGCGATCTCGCCGCGGGTGCGGAAGAAGACGGTGGAGACGCGCCCTTCGATGTTCTGCACGAACCGATGGAGCACCCCTCCGTCGTTCACGTTGCGGATGATGGGGGCGCTGGTGGTGAGGTGCAGCAGCGCGAAGAAACCGAAGGTGGCGAGCGCAAGCACTTCATAGCGCCGCCGCGAGAAGAGGTTTTTCATTCGCGGGCGGCAGCCTAGCGGGTTGGGACACCACTGGTGGAACGGCGTGGTGCGGCCCGAAGCGAAGGGGTACAAGCCGCCGCGTGGGAACGACCTACAAGCAGGCTGGCGTAGACATCGAAGCGGGCGACGCGCTCGTCGAGCGGATCAAGCCCCACGCGGCCAGGACCCGGCGCAGTGAGGTGCTTTCAGGCGTGGGGGGCTTCGGAGGGCTCTTCGCGATCCCCCCGGGCAAGTACAAGGAGCCCATCCTCGTCAGCGGCACCGACGGCGTGGGCACCAAGTTGAAGCTCGCCTTCGCGCTGGATCGCCACGAGACGGTGGGCATCGACCTCGTCGCGATGAGCGTGAACGACGTGCTCACCAGCGGCGCCGAACCGCTCTTTTTCCTCGACTACTTCGCGACCGCCCGCCTCGATGTCGAGCGCGCGGAGAAGGTGATCGCCGGCGTGGCCAAAGGCTGCGAGCAGGCGGGCTGCACCTTGCTGGGCGGCGAGACCGCTGAGCTGCCGGGCTTCTACGTGCCGGGAGAGTACGAGCTGGCCGGCTTCTGCGTGGGCATCGTGGAGAAGGCGCAGATCATCGACGGCAAGAAGATCGCCCCGGGCGATCGGGTGATCGGCGTCGCGTCCTCTGGGCTGCACTCGAATGGCTTCTCGCTGGCGCGCCGAATTCTCGAAGACGCGCGGCTGGCGTTGACCGATTCGGTCGATGGCGTGGTGCTGGGCGACGCACTGCTCGAACCCACCCGCATCTACGTCAAAGACCTGCTCGCGCTGCACGCGGCGGTGCCCCTCAAGGGCATGGCGCACATCACCGGCAGTGGTCTCCCCGGGAACGTGCCGCGCTGCCTGCCCGATGGCCTGCGCGCCGTGCTCAAGGAGTCGAGCTGGAAGCGGCCGCCCATCTTCGACATCTTGCAGAAGCTCGGTGAGGTCGAACGCAACGAGATGTTCAGCACCTTCAACATGGGGCTGGGCATGACCGTGGTGGTCGCGCCCGATCAGGTGAAGCCGGCGCTCGAGTTCCTCGCAGCGCGTGGTGTCTCTGCCTGGGACGTCGGCGTCATCGAAGCGGGCAAACCCGGAGCAGAAGCCGAGGCCATCGTCGAATTATGATCTGGGTCGCTTTGCCTCGGCCAGCCGTCCGCTTCGCTCCCGTCTGTCTCGCGCAGCGTTCCGCTGCGACCGGCGTCGCTCCGAAGATCTCGGTCGCTTTGCCTCGGCCAGCCGTCCGCTTCGCTCCCGTCTGTCTCGCGCAGCGTTCCGCTGCGACCGGCGTCGCTCCATGAGAGTGGGAGTGCTGGCGTCGGGTAGCGGCTCGAACTTCTCGGCCCTCGTGGAGGCCCTCAACGTCGCGGGCAGCCCCGCGAGCGTCGAGTTGCTCGTCTGCAACGTGCCCGGAGCCAAGGTCATCGAGCGCGCGAAGCAGGCCGGCGTGGAGACGGTGGTGATCGATCACCGCACCCTGCCCTCCCGCGAACAGTTCGATGCCGCGGTCGCGCAGGCGCTGCTGGATCGAAAGATCGAGCTGGTGTGCCTCGCGGGCTACATGCGCCTGGTGACGCCCTCCTTCCTTCGCCTCTTGCCCGGCAAGGTGATCAACCTTCACCCCGCGTTGCTGCCCTCGTTCCCCGGGATGCATGGCGTGCGGCAGGCCATCGCCGCAGGTGTACGGGTGGCGGGCTGCACCGTGCACTTCGTCGACGAAGGCACCGACACGGGCCCGATCATCGCGCAGGCGGCGGTGCCGGTGCTGCCCGGTGATGACGAAGCCAGCCTGGGCTCGCGCATTCACGTCGAAGAACACCGCCTCTACCCCGCGGTGGTGCGGGCGCTGGCGAGCGGCAAGGTGAAGGTCGAAGGCCGCATGGTCATCCTGCAGGAGCCCCTCTGATGGCTGGCCTGGTGCGAAAAGGCACGGCCCCCGGCCGGCATGTCTACGACGTGATCGTGGTGGGCGGTCAGCTCGGCGGAGTGATCTCTACGGCGCTCTTAGCCCGGCGTGGGCTGCAGGTGCTCCACGTGCCGCATGACGGCCTCGCCGAGCCCTACGTGCACGGCGACACGAAGCTGCCGTACGCCCCCTTCTTCTTGCCTCCGACCAAGGCGGTGCCGGCGTTCGACGAAGTGCTGCAGGAGCTGGGCATCGGGGCTGCCGTCGGCCGCGCCATGCAGATGGTGCCGCTGCAGCTGCTCGAGCAGGATCGCTGGTTCGAGCTGAGTCACGATGAAAAGCGCCGCGGCCCCGAGCTCGATCGCGTCTTCGGCAAAGAAGCGGAGAACTTCGACGAGCTGATGCGCAAGGCGCAGGCCGCCGGTGACGCCAGCGACAGCTTCTTTCAGAGCCACCCCGATTTTCCGCCCGAGGGTTTCTTCGCGCGGTGGAAGTTCAAGCGGCACGCCGCGCGGTACCCGGGGCTCGGTCTCGACACGCCGCTCGCGGCTGACGCGCTGGTGCGCAAGCTGACGTCCTTCATCGCTTCGAGCGAGAGCCCTGCCACCTTGACCCGCGCCCGCACGCTGGGCCGTGCACTGGCGGGGCCGGCGATTTTTCAGGGCGGCAAAGAAGCCCTCTGGCAGGTGTTCGCGGATCGCGCGCGGGAGCTGGGCGCTGACGTGCTCGAGGCCGATGAAGCGGTGGAACGGCTGGTGCTCGAGGGCAGCAACACCACCGGCGTGCGGCTCACCAAGAACGACACGACCTACCGCGCCGGTTTCGTGGTGGCCGCGACCGATCTCGACGTGCTGACGCGCCTCGTGCCGGAGAAGCAGCGCAAGGCGTCGGCGAAGTTGTTGCCGAAGGTGGCGGCCACCAAGGCCCTGCTGACGCTCAACCTCGTCTTGCCCGAACGCGCACTCCCGCGAGGGCTGGGTGTGCTCGCGTTGGTCGATGCGCCTGCGATGGAGGGCGGTGCGCTGCTGCTCCAGGTCGGGCCCGCGACGCAGCCTGATTCGCGGGTGATGACCATCTCGGTGCCTGCTCCGCTGGGATTGAGGGCCGGTGGTGAGCCGGCCATTCGCGCGCTGATTGGTCAGATCCACGCGGCGCTGGCCCGGGTGATGCCGTTCACCCGCCCCCACGTGACGCTGGAGTCGACTCCGTGGATCGACGCGCCCCACGTGGTCTCTGGTCGTGCTGAAGTGGCGCCGTTGTTCCCGGTCGCGCCCGATGCCTGGCTGGGGACGAGTGGTGTGACGACGAGCTCCCCGTGGAAGCGGGTGGTGATGGCGGGCCGGCAGGTGTTGCCGGGTCTTGGTTTTGAAGGTGAGGTGCTGGCCGCCCAGCGAGCCGTGAAGATGGTCGAGACGAGCCTCAAGAAGAACGACCCGCTCAAGAGGAAGACCGCATGAGTACGGTAAACGTGATGGCCCGGGAGATCGCGGCCAAGATCGTCTTCTACGGCCCTGGTCTGTCGGGCAAGACCACCACGCTCAAGCGCATCTACGAGACGGTCAAGCCGTCGCTGCGCGGCGAGCTGATGACGCTGCCCACTGAAGCCGACCGCACCCTCTTCTTCGACTTCCTTCCCGTGCGCGTCGAGCGCGTCGGCGACTACGCGCTGCGCCTCGCGCTCTACACGGTGCCCGGCCAGGTCTTCTACAACGCGACCCGCAAGCTGGTGCTGCAGGGCTCGGACGGCGTGGTGTTCGTGGCCGACTCCAACCCGGGCGCGCAAGACGCGAACCGCGAGTCGATGGCCAACCTCGAGGAGAACCTCGCCGAGCAGGGCATCGCGCTCGACTCGTTCCCGTTGGTGATTCAGTTCAACAAGCGCGACCTGGGTAACGCGGTTCCGCTCGCGCAGATGCGCGCGTTGCTCAACCGCCGCAACGTTCCCGACTTCGAGACGGTCGCGATGAGTGGCGATGGCGTGCTCGATGCGATGAAGGCGATGATTCGCCTGGTGATCAAGGATCTGCGCGCGCGGAAGATCGTGCCGTCGTCGAAGCCGCGCCCTTCGGCGCCGCAGCCTTCGTTGTCGAAGGATCTGGGCGCTTCGTTGGAAGCACAGGTGCAGGAGCACCTGGTGCATCAGCCGGCGCCGGAGCCGCTGCCTGCTCCGCATGGCAGCAGGCCGGCGTTGGGTCCGGTGGCGGCGTTGGCGCCGGCGGCGTTGATCGATCCCGCGCGGGTGGCGGAGACGTACTTTGCGGCGGGTGACTTCGAGGGCTGCGTTCGCACGTGCCTCGAGACGTTGCAGCGCGGGCTCGCGTTCGCGGGCGAGTCGTCGATCGCGCATCAGTCATTCCTGCTCGGTCTCAACGGGCGCGATGTGCTCGATGCGTACACGCGGTCTCAGCGCGGGGCGTCGAACATCGAGGACGCGTCGTTTGCGTTGTTCGTGCTGGCGCAGTTGTTCGTGCGGTTGACTCAGGCGGGTTTGCCGACTCCCGAGCAGTGAAATGAAGAACCTCTCCCTGCGAGCGGGGAGAGGTCGGCCGTCAGGCCGGGTGAGGGGCCCGGCTCCGGAGCCCGACACGCCCCTCACCCCGACCCTCTCCCCGCTTCGCAGGGCGAGGGGGATCAGCGGGTGAGTGCTCCCATGCGGATCAGACGCATCACCGTCTTGAGCGTCTCGAGTTCTCGCTGCGTGCTGGCCAGCACGACCGCTGAAAGATCCCAGCCGGCTTGAAATGATCGAACCACCGATCGTTCTTCCGGGCGAAGCGAGCTCAAGATCGTCGAATTGTCCGTGACCTCGAAGCGCGCCACCGGAGGAAGCTCGCGATAGATCGCCGCCACGTGCTCGCGCTCGACCATGCGCGCGAACTCACGCACGCGCCGATCTCCCGGATCACTCTGAAGCAACGACGCGAAGATCAACGCGGCCGCATCGAACTGCCGCTCCCGCACCAGGATGGCGCCCTTCTCGAGCATGTCCGCGATCGGATCCGACTCGATCGGCGCTGCCCCCACCACCACCGCTCGCCCTGTACGCAACATGTCGAACACCGCCCGCGTCGCGACCGACCGCGCCAGCCCCAAAGACAACCGGATGCGGCTGAGCGTCACGTCATCAGACGCTTCGATCACCCCAAGGATCGCTCGATGCAGCGCATGTGACGGCTTCGCACCCGGCGCCCCCCGCAGCACCAGCTGCTCGTGCGGCAACGCCCGTTCGACGTCCATCACCTCATCCATGCGGCGCAGCGTCTCGAACAGCACGTGCCGGAGCGGAAGCTCGAGCGACACCCACTCGTCCTCACCGCGATCCGAATCTTCCGACCAGTGAAACCGGCCCTGTGCCGGCGTGAGATCCACCAGGCTGCCGACCAGCTCTTCTTCGGCGATCTGTCGAATCGATGAATCGATGGCCGGACCGAGCGACTCGGCCCGCTTGAGCGCCGCGAGCACCCGATCACCCCGCGCTTCGCCGGTCTGCTCCACCACGCGCGAGAGGCGCTCCCACAAGCCGGGCGCGGAGGCCGCGATGATCTGCCCGGAGAGCAGGAAGACCTTCCGTTGATCGGCCTCCCAGGACAACGACAACGCGCCGCTCTTCCGCGAGGCGTCGAGCCACTGAAGAAGATCCGGCAGCGGGTAGCTCGAGAGGTCGCCGTGAAAGGCCATGAGCGGGCGGACGTTACAGGAGCCCCTGACCCGTTACAGTAGCCGTCGATGCGCGTGGCGATCCTCTTTACGGACGGTGTCGGGGTGGGCCCCCGCGATCCGGCCACCAATCCGCTCACGCGCGCCGACTACCTGCTCTCGCAGTTCTCCGACGGCAGCGGCACGGCCCTGCCCCCGAGCGGCGTGCGTCACGACGTCGACACCACCTTCGGCGTGCCCGGCCGGCCCCAGTCGGCGAGCAACCAGACCGCGATCTTCACCGGCCGGCCCGCGCCCGTCTTGCTCGGCCGGCACGTGCTGGGCTACCCGAATGCACCGCTCAAGGGCCTGCTCGCCGCGCACTCCATCGTGCGCACGTTGACCGAGTCGGGCCGCACCGCCACCTTCGCCAACGCCTACCCCGCCGGTTACCTCGACGCGCTGGGGCTCAAGCGCCGGCCTTCGGTCGGTGCGGACATTCAGATTCCGCCGCGGTTCCTGCGCAAGCTCAAACCCTCCGCGAGCACCCTGGCCATGTCGGCCGCGGGCGTCGAGCTGCGTACGCTCGATGACGCGCGCAACGCCGAAGGGCTCACCCACGACGTCGACGGCTCGAGCGCGGCCCGCCGGAAGCTGGTGGTGCCTTTGCGAAGTCCCGAGGCCGCGGCGGCCATCTTCTGGAAGCTCTCCGCCGACTTCACCTTGTTCGAGCACTACCTCGCTGACGAAGCGGGTCACGCGCAGGATCTCGCAGCCGCTGAGAAGGCGCTCTCCACCTTCGACGCCTTCGCGCGCGCGGTGATCGCCCATCGCCCCGCGGACTGCGTAGTGCTCATCTGCAGCGATCACGGCAACGTGGAGGATCTCTCCACCCGCGGCCACACGCTCAACCCCGTCTCGGTGTTGTCGTTCGGTGAAGCCCGGTTTCCCGCGCTGCAGACCGTCGCCGACGTGGGCTCCACCGCCCTCTGCGTGCTGGGAGTCTCAGCGTGAAGTGGTTCGTGCCTCTTCTTCTGCTCGCCGGGTGCGCAGGGCCCCTGGGCGCCTTGCGCGTCGCGACCCCGCTCACCATCGGTGATCAGGCCTTCACCCTTCGCAGTACCGACAAGGCCTCCGCCGACACCCACCGCATCCAGAGCGCCATCGCGAAGGCCACGCCCGGCTTGCAGCGCTGGGGCGGGCTGAAGGAGCCCGTCACGGTCTACATCGTCGACAGCCACGACGATCTCGAGACCGCCGTTCGCCGCCACGGCTTCACCTGGCTGCGCGCGTGGGGCCGCTACGACGACGTGATCTTCCAGGCGCCTTCCACCTGGACCACGAAGGACGAGTTCGTCGAGCAGCTCGTGCTGCACGAGCTGACGCACTGCCTGCTCTTCCAGCGCTCCGGCACGCGAGACACCTGGTACCTCAAGGACATCCCACTCTGGTTCCGCGAGGGCATGGCGATCTCCACCGCGGGGCAAGCGAAGCTGTACCCGAGCCTCGAAGACAGCGCGCGCTGGCTGCAGCAGAACCCCACGCTCAACGCCTTCCGCAACGGCGAAGAACTCTCGGAGGCGCAGTCGACCGAGGTGTACGGGCTCGGGCTGCACGCCTTCGAATTCCTGCTGCGCCGGTATGGCGAAGCTCACGTCAACGCGTTGATGAGCACCATGCGCGCGGGCGGCGACTTCGAGGCGGCCTTCGAAAAGGTGGTGGGCATCCCCGTCGAGCGGTTTCAGAAAGACTTCGAGAACTACCTGCGGCTCCGCGCCTTTCGGGGTGGAAGCCGCAGGCGACTCAACGCTCCGCCAAGGGAGGGGGGGCCGCTCCGGTACCAGGGCACGGAATGAACACGCCGGCCTGAGCGGTGGTGGTGACGTACACCCGCAGGTACGAGCCGTGCGGGTACACCCCGGTCACTTCGATCTTCGCCACGTTCGCGCGCAGGCA
>JAUYRZ010000112.1 GCA_030695565.1 Archangium sp.
GCCCCGTCTCTCGCGCCGCGTCCGGCTCAAGGACATCCCGGCGCTCATGCCGGCCGCCTGGGCTCGCGCGCGCCCGCCGCGCTGAACTACCGCCACGCCGACGTCAACGCTCGCTCGACCGCGGTCGGGCGGACGCTCACCACGGTGATGCGATGAGGTGTTTGGTGCTCAGAGCCCTGTTTGTAGTCATCCCTCTGCTTGCCGCATGCTCGATGCCTCTGCCTGGGATTGATGGGGGTGGCATAGATGCGGGAGCCGACCGCTGCCTCGGCGCAAACGCGGCAGTGTGTGGTGCGATGGGTTGTGTCGCCATAAGGGGCTGGCGCTCCACGGGGGCGCCCAGCGTGATTGACGGTGGCGGCGAATACGCTGGATGTGCCGCGCCGAGTGACCTCAGTTGCGGGCAAACATTTACGTGCGCTACTGCACCAGTCGATGGCGTGTGCTGGCTGTTCAAAGACACCTGTCTGCCTCAGGGGTGGCCGAGAATTTCGTGTCTTGGCGCCCCGTCTCTTTATTGCCCATCGACCCAGTGAGGTTGCACAATTCCGCCATCGATCTTCACGAGCGCCCAAAGCGAAGCGATCAACTCGCTGTCACTCATGCGATGCCAGCGACGGACTCGACCTCGGCGCCGGCTTTCGGGATCGACTCGGTCAGCACCTCGACGCCGGTCGCCGTGCACACCACGTCGTCCTCGATGCGAAGTCCGCTGACGCCGCGGTGAAGTGGGCGGCGCTCTCGGGCAGCAGCCCGGGGTTCCCGAACACCGGCGAGAGCTGGCCGACTCGATAGTCGTACCCGTTCGACGATCACCGTCGCCGCAGCTGATGTATCCGATGCACGGACCGGTGCTTGAGGTCGACGCGATCGCCGGCTTGAGGTCGCTGGATGACGACCTCGACGAAGCAGGGGGCAGAAGCAGCGGCGAGCCAGGTGCGGTTGGCCCGAGTTGAGCTGGTGCGGGACGAGCGTGTGCCGAAGGAGACCCGGGTGGTCGTGCGCGTGGGCGAGTTCTGCGTGGAGCTTTTGAGCGGGCACGGCTCGGTACTACGACTCTGAAAACTACCAAGTGCTCGGGCTGGGTTTCCGGCTCGACGGCAAGCCCGTTCCTGGGGCTCCGCCGGTCCTCACCGGGGAGCTCGCCGTCTTCGAGAACGAGCCGGTGATGGTCAGCATCACGGTCGGCGTTGGCTTGTGTAGCGCTTCAGTGTGCCAGAAGCGTGTTGCGCAGGATGAACGCGGCGACCGTGAAGTAGATCACGATGCCCGTGACGTCGACGATGGTGGCGACGAACGGCGCAGAGGCGGCAGCGGGATCGAGGCCGAGGCGGCGCAACACGAAGGGCAACATCGAGCCGATCATCGCGCCGATCAGCACCACGCCGATGAGGCTCACCGAGACCGTCAACGCGACCTGCACGTAGTGCTCGCCGTAGCCGTGACTCAAGACGCCGTACCGATGCAGCCACTCCCACGCGACCACGCGGAGGAAACCGATCACGGCGAGCCCGATGCCGAGCAGCGCGCCACTGCGCAGCTCACGCAACGCCACCTTCCACCAATCCGACAGCTCGATTTCCCGCAGGGCGAGCGCGCGAATGATGAGCGAGGTGGCCTGGCTGCCCGAGTTGCCGCCCGAGGCGATGATCAAGGGGAGAAACAGCGCGAGCACCTCGGCGCGCAGCAGCTCGGCCTGAAAGCTCCCCATCGCGGTGGCGGTCAACATGCCGCCCAGGAGCAGGATCGCCAGCCACCCGCCGCGTTTGCGGAGCATCTCGAAGGTCGAGATCTCCATGTAGGGCGCCTCGAGGGCTTCGAGACCACCGAGCTTCTGGATGTCTTCGGTGGCCTGCTCGGCCGCCACGTCGAGCACGTCGTCGGCGGTGATGATGCCCACCATCGCGCCGCGCGAGTCGGTCACCGGCAAGGCCATCCGGTCGTACTTTTCGAACGTCGAGATGATCTCGTCTTTGGGCGCCGTGGCCGGAATCGCCACCAGCTGACGCGTGGGCAGATCGCCGACCTTCGCCTCGGGCGCCGCCATCACCAGCTCGGCCAGGCGCAGATCCGCCATCAGCTCGCCGCGGTCATTGATGATGTACAGAATGTTGAGCGTCTCGCGGCCGCGCCCGTTCTTGCGGATCGCTTCGATGGCGTCGTGGGCGGTCATCGAGGGCCGCAGCGCCATGTACTCCGGCGTCATGTACCGGCCGGCCGTGTCTTCCGGATAGCCGAGCAGGGTGCGCGCGACCCGCAGCTCTTCGGCCGAGAGCTGTTCCAGCGCGCGTTTGGTCACCTCGGCCGGCAGCTCCTCGAACAGACGGGTGCGGTCGTCAGGGGCCATCTCGTTGAGCACGTTCTTGAGCTGGTCGCTGCCCAGCGTCTGAACGATCTCGGTCTGCTGATCGAGGGGGAGATACTCGAAGGCCACGCCTGCCACGTCGCGCGGCAGGATTCGAAAGATGAGCCCGGAGTCTTCCGCGGGGAGATCCTCCAGGATCTCCGCGATGTCAGCGGGGTCGACCTCTTCGAATGCAATCCGCAAGGACTCCCAATCCTTCTTGCGGATCAGCTCCTCGTACTCGGGCTTGAGAAGATGACCGAGCACTCAGAGCTCCGAAGCGTTCAGAGGACCTTCTTGATGCTGTCCTCGAGCTTCGACTTGGGGGCCGCCCCGACGAGCTGCTCGACCACCTTGCCTCCCTTGAACATCAAGAGGGTGGGGATGGAGCGGATGCCGAACTGCTCGGCGGTGGCCTGGTTCTCGTCGACATCGACCTTGGCGATCTTCAGCTGCCCTTTGTACTGGGTGGCCAGCTCCTCCAACGCGGGGGCGATGGCGCGGCAGGGCGCGCACCAGGTGGCCCAGAAATCCACCAACACCGGGGTCTGGGAATCGAGGACCTCGCTCTTGAAGGTCGCATCGAGGACAGTGACGGTGTCTTTGCTCATGGCTGGAATTTTCCTGAATGGGAAAGAAGTGACGCTTGGGGACGCTGTGGCTTTGGACTTTGGACCGTCAGGGATTTAATACCCAAGTCCGCCGCATGCAGGGCAGTGAAAAAGAGGAACCACGTGAAGCTCTTTCTGCCGCACAAGACTCTCGAGGACTGGATGGTCTCCGAGAAGGCCGATCTTCAGGACGGCAAACTCTTCGTGACCGAGGGGAAAGCGAGCTTTCCGGTCGCGGCCGGCGTGCACTTCGCCAAGCTGGTCTCGGGTGAAGACACCCAGGGGCTGCTGGGGCGGGTGAAGACCTCTGCCCAGCTGTCCGCCCTCAACGCCGAACACTTTCAAGACTCCTGCATCGTGGGCGAAGCGGCCTACGAGGTGGTCGAAGGCTACGTCACCGAGGTGGCGGCGGCTGCGACGGCCAGGAGCGACCCCAAGAAGAAGACGGGCTCGCCCGAGGCCGATCTCCTCGCGGCCTTCATTCTCGACAAGCTCTAGAGGCTGCCTTTGGCGCGCGTGCTCCTGCTGACGCCGCCTGAGCAGGCGGCCGACCTCGCATTTCTGCTCGAAGAAGAGGGCCACGAGCCCTGTTTCTGGCCCGTGCTGGGCGCTCCGGGTGAGCTGCCGCTGGGCTTGCGAGCGGTGGCCGAGCAGCTTCACCGGGTGACCTGGGTGGTGGCGATCGGCCGCGGCCCTCTCAGAGCGTTTCTGGAGTCGGTCAACCGCGCCGGGACCCGCCGGGCGCTCGACAAGGTGCAGTGGCTGGCCGCCGACGCGCCGACCGCCCGGGCGATCGCCCGTCAGGGTGGAACGGTGAGGGTGCCCGGCGACGGCAAGTGGACCTCGGCGGTCTCGGGGCTGCTCACCAGCGATGACGAAGTGCTGGTGCTCCACGAAGGCGAAGCCCCGGAGATCCTGCTCGACTCGCTCGACGCCGCGGGCGTGGGCTTCACCCAGGTGGCCGTGCCGCCGTCAGCAGGTTCAGGTCTGCTCTCGACCGATGCGCACCGGGTGGTGATCGTTCATTCGGCCGCTGCTGGAGAAGCCTTCGTCGAGCTGACCCAGGGCCTGCCGGTGTCCGCGCCTCACGCTGCGCAGTGCTGCGGGCCGGTGGTCGCTGAAGTGGTGCACGGCTCCCGGTCGGTGCTCAGTGAAGGCCTGCGCGTGGTGGCCACCACGGCCGCCGCTGCTGCTGCCCTCGAGTCGTTGGGTGTGGAGGTGTACGCCACCGCCGCGGCCGCCGCCGCCGACGCAGTGGTGGATGCCGCGCTCAAGGCGCTCTCGGAGTAGGCTCGCCGCCTTCATGCGTCCACTTCCAATCCTGGCAGGCCTGCTGGCGCTGCCGACCCTCGCGCTGGCGACGACCCTCGTTCCTCACACGCTGGCCCAACGCGCCGAGCAGTCGGATCGGGTGGTGCTGGTGCAGGTCATCTCGCAGACGCTCGAGGAGACCCCCGGCGCCGCGATTCCGCTCAAGACGATCACCACCGTGGTGGTGGGCAAAGACCTTCGGGGGAGCGGACCTTCTCAGCTCAACGTGGTGCAGCTCGGCGGCAAACGCGGGCTCGAGTCGATGCAGGTGCCCGGTGACGCGAAGTTCAACGTGGGTGAGACGGCGGTGCTGTTCCTCCGCTGCCGCCTCGCCGTCGACCGGTGCCACCTGGTGGCCATGAGCGCGGGCAAGCTCGACGTCGCAGGTGAAGAGGTGTTCGTGAAGGATCTCTTCACCGGCAAGTGGGGCAAACGCACGCTGACCGAGCTCAGCGCCGAGCTCTCGCCTGGCCCGGTGAAGCGATGAAGCGCTTCGCACTGGTGGCCTTGCTCTGCGTCGCGAGCGCTGCGTCGGCGCAGGACTACCTCGACTACAAGATGCTCAGCACCGCGCAGCAGAAGTTCCCGGTCTACGTCGACTCGAGAAGCCAGACGCCCGCGGGGCTGCAGTACACCCTGATGCAGAACGCCTCGAACCGCGCCTGGGACACCTGGAACGCGGTGCAGTGCGCGTACCCCAAGGTGCAGTACCTGGGGCCCTCGGTGGGCACGGTGCCCAACCCCAATCAGAGCTTCGACAACTTCTCGGTCTCGCCCATCTGGATGCTGGTGGCCGACGCCGACGCGGCGCAGGTCTTCGGGAACTCCGGGTTGGTGGCGGCGATCACCTTGCCGCGGGCGTATGCGGGCATCTTGCAGACGTGCGACACGTACTTCAACGCGCCGGGCTTCTCGTGGTCGGTCGACCCGGTGACGCCGGCCAACTCGATGGACTTCGAGACCGTGGCGCTGCACGAGCAGGGTCACTGCTTCGGCCTGGGTCACTTCGGGCTGTTCGATGACGTGGTGATGGAAGAGCGCATCTCGCGCGGCGAGACGTTGCGCGTGCTGTCCCCGATGGACGTGCAGATGTTGTGCACCCGCTACCCGCTGGCCGGCGAGTCGGCGTCTCCCTGCTACGCGGACGGCGGCTGTGCCCAGGTGGATCTCAAGTGTCTGGCCCAGCCGGTGACCAACGGGCTGACCGTCAGCCTGTGCACCCGCGGCTGCTCGGTGGGCGCGAACGCGAACTGCGATCTCCCGCTCAACTGCCAGGCCTCCATGGCCTTCAATGGTTTCACGGGCGCCTGCGTGTTGCCCGGGAGCATCGTCACGCAGGTGGGCCGCAACTGCACCATGAACCCCGACTGCGGTAACTCGTTCGGCTACTGCCGCACCCCAGAGGCCGCTTCGGGGGGCAACTTCACGTGGATCGACGGGTACTGCACCCAGGCCTGTGAGCCCGGTCAGCCACCGTGCCCCGCAGGTTCGCTCTGCGTGCAGGCGGGCCCGGGTGATCGGTGCCTGCAGACCTGCCGCGTGGGGCTGGCCGATTGCCGGGTGAACTACGCGTGCGCCCAGGTCGACGCCATCGGCACCACGGGCGTGTGCATTCCGCGCTGCTTCTCGGATCAGGATTGCGTCGACCCGACACGGTTCACCTGCCGCACCTGCGATGGCTTGTGCGTGGCGCGGCAGAACCCCGCGGGCCAGCTGGGCAACCCCTGCTTGCAAGACGCGGAGTGTGGCCCCGGTCAGGTCTGCCGGATCACCGATCTGCAGAGCACCCAGAAGCAGTGCGTGCAGCAGTGTTCACGCGGCTGCGGCATCTGCCCCACGGGGAGCACGTGCACCCCTTCCGCGCGCGGCGAGCTGTTCTGTTTGAAGGACTGCACCGGGCCGGGCACCTGTGGCCCTGCGCTGCGCTGCGCCGACACGCAGGTGGGCAAGAGCTGTCTGCCTGGCTGCAGCGGCGACGCGAACTGCCCGGTGGGCCAGTTCTGCAGCATGGGCGAGTGCTACACGCCGATGGAAGGTGACGGGGGCTGTTCGGCGCTGCAGTGCCGCCCCGATGCCGGCCGGCCGATCGTGGTCACCCCCAAAGACGCGGGCACCGGCAATGGTGGCACGGGCGGCTGCGGCTGCACCACGGTCCCTCCTTCGTTCGCCTTCGTGCTGCTCGGGCTGCTCACGCTCGTGTCTCGCCGTCGTTTCAAGGAGCCTTGATCGTGGCGACCGCCGTCGTGCAGGAGCGCCGTCGCGCGCAAGACTTCACGCTGACCTGGTTGTTGGACGCGCTCGTCACGGCGGGCTCGTTGAGCAAGACCCAGGCCTCGGACATCGCGGCCAAGCAGGCCCAGGCCAGTGCGCGGGTGCTCAAGAGCATGGGCGCCGAGCGCTACGTGGTCTCGCCCATCGAGATCGTCGCGGCCTTTCAGATCCCCGTGGGCACGCGGGCGGGTGAAGTGCTCGATCAGGATCGGGTGTGCGAGGTGGCCGCGAAGGCGGCGGGCGTGACGTATCGGAAGATCGATCCACTCAAGCTCGACATGAACCTCGCCGCGAAGATGGTGAGCAAGCCCTACGCGCAGAAGCACTGCATCCTCGCGCTCGATGGCGGCACCGGCCCGGGCGTTCCGCTGGTGGTCGCGGTGGCCAACCCCTTCGATCACGAGCTGTTCGAGAACCTGGCGCGCCTATCGAACACCCAGATCGTGCCGGTGCTCTCGGCGAAGAACGACATCCTCAAGGGCATCGCCGACGTCTACGGTTTCAAGCGCACGCTCGCCGCGGCCGCCGTCGAACACGCCGAGGCGACGCAGGGCATCACCAACTTCGAGCAGCTGGTCTCGTTGTCCACGGGGCGCGAGCTCGATGCGGGTGACAAGCCGGTCATTCAGGCCGTCGACTACCTGCTGCGCTACGCCTTCGACAACCGCGCCAGTGACGTGCACGTCGAGCCCAAGCGCGATTCGTCGCTGGTGCGCCTGCGCATCGATGGCGTGTTGCACGGCGTGTACACGTTGCCAGGTCAGCTCCACCTGCCGATCGTCGCGCGCATCAAGACCATCTCGCGGCTCGACATCTCGGAGAAGCGCAAGCCGCAAGACGGCCGCATCAAGGTCGATCGCGATGGGCGCGAGGTCGAGATCCGCGTCAGCACGCTGCCCACGGCCTTCGGCGAGAAGGTGGTCATGCGCATCTTCGACCCCGAGACGCTCGCGGTCGACGTCACGCGGCTGGGCTTCGATGAGATGGAGCAGCGCATCTTCGAGGGGTGGATCGCCGAGCCCCACGGCCTCATCCTGGTCACCGGGCCGACCGGCAGCGGCAAGACCACCACGCTCTATTCAGCGCTCAAGGCCCTCGCCGGGCCCGACGTCAACGTCACGACCATCGAAGATCCCATCGAGATGGTGTGGGACGCGTTCAATCAGGTGCAGGTGCAGCCGAAGGTCGGCCTCGACTTCGCCAACGCGCTGCGCCACATCCTCCGGCAGGATCCCGACATCATCATGGTCGGGGAGATCCGCGACGCCGAGACCGCGGAGAACGCGGTGCAGTCGGCGCTCACCGGTCACCTGGTGCTCTCCACGCTGCACACCAACGACTCCTTCGGCGCAGTGAACCGGCTGATGGATCTCGAGGTGCCCCCGTTTCTCTTGAGCTCGGCGTTGCTGGGCGTGATGGCGCAGCGCCTGGTGCGCAAGGTGTGTGGCTCGTGCAGCCAGCCGGTGCAGTTGTCGCAGGAGCAGGTCGCGGCGCTGGGAGCTCCGATTCCCCTGCTGCCGGGCGGGCCGAAGTTCATGAAGGGCGCTGGCTGTGTGAAGTGCAGAGGCACGGGGTACCTGGGGCGCACGGCGGTGTTCGAGATCTTCACCGCGACGCAGGAGATCAAACAGATGATCGCGAAGAAGGCGCCTCCCGAGCAGCTGGTCGCCGCGGCGCGCGCCATGGGCCTGCGGACACTTCGAGAGGCTGCGGTGCGCAAACTGGCCGAGGGAGAAACCACCTTCGAAGAGGTGCTGCGCATGACCACGGTGGGGTAGATGGTGGGCGTGAGGGCGGAAGGCAAACGCCCTCATGGAAGAGTAGGTTGTCTGGCTGTCTTCAGCTCGCGCTCGAGGGGTCCATCGATGAAGGTTCAAAGAGGCCAGGCCACACCCGTTCCTTCGACTGCACCCGGGGCGCCCGCGGCGGCTGCTCCGAAGACGGCTGAGGTCAACAAGGGGTGGGGCGCCAAGGCGGGGCAGGCTGGTGCTGCGCCTGTCTTGAAGCCGGTCAGCACGAACGCCGTGCCGAAGCCCGGCGTGCGCAGCGCGGTGTTCGAAGCGCAGCTCGATCGCGACACCCAGTCGCGCAGCCTCGCAGGCAACAAGGTCTCGATGCTGTTCGACGGCGTCAACTCGTTCGCCGAGCGCAACAAGATGATCGACGGCGCGAAGGAGTCGATCTGCTTTCAGACCTTCATCTTCAACTCCGATGAGACGGGCTGGGCGCTGGCGAAGAAGCTGGCCGCCAAGGCGCAGGAGGGCGTGCAGGTTCGCGTCATCTACGACGCGATGGGCAGCGGCCGGGCCGACCCCAAGATGTTCGAGCTGATGAAGAACGCCGGCGTCGACGTGAAGGCCTACGGCGAGAAGTACAAGGTCTGGGACCTGAACGATCGTTGGCACGAGAAGCACCTGATCGTCGACGGCAAGGCGTCGGTGCAGGGCGGCATGAACATCGCCGACGAGTACGCGCTGGGCGGCTCGGGCAAGCAGATCTTCTCGCGCGGCGACGGCGTGGGCTCCGAGGCCTGGCGCGACGCCGACATGAAGCTCGAAGGGCCCGCGGTGGCCGACACCATGAAGGCCTTCACGCGCAATTGGGACGAGCTGGGCGGCAAGCTGTCGGACGCCGATCGCCAGAAGCTGTTCCCGAAGTTGTCCGAGGTGAGCGGCGGCCCGTCGGTGCGCGTGGTGCAGAGCAACCCCGAGGTGAAGGGGCTGGTGGGCACCACCGACAAGCTCTACCTGCGTTCGATCGAGAACGCGCAGAAGAGCATCACCATCGAGAACGCGTACTTCCTGCCGCCCCCGGAGATCCGGAAAGCCCTCATCGACGCGGCCAAACGCGGCGTCGAAGTGAAGGTGATGAGCAACAGCAAGGCCTCGAACGACATGGGCTTCGTGTCGGACGCCGCGCGGTATTTCTACGACGACATGCTCAAAGCCGGCGTGCAGATCTTCGAGAAGCACGGCGGCACGCTGCACTCGAAGACCGCCACCTTCGACGGCGAGTTCAGCGTGGTGGGCTCGGTCAACATGAACGGGCGCTCGAAGAACACCGACGCCGAGGTGGCGCTCGCCGTTCAGGATGACGCGACGGCCCGGCAGTTGGAAAACCGTTTCGCGGCGGGCCTCAAGGAGACCGTGAAGGTCACCCTGGCCGAGCTCAAGAAGGAGTCCTTCATGACGAACTTGAAGCAGTGGGCGCTCTCCACGATGGCGTGGACGTTCTGACCATGTCGCTCGAGAACGCGCTGACCGTGGCCCGGCAGAAAGAACAGGCGGGCGATCTGCCGGGGGCCGTGTTGGCGCTCGAGTCGGCTCCCGAAAAGGAGCGCACCGGTGCGTGGCACTACGCGCGCGGGGCGATGGCGGTGCGGGCAGGCCAGCTCGACGAGGCGGTCGGGCAGCTCGAGCTGGCGGTGAAACGAGAGCCGGAGATCGCGGAGTACCGCTCGAACCTCGGCGCGGCGTTGCTGGAGAAGCTGAAGGCGGGCGACGCGGCGGCTGGGAAGGGCGCGTTGGAGCAGCTGGAGCTCGCGGTGCAGTGGGGCGCCACGTTGCCCGAGGTGTACGCGAATCTGTCGTTCGCCCGGTTGGCGGATGGCAACGCGCTGGGGGCGCTCGCGGCCGCCGACATCGGCCTCCGCATCGATGAGAAACACGTGCCTTCGTTGTTCAACCGCGCCGCCGCGCTCAACGCCCTCAAGCAGTACGGCACCTGCATCGACACGCTCGATGAGCTCTTGAAGCTGTCGCCGGGCTTTGCGCCGGCCGTGCAGAGCCGGGCCAACACCCTTGCGAGGATGAAGAACATTTGAAGCGCGTCTCCCTGCTGGTGGTGTTGGCGCTGTGTGGTTGCCCCAAGCCCGGTGATGGGGTCGATCCCAAAGTGCGGGCTGACGGGCATTACCTCTCGGGCCAGGCGGCCTACCTCAAGGGTGATTTCGCCGAGGCGCACCAACAGTTCGCTGAGGTGCGCGCGCTCAACCCCACCGATCCCCGGCTGCCCGCCGCGGAGGGTGAGGTGTACCTGTCTGAGGTGAAGGTGCCTGAGGCCATCGAGGCCTTCGAGACCGCGGCGAAAGCCGACCCCAAACGCGGCACCACGTGGAGCCGGCTGGGCTACCTGTATTCGGTCAAGGGCGAGAAGGAGAAGGCGCGCGAGGCGTTGCAGAAGGCGCTCGCGGCGAACCCGAAAGACTTCAACGCGCTGGAGACGCTGGCGGACCTGCAGCTGGAAGAGGGCAAGGTCGACGAGGCGGTGAAGAACCTGGTGCTGGCCAGTGACGCCGCTCCGGAGAGCACGCGGGGTGACCTGGTGCTGCGCGTCACCGCCGAGCTGCAGAAGGCGGGGCGCGCGAAGGAGGCGGTGGAGGTGCTGGAGAGCGCGGTCAAGAAGGGCATCAAGAGCGCGGGCGTGTTCAACGAGCTGGGTGACCGGCTGGTCGAGGCGACGCGGCTCGAAGACGCGGTGACCGCGTACACGCTCGCGGCGAAGGTCGACCCGAAGGATCCTTCGTTGTGGGAGCTGGTCGCGGAGGTGCAGCTCAAGCTGGGCAAGCTCACCGAGGCTGAAGCCGCGTTCCGCTCGTCGCTCGAGGTGAAGGATCGCGGCGTGGTGCACGTGGCGCTCGCGCGGCTGTGTCAGCAGAAGAAAGACGATGCCTGCGCCCAGGCGGAGCTGCAGAAGGCGCTCGACACGTCGACCGGTGAGGAGCTGCGGGAGACGCTGGAGCTGGCCGACCTGCTCGCGAGCTTCGGGCGGAAGAAGGATGGGCTCGCGCTGCTGCGGTCGGTCAGTGAAGAGAGCGAGCAGAAGAACAACATCGAGCTGCACCTGCGCACGGCCCGGCTCGCGAAGGAGCTGAAGGATGAAGTGACGGTGAAGGCGGCGTGCACCCGCGCGTTGGTGAGCGGGCAGGCCGGCTTGAAGTGTCCGTGAGGTGACCGAAAAAAAACCTCTCCCTGCGCGCGGGGAGAGGTCGGTCTGCAGGACCGGGCGCGGGGCCCACCGACCTCGGTTCGTCATCCTGCGACGAGGATGATCTTCACGACCTCGGGCGGCGCGGCGACGCGCATCGGAGGCCCCACGAAGCCACACCCGCGACTCGTGTACAGCTGCGTGCCGTCGTGCACCGACAGCCCCTGATTGCGATCGCCCCAGATGCCCCGGCCGATCAAATTCGCGGGAAACAGCTGCCCGCCGTGCGTGTGGCCACTCAACTGCAGCCCCACCTTCTTCGCCGCGGCCAGCTCGAGCCCATTGGGCTGATGGCACAACAGCACCGACGCCCGCTCCAGATCACGGCCCTTCACCGCGGCCTCCAGATCGTACCCATTGGGCTGCCAGCGCGAACCCCAGTCATCCACCCCGATGAGATCGAACGACGCGCTCGGATCCCCGATGGTCACCGTGCGATTGCGCAGCACCTCGAAGTCGATGCCCTCGAGCTCGCGCGACCACTCTTCCCACCCCGCGTAATAATCGTGGTTGCCCGAGACGAAGTACGTGCCGAAACGCGACTGCAGGTTCCGCAACCGCGCGACGTACCGGCCCACCGCGTCGGGCGAACCGTCGACCAGATCGCCGGTGATCGCCAGCAGGTCTGGCTTGGCGGAGTTCGCCGTGGCCACCAGCTGATCCAGGAAGCGCTCCTGAATGATCGCCCCCACGTGAATGTCGCTGAGCTGCACGATGGTGAAGCCATCGAGCGCCCTGGGCAGGCCGAGCAGCTTGATGGGCACCTCGGTAATCTCCGGCGGGGTGAAGGCGCGCCAGGTGCCGTAACTCGCGATGCCACCACCCACGGCCAACGCACCGGTGGCGGCGACGCGGGAGAGGAAGAGCCGCCGTTCGGGGTTCTCGGGCACCGCTTCAGGCTTCTTGCGCCGGCGCACGAGCCACTTCACGCACTCGACGATGACCAGGGCCATCAGCGTGTACATGAACACGCCCCAGCCGATCAGCACGACCGTGGTGATGCCCGGCGGGGGCATCTGCCCGCGCCAGGCGAAACGCACCACGGGCACGGCGAGAAAGAGCATCGCCAACAGCACGGCCATCACCCGGCGCACCACCGCCGACTGGATCGTGTCGGCCACCGTGCGGCGGTAGACGAAGTAGTTGGCGCCCGCGAAGACCGCGAGGGTCAAAATTCCGAAGAGGATCCGGGGCCACAGCATGGGGAGAGCCTACCTAACGGCCGGGTGGCCCAGACTCTTCCCGAAGTGCGCTTCCACCGGGGCGGCCGCGGGCGGCCATGCCTGCGGCGACCGCGAGCCCGGCCATCAACCCGAAGATGAGGGCTGAGGCGATGTCCACGCCGTCTGTCCACGACTGCGGCAAGAGCACCGCTTTCAACCCCGCGGGGAAGTCGAACACCCGGGTCGGGAGCGGCGCCGCGCGCCAGGCCTTGATGGTCGACATGAGCGCTGAGGCAGCCAACGAGGTGGCGGTGAAGCCGAACGCCGCAAGAGATCCCCAGCCCCACAGGGCGCGCGCCCCCCACGGTGCGCCCTGCGGCAAGGGCTCCACCTCTTCGCCGGAGACCTCCTTCGGCTCGGAGCCCCAGGGCACGAAGCGCCGCAGCATCAGCATGCCGGGAATGCCGAAGACCATGGTGAGCAGGAAGAAGTCTCTCCAGCCCAGCGCGTCGGCCATCACGCCCGCGGGCGGCCCCACGAACGTGCGCGCCAGCCCCACCAGGCTCGAGAAGAACGCGTACTGCGTGGCCGAGAACCTCTTGTCCGTCAGCCGGAGCAGCAGCACGCCGAACGCGCCCCAGCCCATGCCGCCGGTCATCGTCTCCACGAAGATGGCGGACTGGAGCGGCAGGTTCACGCTCGCGTCGAGAAACGGCAGCGCGACGGCGCCCGTGCTGGGGCTGATCATCGCCACCACCGCGTAGCCACTGTTCGAGACGATCTGCAGCACGCCGCAGATCCACAACGCGCGGCCCAGCCCCCAGCGCCCGGCCATCATGCCGCCCAGGATGGTGCCGATGAGCGTGCCCGCGATGCCCACACCGCCGCGCACCACGCCCACGTCGAAGGCCGAGAAGCCCTGCTTGAGCAGGAAGGGGCTGACCAACGCGCCGGCGATGGAGTCGGCCAGGCGGTAGAGCAGCACGAACGCGGTGATCTCCAGCGCGCGCGGGCGGCCGAGGAACCCGACGAAGGGCAACCAGAGCGCTTCCTTGAGCGTCTGCGGCCGGGCGATGGTGCCCTGGGGTTCGGGCGCAAAGACGGTCACCGGCAGCAACGCGAGGTAGACCACCGCCTGGGCGAGCAGCGTCCAGCTCCAGCCCCAGACGGGCGCCAGCGAGATGGCGATGTTGCCCGACATCCACAGGCCCACCCGGTAGAGCGCGCTGCGGGCTCCCACGGCGGCGCCGTGTTCGTGTTTCTCCAGCACCTCGACCGCGTACGCGTCGTAGACGATGTCTTGCGAGGCCGAAGCGAAGGCGATCAGGAACGAGAGCCCGGCCACGGCGCTGACGAGCAGGGGATCGATCGGGGGCAACGTGGCGCAGGCCGCGCTGCCGGGCTCGCAGGTGGGCATGGAGGCCGCGAGGAAACCCAGCGCGGCGACCACCGCTCCGAGCGCGAGCTGACAGATGAGAATCCACCCGCGGCGCGAGCCCATGAACGGGGGGCGCAGCCGATCCATCAAGGGTGACCAGACGAACTTGAAGCCGTACGGCAGCTGCACCAGCGTGATGAGGCCGATGGTCTTGATGTCCACCCGGGCCATCGCCAACCACGCGGGCACGGCGGTGATCACCAGCCCGAGCGGGAGCCCAGACGAGAGCGAGAGCAGGGTGACGGCGCCCAGCCGCCGGCTGGTGAACGCCGAGAAGAAGCTGGCCTTCGCGGGCGCAGTCACCTGATCAACCGTTCTTGCCGAGCAGCAGACCCCTCGACTCGGCTCGGGGTGATCGGTGTCACGGCTTGGCGAACTTCACGACCTCGACCAACGGAGGCCGCTTGGCCAACGCTGCGCCGCCCGCCGTGATGCGGGTGTGCGCTTCTTTGTGCACGTGATCCGGAGGCGCCGAGCTGCCGCGCTTGTACCAGGGATCAGACGGGTGGCTGACCGCCGGGCCCTTGAGCAGCTTGGGGATGTCGTAGACGAAGCCCTGGCGGTTGTACTCGCTGGGAACGTGCGTGTACGTGTCCATGCGGATCGCGTCTTTGGGGCACGCGTCGACGCAGAGCCCGCACACGATGCAGCGCAGCTCGTCGATCACGAACTGCTTGGGGTACTTCTCGATCACCCGCGACTCGGCGTGCTCGTCATCGCCGCCGTACTCGCCGGCCTCGATGTAGATGCACTGCGCCGGGCAGATGGTCGCGCACATGTAACAAGCCACGCAGCGCGGCTTGCCGTCTTCACGCGGAACCAGGCGGTGCAGGCCGCGGTACCCGGGCGGGTAGTCGACCTTCTCTTCGGGGTAGTTGACCGTGGTGATGGTCGCCAGGCCCTTGCGGTCGACGACATCGGGGTTCGGGTCGCGCTCGCCAAAGAGGTTGCGCAGGAAGTGTTTCGTGGTGAGCGCGATCCCCTTGAGGATCTCGGGCACGTACGTGCGCTCGCGAATGTCGGCCTCGACCAGTTCGCGCTTCTCGAGGGGATCGTGGTGAGAGTGGGAGGACATGTGGGTTCTCAGTGCGTGCTGGCAGGCAGCGCCGCGTGATCATCGTGAGGAGCAGGCGCCGCGTGACCGTGGCCGCCGTGGTGATCGTCAGCCGCTTCCTGCTCCTGGCGCACCTGCTTAGGGGGCGTCAGGGTGAGGAAGGCGAACACGCCGATCACGAAGAACCCGAAGAGGGCCAGCGCGCGCAGCGAGGGATCCCACAGGATGAGGGCGCCCGAGACGAACAGGTTCGCGAGGCCCACCGGCAGGAGAATCTGCCAACCGAGCTTCTGAATCTGGTCGTAGCGGAAGCGGGGCATCGTCCAGCGGATGACCATCTGCAGGTACACCAGCAGGAGCGTCTTGCCCCAGAACACGGTGCCGTAAATTGCGCCCAGCAAGATGGGGTACTGCTTCATCACGGCCAGGTTCATCAGCCACTCATTGCCGAAGGGCAATGACCAGCCGCCGAAGAAGATGGCGACGATGACCCCGCCCAGCACGACCACTTCGACGAACTCGGCGATCATGAACATGCCGAACTGCATGCCGGAGTACTCGAGGAAGTAGCCGACGATCTCCGACTCACCTTCGGGCGAGTCGAACGGCGCGCGCTTGGTCTCGGCGAAGGCAGCCGCGAAGAAGAGCAGGAAGCCCAGGGGCTGAATGAAGATGCCCCACGCCGGCAGGCCCAGGTCGAAGGACCCGACGCGCGTCGACCAGAGGTACTGCATCTGCATCTCCGACATGCCGTCGGGGCCGGCGAGCTTCACCGTGGAGAACGCGATCATCATGCCCACCAGCGACAGGCCGAGGGCGACCTCGTAGCTGATCATCTGCGAGCTGGCGCGAACGCCACCGAGCAGCGCGAACTTGTTGTTCGACGCCCAGCCGGCCAACGACGTGCCGTACACAGCGAGCGAGGCGATGGCGAAGAGGTAGAGCAACCCGAAGTCGAGGTTGGTCGAGACCATCATCACCGGGTGATCGAAGATCTTCAGGGTCGGGCCCGCGGGCACCACCGCGAAGAGCGCGAACACCGGAGCGAAGGCCAACATGGGCCCGAGCGCGAAGAGCACCTTGCTGGCGTTCTTGGGCCGGAAGGCCTCCTTGGTGAGCATCTTGAAGACGTCGGTGACGATGTGCGGGATGCCGGCCAGTGAGGCATTGGGCAGGCCGGGGAAGCGGGCGCGGTTGGGGCCGACACGATCCTGCATGAAGGCCGACCACTTGCGCTCGGCCAGCGTGAGCAGGGTGGCGAACACCATCACGATCATCAGCATCAGGATGAGGATGTTGGTCAGCGAGGCCAACCCGCTGACGCCGTGGGTGCGGCCAAAATCCTCCACCACGCCGCCGAGGGCGTACGCGCCCCCCATGAGGGCAAAGAAGCCGCCGAAGATCAGACCCAGAGAAACGAAGACGACGCCAAGACGCATGGTCAGGTACCCGGGGGAAGCGAGAGACCGCGGAGGTTGGGAACGCCCTGTTCACGCCAACCCGGCGGGCGGCCATCCGCCGAGGCCGCCATGGTGCTGATGCCCGGGCGCTTCTGGTTCATCGGAGCCTTCTTGTCCCACTCGAAGGTGGCCAGCTCAGGCACCTGCGGCGCGAGCTGCTTGAAGATCTCGCGCGACGAGGTGGCCTTCATCTCGAGACCGAGTTGACGGGCCAGATCGACCGCCCACTTCCAGTGTGGTTGCGAGTCACCCTTGGGCGGGTACGCGCGGCGGAAGCGCTGGATGATGCCGTCGCCCTGCATGAACGTGCCTTCGTCTTCCACGTGAACGGAGGCCGCGAGCACCACATGCGCCGCTTCGACGACCTTCGACTCGTTGGTGGCCGAGACCACGAACAGCTCGAGCTTCTGCGCGCGGGCGGCGAACACTTCGTCTTCTTCAGGCACTTCGTGACCCAGGCCGAAGAGCGCCTTCACGGTGCCCGTGTCGATCGCCCTGGTCAGCTCGGTGAACGGCTTGAGCTCGAGGCCGTAGGCCTTCGCGATGACCTCGAGGCCCTTGCGGTTGGGGTTCTTGTCGGCCGTGAGGAGGAAGTTGTCAGCCTCGCCCTGGGGGCGGCCCGACACGTAGACCGACTTGACCTTGAGCACGTCGCGCGCGAACGCGAGGCCGGCGAGCAGGTCTTCGATCGACGCCACGGGGGAGGCCATGAAGGCCACCTTGCCGGAATGAGCCTTGAGCTTCTCCACCGCCACCCGCAGCGCTTCGATCGGCGTGACGTCTTTCACCTCGGCGCCCCGGCCCAGGCCGTTCTGCTGCACGCGGTGCTTGTTGAGCCCCTTGTACGAGAGGCGGCCCTTGTCACACATCCAGCTCTTGTTGATCTGCTCGTTCTCACGCGGCCGGAAGCGGTACGTGTCCTGGCCCATGAAGTCGGCGTAGATCGAACAGCCACGCGAGCAGCCCGTGCACACCGAGGGCGCCGCCGAGAGAAACCACGCCCGCGCGCGGAAGCGGAAGTCGGTGTTGAGCAGCGCGCCGACGGGGCAGATGTCGACGATGTTGCCCGAGTAGTTCGAGTCGAGCTTGCCGTAGGCGGGCGAGATGTCGACCACCTCGTGCGAGCCGCGGCCGAAGATGCCCAGCTGCGGCGCCTTGGCCACTTCGTCCATGAAGCGCACGCAGCGGGTGCAGAGCACGCAGCGCTCCTGGTCGAGCACCACCAGATCGCTGAGCTTCTTGCGCTTGTTGCGCAGCACCTTGGCGCCCTCGAGCCGCGAGGGCTCGAAGTCGTAGCGCATGTAGTAGTCCTGCAGCTTGCACTCACCGGCCTGGTCGCAGATCGAGCAGTCGACGGGGTGGTTGAGGAGCAGGAACTCCATCACCATCTTCTGCTGAGCGCGCACCTTCTCGGTGTCGGTCTTGATGACCGCGCCTTCGGAGATGCCGGTCTGGCAGGCGGGCACCAGCTTGCCCGGGGGCGCCGCCGACGACTCGACCATGCACATGCGGCAGTTGGCCGCGATGGAGAGGCGAGGGTGGTAGCAGTAGTACGGAATGTCGACGCCCACCGACTTCGCGGCCTCGATCATGTTGGTGCCCGGCTTGGCCACGACTTCCTTACCGTCAATCACCAGCGTCACCATGCCGGGGTTCTTCGGCGGCGGCGGCCCGGGGGGCGGCGCAGGCTTCGGGGCTTCAATCTTCTTCTCGTCGCTCACTGCTCGACCTCTCCGCCGATCATGTTGATCGTGTCAAAGGTGGGAACCAGATCCGCCAGCATGCGGCCTTCGCACAGGCGGCCCAGACCCGAGAGGATCTGGTAGCCGGGCGCGCGCACGTGGCACTTGTAGGGGCGGCCTGAACCATCGCTGCGCAGGTACCAGCCGAGCTCGCCGTTGGGCGACTCGGTGCAGTGGTAGACCTCGCCGTCCGGCACCGGCACGCCTTCCATCACCAGCTTGAAGTGCGCGATCACGCCTTCGATCGAGTTGTAGACGTTCTCTTTGGGGGGCAGGGCGATGCGCCAGTCGTCGATCATCACGGGGCCTTCGGGCATCTGCGCGAAGCACTGTTTGATCATCTTGAGCGACTCGGGGATCTCCAACATGCGCATGTAGTAGCGGTCGAAGTTGTCGCCGTTGTTGCCCGTGGGCACCGTGAAATCGAGCTTGTCGTAGGCCCAGTACGGCTGCGCCTTGCGCACGTCGTAGCTCACGCCGCACGCCCGCAGCGCAGGCCCGGTGAAGCCGAAGTCGAGCGCGTCATCGGCGGTGATGACGCCGGTGCCCTTGGTGCGGTCGGTGAAGATGCGGTTGCGCGAGAGGAGCGTGTCCATCTCGGCGGCGACCTCTTCGATCTTCACGATGCTCTTCATCACCTTCTCTTTCCAGCCGTCGGGCAGGTCGCGGTTCAACCCGCCGATGCGCCCGTAGCTGGTGGTCAGGCGCGCGCCCGTCAGCTCGGTGACCCGATCGGTGATGAGCTCACGCGCTTCCATCGCGTAGAGGAACGCCGAGAAGCCGCCCAGCTCGAGGGCGAGGGCGCCGGCGGTGGTGAGGTGGCTGGCGATGCGGTGCAGCTCGGCGCCGATCACGCGGATGTACTTGGCGCGCTCGGGGATATCGATGCCCATCAGGGTCTCGACGGCCGACAGGTAACCAAAGTTGTTCTGCAGCGCGGCGACGTAGTCGAGGCGATCGGTGTACGGCAGCACCTGCGTCCAGGTGACGCTCTCGCAGCTCTTCTGGAAGCCGCGGTGGAGGAAGCCGATCTCGGTGTCCATCTTCACGATGGTCTCGCCGTCGAGCTCGATGCGCAGGCGAACGGTGCCGTGCGTCGCCGGGTGCGAAGGCCCCAGGTTCACCACCATGTTGCGCGTCTGAAGATGCGCCTCGAGCTCGTGTTCACTCGGAGTCGGATCGTATTCGTCACCGGCAGCTGCCATGTGCGTACCTCGTGTGATGCGAAAAGTTAGTCCTGCACGCCGTTGGTGCCGGGGCCGCGGAAGATGTCCTGGATGGGGCGCTCGGGGATCAGGTTCTGCCGGCCGCGCAACGGGTAGTCCTTGCGCAGCGGGTGACCCACGAACTCTTCGTACATGAGGATGCGGCGCTTGTTGCCGCCGGCGAAGACCACGCCGTAAAAATCCCACACGAAGCGCTCGCCCCAGTCGGCACCCTGAAAGACCTTGTTGATGCTGGGGATGTCCTGGTCTTCGTTCACCCGCACCTTGAGGCGCGCGTGCTCGTTCCGCTCGATGTTCTTGAGGAAGTAGAGCACCTCGAAACGAGGGTCTTGCTCCTCGGGCGGGAGGTGGAGGCGATCGACCGCGTCCATCGAGATGAAGAGCCTGAAGCCGAGCTTCACCTTGAGGAGCTTCACGACCTCAACGATGTGCTCACGGGCGATGACTCCCCAGGTTTCGCCGGTCCGGTCTTTGTACCGTTCCACGAGAGCCTGGGGGAGCTGGGCCTGAATCTGGTCGAGCGCGAAGGTGCTCAAATTGCGTCCCTCTTCAGAAGAAATGAGGCGCCGTTCTTCTAGGGAGCGCTCCGCACAGAGTCAACGGGATTATCCGAGAGCTTTTGCAGGCTTAGCGCTTCGACCTGGCTTCGGTAGTAGCGCTTATCGAGCGCCTCCCAGTCGATCACCACCTCGCCGCCCTTCGCGCGGTACTGCTCGGCCCAGCTCTGGAGCAGCTCGAGGATGGAGTGGTCGAGCGTCTCGAGCTTCTCGAAGCGCACGTGGATCTCTCTGTTTTCAGGGAGTTGTTCGAGCTGGTCGGACAGATCCGACAGGCGCAGGAAGGTCGCTGAGCCTTCGAGGTGGAGCGCGGTGCGGCGGCTGTGGGGATCGGCGTCGGCCCACACTTCGAGCTTCGACATGCGCAGCAGCAGCCGGATGACCGCCACGCTCAAGCCGAGGATGACGCCCTTCAAGAGATCGGTGGCGACGATCGCGGCCATCGTGAGCAGGTAGGTGGCCAGCTCTGCGTTGCCGTAGCGCTTGAGCTCTTTGACGCGCGCGGGGTTGATGAGCTTGTAGCCGGTGAACACGAGGATCGCGGCGAGGCTGCTGACGGGAATGAGTCGCAGCAGGCCGGGGAAGACGACGACCAGCAGGAGAATCCACGCGCCGTGCAGGATGGCGGCACGCCGGGTCTTCGCGCCCGCTTCGACGTTCGCCGTGGAGCGAACGATCACGCCGGTCATCGGCAGCGCGCCGAGCAGACCGCACACCATGTTGCCCACGCCCTGGGCGAGCAGCTCGCGGTTGTAGTTGGTGCGGGGGCCCTGGTGCATGCGGTCGACCGCGGTGGAGCACAAGAGCGTCTCTGCGCTGGCCACCACGGCGACACCGACGGCCGCGGCCCAGATGCCCGGCTGCAAAAGAAGACGCCAGATCTCGGTGGTGGGCAACGTGGCAGAGCCGATCAAGCTGTCGGGCACCTGCACGTAGCCGATGGGGAGCTTCAGCAGGTTCGCGAGCACCGAGGCCACGAGCACGCCGACGAGCGCGCTGGGCACGGCCTTCACCTTCTTCGGCGCAAACTTCATCCACAACACCACGATGAGAATGGTGAGCACGCCGGTGAGCGCGGCTTCTCCGTGACCGTGACTGGCGTTGGGCACCACGGCCTTGGCGATCGCTTCGGGGATGCTGATCAAGTTCTGCCAGCCTGCGCCGCGCGGCTTGTCGTCGATCATCACGTGAAACTGGCTGGAGAAGATCAGCACCCCGATGCCGCCGAGCATGCCGTGGATCACCGAAGGAGGAACGGCGCGGAACCAGCGGCCGCCTTTCGCCAGACCAGCGACGATCTGCACGAAGCCGGCGACGAGCACGATGACGCCCAGCGTGGCCAGGCCGTGTTTCTGCACCAGCTCCCAGATGATCACCGAGAGGCCGGCGGCAGGCCCGCTCACCTGGAGCGGTGAGCCCTGGAGGAAGCCCACCACCAGGCCGCCGATGATGCCGGTGATCAGGCCCGCGGCGGGCGGAAGGCCCGAGGCGATCGCCACCCCCATGCACAAGGGCAGGGCGACGAGGAACACCACGATCGACGCGAGGAAGTCAGCTCGCACGGCGCACGCTCCGGGGCTGGAGCTGAATGATGTCGCCCGCGTTGCGCACGATGTCGAGATCGGCGGGGCGCTGCTCCAGCGCGAGGTGCTCGAAAAATTCGCGGCGTTCGGCGAACACGTGCGCTTGAAAGTCGTGGAGGCCGCGGCGCTTTTGCATCTCCTTTCGGTAAGGGCGTTTCGCCCGTCGGTCTGCTCGATGTTTCGCGGCGCCCGGCTGAAATCATGGGGTGCCTGTCAGTGAACGCCGACAACTTCTCCGGCTTCAGTCAGATCGAGCCCATGAGCGGCGGGTAGCTTGGGCAGGCCGGGCATGGTGAGGATCTCCCCGGTGAGCGCGAGCAGGAAACCGGCCCCCGCCGAGACGCGCACCTGCCTGACGGTGACCACGAAGTCGGTGGGCGCGCCTGGCTTCGAGGGGTCGTCGCTCAGGGAGAGATGGGTCTTGGCCAGGCACACCGGGAGATCGCCGAAGCCCCACTTGCGCAGCCGCTCGATGTCCTTCTGCGCTTCGGCGGAGAGCTCCGCGCCTTTCGCGCCGTAGACCTTCTTGGCGACCTCGTTGACCTTCTGCTCGAAGGGCTCGTGCAGCTCGTAGCTGTAACGGGGCGAGGTGGCGGGCTGCGCGATCACCTTCTGCACCGCCGCGGCGATGGCCTCACTGCCAGCGCCGCCCTTCAGGTAGCCGTTGTTGCGCGCGATGGTCACGTCGTCGGCGTGCGCGAGGCGCTCCACCAGGGCGAGCTCTTCTTCGGAGTCCTGGGCGAAGACGTTGAGCGAGAGGATGGGCTCGATGCCGAAGCCACGGATCGAGTGGAGGTGGCGCTTCACGTTCGCGTAGCCGCGTTCGATCGAAGCGAGCCCGGCTTCGTCGCCGCCGTGAGCGCGCATGGCCCGCGCGGTGACCACCAGCACGACCGCGGACGGCCACAAGCCCGACATGCGGCACTTGAGGTCGAGGAACTTTTCTCCACCGAGATCGAAGGCGAACCCGGCTTCTGTGACCACCACGTCGGCGAGGGCCAGCGCGGCGCGGGTGGCCATCACGGAGTTGCAGCCGTGGGCGATGTTGGCGAACGGGCCGCCGTGCACCAGCGCAGGCACGCCTTCGGTGGTCTGGGCGAGGTTGGGCAACAGCGCGTCGCCCAGCAGCGCGGCCATGGCGCCGACCGCGTTCAAGTCGGCGGCGGTGACGGGCTTGTTGTCTTTGTCGATGCCGACGATGAGGCGGCCGAGGCGGTGCTTGAGATCCTTCACGCCGTCGGCGAGGCAGAGGGTGGCCATGATCTCGGAGGCGGCGGTGATGTCGAAGCCGTCTTCACGGGGAACGCCGTGCGCCGAGCCGCCGAGGCCGATGACGGTGTTGCGAAGGAAGCGATCGTTCATGTCGATGCAGCGCTTCCAGGTGACCTGCTTGAAGCGGCGCTGGTCGAAGTTGATCGCGTTGTCGACGAGGGCGGCGAGCAGGTTGTTGGCGGCGGTGATCGCGTGCAGGTCGCCGGTGCAGTGGAGGTTGATGCGGGCGCTCGGCTCGAGCGTCGCCTGGCCACCGCCGGTGCCGCCGCCTTTGGCTCCGAAGACCGGGCCCAGTGAGGGTTCACGCAGCGCGGCCATGGTCTTCACGCCGCGGCGGGCGAGGCCCTGCACGAGGCCGATGGAGGTGGTGGTCTTCCCCTCGCCGTATTTGGTCGGGGTCATCGCGCTGACGAGCACGAGCTTGCCCTTCGTTCCCTGTTCGCGGAGGCGGTTGAGCGTGGGCCAGGAGAGCTTGGCGAGCGGGCCGTACAGCTCGAGATCTTCAGCGGTGAGGCCGACCTTCTTCGCCACGTCGAGGATGGGGAGCATTGGGGCCCTTGAGATAGTCCCGCGGCGGGCGTGGGTCCATGGCCCCTGCGGCTCGAGGGGTGGGTGGTTTTGTGTGGGCTTCGGCTTCGTGCGCCGCGTACGTGCGGAGTTGCGCAGGGGGTCACAAACCTCAATCCACCTTGAGGTCACCGGAAATCATGTCCATCGCGCAGGCGAAGTGAACCTTCCCGGGCTGCTTCGGGACGAAGGTCACTTCCACCGGCTTGGCGAGGGGCAGCGGGACGGAGAGGCCGAACTCTTTCAGCACGATGTCGGTCGCACAGGTTCCTTCGACAGTGCGCGTGACGACCAGCGTTACCGGAGTGCCCGCTTTCAAGGAGGGAACTTTCCCCACCACGAACCCCTCGTCGGTGACTGCGACTTCGACACGCACGGGGGCGGGCGCAGAGAACTTCACCAACGCTGCCGTGGGCGTCTTCGCACCCGCCCTGAGGTGAACGACGACTCGAAGTCCGGGGGCGAGATCCGATGCAGTCGCTCCCTTGCCGCCATTCTCGAAGCGCGTCTCTTTGTCGAAGCTGACCACCTCAGGCTCCTTCTTTTCGGTCGTGACTGCCACCTGCGTGCCGTCAGCACTCGCGACGACGCCCTTGAGGTGGCCTGCGCCGTGCGCGAAGCCGACGGTGGAAAGGAGGACGCTGAGGGTGATGAGAGTTCTATTCATGACGATGCTCCGGAGGATTGGTGATGGGTGAGGGGGATGAAGGTGACGGGGGTTCGCCGCGGAGGAACTCGTCCTCTTCCAGCTCTTCGCGCAGCTCATGGGGTGTGCGAGGCAGATGGGCGCGGATCTCCGCGAGCTCGCTCTCGGTCAAATCCGGCAGGGTGCGGATGAATGCGACGAGTCCCCAACTCTCGAGATCGTCGTCGCCCGGTTCTCCCCAGGCAGGCATGCCCGTCAGCCGGATTCCATTCTTGATGGCTGAGTAGAGTTCACCGTCGCTCTGCCGCTGCGTCGAGGTTGCCCGCATGTCGGGTGCTCGGGGGTAGAGCCGCTGACCCATCGCCGTATCGCCCGCCCCCCCCACCCCATGACAGGTGGCGCAGTGTGAGGCCCAGTGCATGCGCGCTTCCTGAAGCAATTCAGGAGATATCGGAGGGGCTCGCAGCTTCTTCGCCTCACTCGTCACTGCCATTCTTCGAGCGGTCTGGGCGGCGAAGGCTTCAATCCAGCTGGGCTCGTCCCGCGTGGAGAAGCCACCTCGAATCATCAACAGGGCAGCCCCGGCTCCGCCGATGGCCAGCACAACGCTGGCGGCACCGATGAACGCGAGGACGCGCTGGCTCCTGGGGTTTTCCATGCTCACCTCTCTGCGCGAGACCGTTCCTGCGTGACACCCTCGACGTATCGCTTCGCGATGGGCCTCGTCACGAGCCGGCCGCCTGGTACGAGGAGAAGTTCGCTTCGTTCTCGAAGTAGACCACCGCGCCCGCCTGATCCTGCGCGATGACGGCGCTCGACTTGTCCACCTCGCGGCCCGAGAAAGGGTCGATGGCCATGCGAGCTGCTCGATCTTGCGCGAGGCGCGACTTGCACATCGCGCA
This sequence comes from Archangium sp., assembly GCA_030695565.1. Classification (GTDB taxonomy): domain Bacteria; phylum Myxococcota; class Myxococcia; order Myxococcales; family Myxococcaceae; genus Archangium_A. The sequence continues at coordinate 25,134 of JAUYRZ010000112.1, forward strand.
GCACCCGAAATAGGTGCGCCCCTCGACCTCGACGGGGATCTGCGGGCGGCCCATGAACTGATTGTTCACCATGCAGACCTGATCCGCCTTGTCGACCAGCCTGAGCTGACGGGTCTTCGAAGACGAGACCACCGGGGGCGGCGCCGGTGTTCGCTCACAGGCGACCGCGAGCGAGGCGAAGAGAAAGAGACTGACGGCGGCGCGCTGAACGTTCATGCCGCTGATAGCCGCGGCACCGCTGAGGCGTGACTCACTTTCGGGGCTTACTCGGAACATGGCGGAACTCGTCGGAAGGGGTGATGCCCCCAAGACGCAGCGCCGCAGGGCCGCTTACACCGAAGTGTTCAGGCGCAGCCCCCGCCGGGCTGACCGCAGGTGCAGTCGAGACAGCCGTGACTCGCGCACGTGCCGCAACTCCGCTCGAGGCGCTGCTTGAGCGCCTGGCGAGCGCGGTGCAGCCGAACCGTTGCGTTGTTCGGGGTAATCGACAGAGAAGACGCCACCTCCGACAACGGGGTCTCCTGAAGATCGACCCTGACGATCATCTCGGCGTACTCAGGCTTCAACGTTGGCAGCAGGCGGGTCATGCAGGCGCACACGGCGTCTTTGAGCTCGAGCTCGAAACCTTCGAAAGTTTCCCGGGCATGGGCCTCGACGGCGCGGGCCTCGGTGGCGCCTCGGCGGTAGTGGTCGATCAGCGCGTTGCGCAGCAGCCGGTAGAACCAGGCCACCGCACTCTCATCGGCCTCGATGGTGGCGCTCTTCTCGACCGCGCGAACGAACGCCGTCTGCAGCAGCTCCTCGGCGACCGCGCGGCTCGAGACGCGGGCCTCGAGAAACGACAGAAACTGGCGGTGATTGGAGACCAGCCGCTCGACCACACCTTCCGTCATCGGCAGGAGCGCATCGTTCGTGGTTGCCATGAGCGAGTTGAGTAGCACGGGCTCACCCCTTGATCGAGGTGAGGAGGCTCACGCCACCCTCAACGATGAACTGAAGGGACATCGCGCCGAGCACCAGCCCCAGGACGCGCTGAACCGCCGCCATCACCGAGGGGCCGACAGCGCCCGAAATCGCCGAAGCGCTGCGGAGCACCACGAAGGAGACGACGAAGGTGATCGCGACCGCGACGAGGACGGCACAGACCTGGCTCGGGCCCGTCGCGCGCGACATCAGCATCATCACCGCGGCCATCGCCCCGGGACCGGAGAGCAGCGGAATCGCCAGCGGCACCACGGCGATGTCGTCTTTCGCCTTCGCATCGTCGAGCTCTTCCTTGCTGCAACGGCAGGCCGCCTGCTTCGCCCTGAGCATGTCGAGCGCGGTGAGGAGCAGCAGGAGCCCGCCCGCCATCCGGAAGGCGTCGATGCTGATCCCGAGCAGGTCCAGGAGGAACCTGCCTCCGATGGCGAAGAGAAAAAGGACCGCGGCGCCCACCACGCTGGCTCGGAGTGCGATGCGCCGCATCTCTGCTGCCGTGCGCCCGGCCGTCATCGACGCAAAGGCGGGCACCACGCCCAGGGGCTCGACGATGACGAAGATCGTCGAGAGGGCCGCTACGAAGAAGCTCCAGGTTTCACTCATGTCTCGTCTCCCGATGGTGTCGAACGGACACGCTGACGGGGGGCGAGCTGGAGCCTTACAGCGCGAGGGCGCCGCTTCCTGGGGTCAGCTCTGTCTCTCGGGATCGATGCCGTCGGCAGTCAGCCGCTCCTGAGAGGCGGGCTCGGCCACCGTGCCCTTCGGATGCTGGTACCAGCCCGTGCCGTCTTCCTGGTCGGGGCGCGCGCGCACCTTGAGCACCGTGAACATGCCGCCCATGTCGATGGACGCGAACGGCCCCTTGCCGCCCATCATGGGGATCGAGTTCGTCGGCATCTTCATTTCCATCTGGGACATGGCGCCCATGCCGTCGTGGCCCATCGTCATGTAGCTGGGCACCAGCGCTTGAACGCGACGGTCGATTCGACGTGCGTCTGCGCCGATCATCACGGGGAAGCCGTGGCCCATCTGGTTCATCACGTGGTGGGTCATGTGGCAGTGCATCGCCCAGTCGCCAGCCTCTCTGGGAACGAACTCGAACACGCGAACAGCGCCCACCGGCACGAGGAAGGTGGTCTCGGGGTGGCGAGCCGACTGCGGCACTTCGCCTCCGTCAGTCCAGGTCAGCTCGGCGCTGAGGCCGTGGAGATGAATCGGGTGGTGATCCATCGGCGAGAGGTTCCCGATGCGGATCCGCACGCGCTCTCCGACCCCCATCACCAACGGTGCGGTCGCCGGAAATGCCTTCGAGTTGAAGGTGAGGACGTTGAAGTCCTGCATTGCGTTCGGGTCAGGCCGGGCCGCGCCCGGGTGAATGAGCCACTCGTGCGCCATCAAGGCGAAGTCGCGATCGACGCGGGGCCCGCGGGGCACTTTGGGGTGCACCACGATCATCCCGTTCATGCCCAGGGCCATCTGGGTCATCTCGTCGAAGTGCGGGTGGTACATGAACGTGCCCGCGTCTTTGAACGTGAACTCGTAGAGGAACGTCTCCCCCGGCTCGATCGGCTTCTGGGTGAGGCCCGAGACACCATCCATCCCGTTGGGAAGAATGACGCCGTGCCAGTGCATCGTGGTCGCTTCGGGAAGGCGGTTCGTGACGTAGAGCCGCACCCGATCGCCCTGCGTCACTTCGATGGTCGGGCCCGGCGTCGAGCCGTTGTACCCCCACGCTTTGATCTTCAACCCTGGCGCGAGCTCATGATCGAACTCGTGAGCCACCAGTTGGCCCACCTTGACTCCGCCTACCAACTTGAGGGGAAGCGTCGAGCCGTTGGGGGTGATCACTCCCTTTTGGCCACCGGGAGCCACCACCACTGAAGGCGCCGCAACGGTCTTGGCGAACACATCCTTCGCTCCCAACGCACCGCCTGCGACCATGCCCAGCTGCAACAATTCACGACGGTTCATTTCAATGTCCTCCTGAAGAGTCGACAGCCATGGAGTTGCTGCCTGGCACTGCGCCCAGCACCAGCGGGGTCGAGCGACCGGCAAGCAGCAGCTCCAGAGCCGCACGTGCCTTCCACGCATCGAGCGTCGCGTCGACCTGCGAGATGGCCGCCTCCGTCACTTCGCGCTGCGCGGAGAGCACCTGAAACACGCCCACCTGCATGGCGTTGTACTGCAGCACCGTCTGCTCCAACTGTTGTTGGCGGGCGGGTACCAGGCGCTCTGCGTAGTGGCGCGCGCGGCGGCCTGCCGACTCCACCCGGTTGAGCGTCATGCGTACGGCGGAGCGCACCTGCAGCGCTTGCCCTTCTGCCCGCGCCCTGAGCCCGTCGTACTCGCTGCGCGCCGACAACTGCCGTCCCTGAGCGCGATCGAAGATGGGCAAACCAACGGTGACGTGGCCGCCGAGCTCCCAGAGGTTCGCGTCGCGTTCACCGTGAAAGCCCGCGGAGAGGTGCGGTAGCCAGGCTTCGGTCTTCGCCATGCCGACCTTGCGGCTCGCCGCTTCGGCGCGGCTGAACAGCTCTGCGAGCTCCAGACTGGCCTCGATGGCCTTCGCTTCGACCGCGTCGCCGGTGGGGACCTCTTTGGGCACCGGCAACTGATCCGCGAAGGTCCACCGGGTGCGCGAGCCGGTGAGGCCCAACTTTCGGGTGAGGGCTTCGCGCCCATCGAGCAGCGCGTTCTCTGCCTCGGCGACTTGAACGCGCGACAGCTCGACTGCCGCCAGCTCATTTGCCAGTGCAAGCGCAGGCAGGTTTCCGACCCGGGAGAGCTCGAGCGCCGTCTCGTAGGAGGCCTGCTGCGAGGCGAAGGCCCGCAGTCGCAGGTCGAGCTTCTGCTGGAGCGCTTGCGCCTCGTAATAGGCAACGCGAGTCGACCAGGTGAGGTCGAGCAGGGCGCCCGCTGCTTTCCAGCGCTCCGCATCGAGCGCGGCCGAGGCAACCCCCGCGCGCAGCGGCGCAAGGAAGGTCGCGGTGAGGTTGAGCTCGAGACCAATGTCGATCTGAATCGGTTGTTGGTCCCCACCGGGGTCTCTCAGCTCGAACTCCACTTCGGGGTTGGGCACGAGGCCCGCCTGCATGAACTGACCGCGGGCGATGCCGATCTCCGCAAGCGAGGCTCTGGCCTCACGGTTGTTGATCAGCGCCAGGCGCACTGCTGCATCGGCGGTGAGCGGCTGCTCGAGAAGTCGGTCGACCTCTTCGGGTACTGCCTCGGGGGTCTCGAGGCGAGGAAGGTCGAACTCAGCGACGGCGGCCCTTGCGGTGACCGTGCGACGAATCGAGGCCAGGTCTTCGTTCAGGCCAGTGGTGGCGCAGCCCGCCGCCAGGAGCGCAATGAGGATCGTGGGCTTCATCATTTCGCCCCCGGGTTCTGGCTGAGGAAGCTGCGCCGACAAGAGGACGAGCAGAACCAGTACTGCGTTCCGTTGACCTTCAGGGTGCCGCCCTTCGCGGTCTTCGGGTCGATCTTCATCTTGCACACGGGGTCGGTCACCATGGCCTCTGGCGCTGCTGCGGGCTGCTGCGTCGCTGAACCGCCATGCTGATGATGCTGATGACCCTCGTCCTTCTTCTGCTCGGGTTGGGGCGCGGGAGCAGGTTCTGGCATCGGCGCTCCGCCATGCTGATGCCCTCCTTCGGTGGTGACCTCGGCGCACGGTGAGCCTGATGCGGTCGGCAGCCCGCAGTTCGGCGCAGCCAGCGGGTCTTCGGGCGCCAGGGTGCTGGCGACCGCGAGGCGCACGGTTTCCGGCTCGGGGGCAGCCCGAGTCTGGTGAGCAGAGGGACCTGCGCAAGCGGCAAGAAGCAGGAGAGAAAGAGGGACTCGAGGTGACATGACGGCTCCGAGACGGTGGAAGACGCGACTACCAGCTGCGAATGACACGTAGGCCACAGGTGCTTTTTCGTGACACGTGCCGTGATTCTTCAGGGCCTAACGCGCCTCGACCGGCTTCGCCTCGCCGAGAATCTCGAAGGCCCGCGCCATGGTTTGGCCCAGGCAGGCCTTCAGCACTCCGAAGGTGTGTGGTTGGCCAAGTGTCACGCGCCCAACCAGCAGACCCCCACGACCCAGCAGCGCAACGAACCGGCCGCGCGCGGGCTCACCCATCAGATGGCAGGTCTCATCGCCCTGGTGCTCGCCACTGAACTGCAGCCTCTTGCCGAAGAGTTCGGTGCTCCCCGATGGATTCGGGAAAGTGGCTTCCATCGCACCCACGGCATTCTGGCCCACGGAAAAGCCGTGCTGAGCAGCAAAGCCGTAGCTTTCCACGCGCAGGCGGCGGCCCAGCGATGGGCTCCAGGGTGAGGCCACGTCACCGGCGGCGAAGACGCCTGGCGCTGAGGTGCGGCCGAACTCGTCCACGACCACGCCGTCGCCGAGCGTGAGGCCGCTTCCTGCGAGCCACCCGATGGCAGGCTCGGCTCCGAGCGCGACGACCACAAGATCAGCCGCATGGACCTCTCCGAAGGTCGACAGCACACCTTCGACGCGCGTCGCTCCGAGCACTCGTTCGACCTGCGTACGAAGACGCACCATGACGCCCATCGCTTCGATGAACGGAGTCAGTGCCGCGCCGGCCAGAGCTCCGAGCGAACGAGAAAGCAGCGCGCTTCCCCTCTCGAGAACTGTTGCGTGCGCACCGCGTTCCTTCGCGGCGCTGGCGACTTCGAGACCGAGCAACCCACCACCGATCACCACGATGCGCGACCCGGGCCGCAAGTCTTCGCGCAGCGCGACCGCATCTTCCCAGGTGCGCACGGAGCGCACTCCGGGCAGATGCGCGCCGGGCACCGCGAGGCGTCGTGGTGAACTGCCTGTGGCGATGATCAGACGGTCCCACGAGACCGCTTCACCCGAGGAGAGCGCGACGTGCTGCTTCTCGAGCGAGAGAGCCGTTGCGATGACTCCACGGCGCACTTCGATTCGCTGCTCACTGTAGAAACGTTCGGGCTGCAGCCAGAGCGAGGGGAGGGTGACGCGCTCGTCTCTGAGGACCTCCTTTGAAAGCGCCGGCCGCTGGTAGGGCCACGCTTGCTCGGCGCCCAACATCAGCACCGGGCCTGCGTGGCCGTACTCACGGATCGCCTCCGCTGCGCGACTTCCGGCCAGGCCTGCGCCCACGATGACGATCGAGCCTGACATCTTCAGGCCGCCCGCGACTCGTAGCCTGCATCGCGCAGCGCGCTCACGAGGCTGACGATCTTCACCCCCGCGACGTGCTTCACCACCACCTTGCCTTCGCGCAGCTTCACCTCGACCTGATCGACTCCGTCCACGTCTTTGAGGGCGGTGCTGATGTGGTGAATGCAGCTGGGGCAAGTCATGCCGTCGACGCTCAACAGGGTATCCGTGGTGTCCATGTGCTTCTCCTGGTGTGACGCGCGGACGAAGTGTTCGCGGTCGAGAAGGAGACGCCTTCGGTTTTTGGGCATTACACCTCGCCCCGAAAGTGACGGTCGCGCAGTCACCTGTAATGCCGCGCAGCGAGCCGCGTCCCCCGCTTCAGGAGGGACACCATGTCCACGAACTCGCAGACGCAGGGCCAGGAAGAAGTGCTTCAGGTGATGGGGATGACGTGCGCGGCGTGCGTGCGGCGCATTGAAGGAGCGCTCAGCAAGGTCACCGGGGTTCAGGCGGCTTCAGTGAACTTGATCACCGAGAAGGCGACCGTCCGCTTCGATCGTTCGCTCACCAGCATGGCCGCGCTCGAGCAGGCCATCGTGAAGGCAGGCTACGGCGTCGCGCCGCAGGCACCTGCCGAAAAGGAAGTGCCGGCAAATCAACTGAGCCAACTGGAGGCCACTGAGCGCACCGAGCACGAGCAGCTCAAACGAGACACCATCGTGGCTGCGCTGCTGGCCGTGCCGCTGTTGGTGCTGGGCATGTCTCACGGCGCGATCCCGGGCGCCGACGGCCCGGTCGGTCGGGTGGTGCAGCTGCTCCTCGCCACGCCGCTGGTCTTCGGTCCGGGGCGTCGATTCCTGGCGCTCGCCTGGAAGGTCACGCTTCACGGTGCAGCCGACATGAACACCCTCGTCGCCCTGGGCGCGCTCTCCGCGTGGGGCTGGTCGACGGTTGCCGTGTTGCTCCCTCAACTGTTTCCGCACGCGGAGCATGGTCACCGGCCGCACATTTTCTTCGAGGCGGTCGTCGTGATCGCCTTCGTGCTCGCCGGCAAGATGCTCGAAGCGCGCGCCCGCCGCCGCCTTTCAGATGCAGTGCGTGGGTTGCTCTCCAGGCTGCCACCTGAAGCCACGCGGTTGGTCGACGGCATCGAGTCGAAGGTGAAGGTCTCCTCGCTGCAAGCGGGTGACGTGGTGCTCGTGCGGCCGGGCGAGAGCGTGCCCGCAGACGGCGACGTGCTGCAGGGCAGCTCCGCGGTCGATGAGGCGATGTTGACGGGGGAAGGTCTGCCCGTCGAGAAGCGGCCTGGCGACCAGGTCTTCGGCGGCACCGTGAACGCGCACGGTGCGCTGACCGTGAAGCTGATTCGCACCGGCGCCCACACCGCGCTCAGCCGGATCGTGCAGGCCGTCGAATCAGCGCAAGGCAGCCGCGCGCCCATCTCGCGCCTCGCGGATCGGGTCAGCGCCATCTTCGTGCCGGTGGTGCTGGGCATCGCCCTGGTCACCTTCGGCGTGTGGTGGGCCCTCGACCCGACAGCGGCGGGGCTCGCGACGGCCATGCAGCACCTGGTGGCGGTGTTGGTCATCGCCTGTCCTTGCGCGCTGGGCCTTGCGACTCCCGCGGCTGTCGCGGTGGGCACGGGCCGCGGCGCCGAGTTGGGTGTGCTGGTGAAAGGCGGAGAGGTGCTCGAGTCGCTGAGCCGCGTGCAGACGGTGCTGCTCGACAAGACCGGCACGGTCACCTCCGGGAAGCCGACGCTCACCGACGTGGTGGCGCTGGGTGATGAGGCTGCACTGCTCCGAAGGGTCGTCGCGGTGGAGAAGCTCAGTGAGCACCCTGTCGCGAAGGCGGTGGTCGAGGGCGCCGAAGCGCGGCTCAAGGAGCGCGTGCCTGCCGCTCAGGGGGATTTCTTCAACGAGCCCGGCGCGGGCGTGGAGGCGGCTGGCATTCGCATCGGCACGAGGGGCTGGCTCGAGCTCGCCGGCATCGATCCGACTCCGCTCGAGGCCCAGGCCGAGGAACTCGCCTCACGAGGCCGCACGCCTTCCTTCGTCGGTGACGTGCCCTCCAGGACGCTGCTCGGGCTGGTGGCCGTGATGGATTCGCCTGTGCCTGAGGCCAGGGCGGTGATCGACGCACTGAAGACGCTTGGACTCGAGGTGGCGCTGGTGACCGGTGATCGACGACGCACCGCACAGGCCGTCGCGAAAGAGCTGGGCATCTCCCGGGTGGAAGCGGAGGTGAAGCCAGAGGGGAAGGCGGCCGTGGTCGCGAAGGTGAAGGCGCAGGGGCGGGTGGTCGCCATGGTCGGTGACGGGATCAACGACGCTCCGGCCCTCGCCGCCTCTGATGTCGGCATCGCCATTGGTACCGGTACGGACGTCGCCGCAGCAACCGCTGACGTGGTGTTGCTGCGTGGAGGCATCTCGGCGCTGCCCCGCGCCATTGGCCTGGCGCGCGCGACGCTGCGCAACATCCGCCAGAACCTGTTCTGGGCCTTCGTCTACAACGTCGCGGGCATTCCCCTGGCGGCGGGTGCGTTGGTGCCGCTCTTCGGCCTCGAGCTCTCGCCCGTCTTCGCCAGCGCCGCGATGTCGCTCTCGAGCTTGTCGGTGCTGACGAACGCGCTGCGGCTTCGCCGCTTCGCTGCTGTTCAGTCGAAGTAGAGCGTCGTAATCGCGGCGTGTCGTCGCCCCTGGGTTGCCCGAAGCGTCGAGCCTGGTCTAAGGGCCATGACTCAATCCAGCCCGGAGCAATCATGCGTTCGTTCGTCGTTGCCTCAACGTTCCTCGTTCTCCTCCTGGGTTGCTCGACGACGCCTGCTCCCTGTGGCCCTGAGATGTGTTCGGGCTGCTGTGACTCCAACGGCATCTGCCAGGCGGGTGACGTCATCGACGGCTGCGGCACCGGCGGGCTGGCTTGCAACGTCTGCGTCGCGGCGGTCGGCCAGGTCTGCTCCAACATGACCTGCGTTATCCCCGAGCAGGATGCCGGCACCAGGCTCGGGGTGGAGGTCGGTACTGGCGACCACACCGCGTCGTCAGTGACGCTGACGCAGATTGCTGTCGCGGCCGCCGGGCTGAACAAGCCCACAGACCTCGGCTTCAATCCGCTTCGGCCCGATGAACTGTGGGTGGTCAACGCGGGCGACGACAGTGTCCTCATCATCACCAACGCAAGCGCATCCTCACGGACGAGCGAACGACGAAAGGACGGCTACGCGGTGCACTTCATGTCGACGCCGTCTTCGATCGCTTTCGGCGGTTCCCCGACCACGTTCGGCCGACAGGGAACGTTCGCGACCTGCCAGGAGTCGCGGAACAGCTACGGTGGCGCTGCGGCTCCGAACGATTTCATGGGCCCGAGCTTGTGGTCTTCGGATCTGACTATTTTTGCGAAGCTGAACCCGAACGGGCTGGGCTCGCATTTGGACATGCTCCACGCCAGCCCTCTGTGCATGGGCATCGCTCACGAAGCCAACAATTCATATTGGGCCTTCGGCGGTCTCTCGAACGCCATCTTGAAGTACGACTTCGGTGTCGATGACGGCATTGGAAATGATGAACACGGCGACGGAGAGGCGTACCAGTACATCACCGGCCAGTTGAAGTACGCGCCCGGCATTCCCAGTCATCTTGCGTTCAGGCAGGCCGACCAAAGCCTGTTCATCGCAGATACAGGCAATGGCCGAATCGTGAAGATGGACACGACAACGGGCACGCGGGGGCCGCGGCTCCAGTCGTTCGAACCGATGGCCGCGCACTATCGAATGGAGAACGCAGTCGCAGCTGACGTGGTCAGCAAACTGAGCGCACTCGTTGAGGCCCCGTCTGGTCTCGAGCTCAAGAACGACCTGCTCTACGTTTCCGACAATGGAAACAGTCGCATCTCGGTCTTCACTCTGAGCGGCGAAAGAGTGAACTACCTCGACACTGGGTTGCCGCCGGGCTCGCTGGCCGGAATGGCGTTTGGCCCGGATGAGAAGCTCTACATCGTAGACATGGTGGGCAATCGCGTCTTGCGCATCGATCCCCCATAACCCGGGGGGCGGTGGCCCACCCTTGGCTTGCCCTGCTTACTATCCGGCGAAACCTGGCGAGTCAGCAGCTCGCCGTCCTCGCGGTCGAAGTCATCCAGCTCACCAGGGCCTCAGCGAACGTAGTCGTAGTGCCAGAACTCGGCCGGGTAGTTCTTGAAGCCGAACTTGGCGGCGTTGGCGCGCAGCCAGCTGTCGGCGCGGGTTCCTCGACCCCTACGCCGCTGATGTCCATCGCGATCCCGTTCTGATGGTTGGAGGTGCCCGGCCGAGCGACTCGGACTGGGTTGCGCCCGAACTGATTCCACAGGCTCGTCTGCTCGGCCATGGTCCGAAACCCGCTGGTCGCGCCAAGGTTGATGCCTGCGCGCCTCGCGGCTGAGGTCATCTCGCCGAAGGACTTCGCAGCGTCCGCTCTCATGTACTGGCCGTTGCCGACCGGAACGACCTTGATGGTCCTCGGCCGACCGTTCACGTAGGCAGTGACAGCCTTGCCCGGGCCGGACTCAAACGAGTCGCCAGGGCCCCGCACCGTCGGCTTTCCAGGCGTCTTGCTCGACACCGGATGGGAATGGCCTCCGGCCACAACCGCTGTACCGCCGGAACCTCTGGCACCGCCAGGCCCTTTCGCACCGGACAACATGTCGCTTCCGGGGCGATAGCTCTTTCCAACGAAGCTGCCCCAGGTCTGCTGCGCAATCGCGTTACGGTCGCCTCAGGTGGTCGCGTCAACCACTCATTCACCACGTCACATGCATTGTGGATTGGTCGTCGAACTGCCGGGGATACAGGGGCAGCCTTGAGGGTTGGGCTCACCGTGCGAGACGAAGGAGAGGCGAACGGAAAACGCGCCATCGGTCACCGGGAGGCTCGCTCCGCTCGTTCGATCGACCAGAAGGGCCGAGAATGTCCCCGAGATCCGATCGCCAGGACACCTGGGCACCCGATCGAGCGCGATCGTGCAGGACGCATTCCTCGAGACCACATCGAAGTTGCCAAGCCTGACGGATGACGGGTAAGCGAACTGGTCACATGCGCGAGCGCCCCCATCCTGGACCTCGACTGTGAGCGAGAGTGGGCCGAGGCCACCGACGCTGAACTGATCGAACGTACTGTTGTGCACGAACGCAGACCGAAACGTCTGGCTCGCCCGATACTCGTGGACTCCTCCGTCGATCCTCTCCCGCTCGAACCCTCCATCCTCGAGGGGAATGTAAACGGTGGTGGGGATCTGGTCGCCGTGCAAGGTGAACCGAATCCACTCGCCAGCATCCGCGTCCTCAGCATCGATCGCCGCATCTGGCCCTCCGGCGTCCGGAACCGCTGCATCGAGTTGCGGTGTGGCGTCTGGAGGCCCCGAACATCGCGCGAGGAGCGTGAAAAGGAGAAGGCCGACGACCACCGCCCACGGCCTCACACTCAAGCCTGCTGCTTCTCTGTTCGTTGAAGCTCGCGCAGCAGATAGTCCACCACGCGCTCGAACGGATCGAAGCCGAACGCACGGGCGATCGGTGGTCTCAGATTCGAGTTGGCGTTCACGTCGTAGAAGATGTGGCGACCATCACTTGCCTCGAGATACTCGATGCCGGCCACGTGGAGTCCTCCTTCCGTCACGATTCGACGGCCCTTCTCGACCGCGTCTTTGGGCACGTCCGGGTACGGGAAGAACTCGACTGGCTTCTGCGGCGTCTTGGACGGAAGTGCGCAAGCAGCGACTGCACCGTCTTCAGGGTGGCACACCTCGGAAGGGCACAAATTGAACGACCCCTGCGAAACGACGCGCATCGCGTAGAGCAGCTCGCCACCGAGGAATTCCATGCGCACGATGCCGCGCGCGGGGTCCACCGGGAAGTATTCCTGGAGGAGGAGAAGATTGTCCGGAAGCCAAAGGTCCGGGTTCTCGGCAAGCGTTCGCTCGAGCTCTTTGAGCGACTGCAGAAGGTACATTCGAGCGCCGCTCCCTCCTTGCTCGGGCTTCAGCAGGGCTGGCCATTGTGTCCAGCGCTCACCGACGGCCTGCACATCGTTGAACGCCATTGACCGCGGGTGATCGATTCCGAGCCTCTTGAGGAGACTGCCTTGTGCGCTCTTGCTCAGCTCAAGCAAGAACGCGCGCGAGCCGTTGATGACCCGGGCGCCTGCGGTTTCCAGCGAGCGAATGAGCGAGAGCGCGAGTGGAACGGCGCGGGTGTGGCCGCGCACATAGGCACTCGGGCTGGCCTGGTTGAAGTAGAGCCTCGCTGCTGGAACGAGATCGACGTCGAAGGCCGCCTTCTTGAGGTCGAGTGGAAGGAACGACACTCCCCGCGCTTCGAGGGCGTTGAAAAGAGGTCTTTGCCAGTCGGGGTGTTCGTAGAGGACGACGAGATCAGCGACCATGTGTTCTTGGCTTTGCCCGCCAGCGGCTGACGCGTCAAGAGGCCGGCGTCATCGTGGCGGAGTCGCGTCGTCAGGGGGCATGCCGAAGTTGCTGCATCGCAGCTTTACCAGCCCTTCGGGCCAGTTCCTGAATCGCGTCATGCTTTCGGGCGTTTGACCGCTTGGGTTCATTCGTGGGGTCTCACAATTCTGCGCTCGAGCGGGACGACAAGATCCATGAATCGAGCCCCCGCAGGAATTCAGGAGCCGAACCCATGAGCATCTACAGCGTGCAGTCGGGCGATACGTTGAGCGGGATTGCAGCACGGTATCGGACCACAGCCGCCGCGCTTGCCTCCCGAAACGGGATCAAGAATCCGAACCTGATCAAGACGGGGCAGCGGCTTCAGGTCGCCGACTCGTTCTCTGCCGCTCATGCCGCTCAATCCCGCGGTGCGGTGCCTTCGACTGATTTGGGCCGCGGGGCTACGGGCGCCGACGTGCGGAAGTTGCAGTCCGCGCTCGTTCGGCTGGGGCACCTGACCAAGGCACAAATGAACACGGGCCCCGGCATCTTCGGGCCGCTCACCCAGGGGGCCGTCAAGGCATTCCAGCAGGCCCATCAAGTGCCCGCGACTGGCTTCTTCGGAGCGCTGACTCGCGCGGCGTTGACGAAGGCCCTTGGGCAGACCAGCGGCCCCTCGCCTGCTCCCTTTCCTTCACCTGGCGGAAAGACATTTCAGAAGCCGCCGGTGATCAGCGCCCCTTCTGCGAACTTCAACAGCCGCAACGGCATGGACATCGACGCGATCGTGCTGCACCACACCGCGTCCAACAATGGCGCGGCGGACCTCGCATTCATGCGGAGCAAGTCCAGCCAGGTGTCAGCGCACTACATGCTCGACCGTGACGGGAAGATCTACCAACTGGTCGGTGACGAGAAGCGCGCGTGGCACGCGGGGGTGAGCGCCCTCAACGGCGTCCCGACCGACGTCAACGGACGCTCGATCGGCATCGAGATCGTGAACGACGGCAGTGGCAACACCCCCTTCACCGAGGCTCAGTACAAGTCGCTGACCCAGCTCGTCGGCCATCTGAAGCAGCGCTACGACGTCCCGATGAAGAACATCGTCGGCCACAAAGAAGTCGCCCTCCCGAGGGGGCGAAAGACGGACCCTGCACCGAACTTCGATTGGAATCGGATCCGCAACGCGATCGACTGAAGGGCGCCTCAGCCTCTCGTGGTCTGTCGACCCGCCAAGCTCGTCGTCACCGACGACGGATGCTGGTGTTGGGCCCGCCAGCGGGTTGCGAGACTGAGCACACGGAAATGGGCCGAGGGCGGGGCTGGCCGTGTGCCCCTGTCACGCCCCGGGCGGGTCGCGCCTACCCGCGCATGAGATCATTCTTTTTCGCAGCGGTGTTCGTCCTGACCGCGGGTTGTGGCGCTTCAATGCCCGGCAACGCCGCGGATTCAGGAGCGAACGTCGATGATGCGGGCACAGCCGAAGGAATGGATGCAGGGCGTGACGCGGGGGCCGGCGCTGTCGACGCGGGCCCGGTGATGCCCGGAGCCCCTGTCCTGACCTCCGTCTCGGTGGTGACTCACGGCACGATGGCCATCAACTGGCAGCTCCCCGCTTCGGGGTGCTCGACGTTGGCGTTGCGAATGAAGGTGGGCGCCGGTGCCTACTCGACGGTTCGCTCCCTGACGGGGGTCGCGACCTCGACGCAGTACAGCCCGGGTCACGCCAACGGCACGTACTGCTACCAGCTCACCTGCACCCTGCAGGGGCTGGAGTCGGCTGCCTCGAACGAGCGGTGCGCGACCCAATGAGAATCGCGCTGCTGATTCTCGCCCTGGCTGGTTGCGGGCAAGGCAAGACGGAGCCCCGAAAGTATCCGCCGACAGGGCAGACGAAGACCTTCAACCTCACCGCCCGTGACGTGGAGTGGACGGTGGGGCCCGGCGCCGTCTACCTGGCCTGGACCTACGATGGAACGGTGCCCGGGCCGCAGCTCGACGTCACGGCAGGCGACACCGTGGTGATCAACCTGAGCAACGAGAGCAATCACCCCGTCTCGATCCACACGCACCTCGTCGAGTTCGAGCAGGCGCAAGACGGCGTCGAGCCTTCGTCGTGGGCGCAGCCGGGGCAGACCGTCACGGTGACCTGGAAGACGAGCTACGCGGGGGCGGTGCCCTACCACGACCACGCCGATGAGGGCCTCGGTGTGGGGCGAGGGCTGATCGGTGCGCTGGTGATTCACGCGCCCGACGAAGTGAAGGCGAATGAGCACGTGGTCGTGCTCACGGACCTTCTCCCGGAGTACTTCAAGACGCTCCCGGGCGTGGCCGACCCCATCACGGGCGAGTTTCCTGACGCCGGCACCTATCGAGGGGCGCACCAGTACCTGCACACCATCAACGGCAAGGCGTACGAAGAGTCGGTGCCTCACTTCACCGGCACTGTGGGCGAGCTGAGCCGCTGGCGCATCCTCAGCATCGGGCAGGAGGTCCACACCTGGCACCTGCATGGGCACCGCTGGGTCGACGGAGATGGGCAGCTGACTGACAACATCCAGCTGGCGCCCGGCATGTACCGCACCTTCGAGTTCACCGAAGACGCGGTGGGTGACTGGCTGGTGCATTGCCACGTGCCGAACCACATGGAGGGCGGAATGATGGCCCGCTACCGGGTGGTGCCGCGCTGACCGACGCAACTCAGGACAACGGAACCGCGACAACCACACACACACTCAGGAGCACCCATGCCCTCAACCGTGTCCATCCGTCGTGGCGATACCCTCACTGCCATCGCCCAGCGCAACCGTGTTTCCCTCTCGAGCCTTCGCAGCGCAAACCCCGGCGTCAAAGCGCGCGAGCTGCAGGTCGGCCAGAAGCTCAAGCTTCCCCACCATCACCACGACGGGTTCGACGCGGGCCCCGCGCGGCGAGGGACGACGACGCCCGCCCGCCCCGCCGCTCGAACGCCGGGCACCACGCGAACGACGCCGGGTGCTTCGAGCCGAGCCGCAGACCGGGTGCCGTATCGCAACGGCCGCATTCCGAGCGGCGCGCTGACCGACGTCGGTGGTGGCCACAAGATGTACGGCAACGCCGCGCGCGCCTACACCGACATGCGAGCTGCCGCTCGCCGTGACGGGGTCACCATTCGCCTCACTGACAGCTACCGCACGTACGCGGCGCAGGTCGACGTGGCTCGCCGCAAGGGCATCTACGGCGTGCGCCAGCCCAACGGCCGGCTCGGGCTCGCCGCGCGCCCCGGCACCAGCAATCACGGGCTGGGCAAGGCGGTCGACGTGAACCTCGAAGCGAGCCCGGGCGCGAGTGCGTGGCTCAGGGCGAACGCGTCGCGCTACGGCTTCAAGACCATTCCGCGCGAGCCGTGGCACTGGGAGTTCAGCGGCCGCTGATGTCGGTGCCGTAGAAGACATGGTCGGGGCGGTTTACCTTCGGGCCGTTGTGGGCTGCGTACGTCGGGCCCTTGGTGAAAGCGCGCGTCTCAGTGACGCTGAGTGGTCTGCTCAGGTCGCGTTGACCTGCTTCGGTCAGGGCATCACCATCAGGTCGCCCATCATGCCGCCCTCGGCGTGCTCGAGGATGTGGCAGTGGAACATCCACATTCCCAGCGGCTCGTAGCGCACTGCGAAGCGCAAGATTCCCGGCGTCGTGCCTCGGGCCTGCGGCACGTTGGCGGTGTCCTTCCAGCCGCGCCGGGTCTCCGGCACGCCGTTGACTTCGAGCACCTCGAAGAACATTCCGTGAAGGTGAAACGGGTGGTCCATCTCTGCTTCGTTTCTGACCTCCCAGATCTCCACGTCGCCCTGCTTGACCATCACCGGAGTGTTGAAGGGCCAGACCTCGTCGTTGATCGAGAAGACCACGCCGCTGGGCGTCTCGAGTTCCTTGAGTACGAAGCGCCGGACTGCAGTGGCAGCGGTGGTGGGCGCGAGCACCGGCAGGTCTCGCCAGACAGTGGGCAGCGCGAGAGGCGGTGACTTTCGTGCTGCTCCGAGCACCACGTTCATCAGCGGCTTGACGCCCGGGTCGGGCACGTTGTGCCCCCGATCGTAGTGGCTGGTTTGAAGCGCGAGGCGGTCACCCGCCTTGCCGTCGAAAGTCACCAGCAGCTCGTAACGCTCGCCGGGAGCGATCAGCAACGAGTCGACTTTGTAGGGTTCAGGGATCAACCCGCCATCCCAGCCCACCACCAGGAGCTGCGCGCCCGGCAGTGACAGCTTGAAGTAGCGGCCATTGGCGCTGTTCACCAACCGCCAACGCTCTCGCGAACCAGAGGCCACCTCGAGCGACGGCAACTTGCGGCCATTGACGAGCAAGACGTTGCCCTGGCGGCCGAGCATCACGTCGAGGTTGTCGGTCTGCGTGGAGAGTTTCCCGTCGGCGCTGAGCTTGACGTCATCGAGCACCAGATACCGATCCGCCGCGACGTCGACGGCCGTGCCGCCTTCGACGATGAAGGGCGCGTAGAGACCTCGCTCAACCTGCGTGTCGCCGCGAACGTGCGGGTGGTACCAAAAGCTCCCTGGGTCGCCGACCGTGAACGTGTAGTCGTAGCTCGCGCCTGGCTCGATCTTCGACTGCGAGGAACTCGAGCCGTCAGCGGCGTTGGGCAGGCGCAGCCCGTGCCAGTGAACGGTCGTCGGCTCTGCGAGCTCGTTGATGAAGTGGACGATCACCGTGTTGCCCACCTTCGCGCGAAGGGTGGGGCCGGGAATGGTGCCCTTGCTGCCGGCCACTGATGCGTCTCGAAACGCCCAGACGTCAGCCGGTTTGCCCGGCAGGTATTCGGCCGTCGAGACCGACGCCGCGAGCCGCACCTCGACGATGTTCGGATCCGGGTTCAGATCGGCGAGCTCGACGGGGGCCGGGAGGGCATTCTCGAGAGGCGCCGCCGGTTCGCAGCCCACGCAGAATCCAATGAGTGCCGCGCTGAGAGCTCTCATTTCAGTTGTTTGGAGCGCCCTGCAGGATCCACGTCGCGATCTTGTTCTTCTCCGCGGTCGTCAGCTCAGGTGCAGGCGAAGGCGGCATGCGGCCAAGGGCCACCCCGGGCATCTTGTTGCAAGTGCCGCCGCCTCCCGGGTCTCCCGCTACCGCCTGGTAGAGCTGGCTCTGCGTGAGCGACCCGCCCGTGACGTACTTCTTTCGGGTCGGCTCGCACATCCAGGAGTCGAGCTCCGTCAGGCGCTCCCAGAGCGACCGATCGGGGCACCCCGTGTTCGCGTTGTTGGTGGGGTTCTTCGAGCCGAGAGGAACGTTCTCGAGCGCCAGCCAGCCGCGGCAGCCTCCGGAGGGGCTGGGCCCGTACGCAATGCGGGAGTGGCAGCTGTTCGAGCCAGCACCGCATGAAGCGTTCAGGATCGGGACGATGTGTTGCTGAAGCGAATACCCGCCGTCCGGCAGCGACGTTGCGGTCCCGCCGCCCCCTCCGGCTCCGCCGCCTGTCGCAGTGCCGCCACCCGTTGCGGTGCCGCCGCCGGTTGCCGTTCCTCCGCCTGCTGCGCCACCCGATCCGCCGCCGGCAGCGCCGCCTCCGGTTCCTCCGCCTCCACCCGATCCCGTGCTGGGAGCGGTCGCAGTCACTTCGCTGCTGTACGCCGAGAAGGTGCCCGCCTTCATGGCTCGCACCCGGTACACGTAGACGACGCCTGGGGTCAGGGGCTCATCATGGAACTGCACGGTGTCGAACACGACGGAGCCGATCACTCCGAACGTGCCGCTCGACCTGCGCTCGATCGCAAACTCGTCCTCGTCACTCGAGTTGTCCTTCCAGGTGACGTGCAGCCCTCCTCCCAATGGGGTCACGGTGAGCTCTGAAGGCGCGGGCAGCGAGCCTTCGATGGAACCAGTGCCGCAGGCGGCAAGTGCGAACAGCGATGACAGGGCAAGACGCTTCATGGGTCGTCCTTCGGGTGTGCGTTGGAGGAAGGTGTGCCGGAGACCGCTCAAGGCGTGATCGTGAGCGAGATCGATTGCGCTCCGGTTCCGCCATCAGAATTCGTGACGGTGAGCGTGATGATGTTGGTCCCTGCCGACAGCTGGCGGCTGAAGGTGCGCCCGGTGCCGATGACTCCGTCGAGGTTGCTCGTCCAGACCAGACCCGCATCGGGCAAGGCGCCATCTTCGAAGTCGCGCCCGTCACCGGCGAAGGGGACCATGTTCGCAGCGGCCCGCGTCTCGCCGTCGCTCGGGTGATTGATTCGCGCGAGGGGCGAGATCGCCGTGACCGTGACGCTGCTGCTGCCGGAGAGGCCTTGTGAGTCGGTTGCTCTGCACGTGACCGTGTGGACACCAGGGACTGGGAGCGTTCGGTTGAGTGTCAAACCCGAGCCCAGCGGTGGAGTCGCCAGGTTGGTGGTCCACACGACGCTGGCGCCGCTCAAAGCGCCATCCTCCGGATCCGATGCGCTTGCCGTGAACGTGACCGCTTGATCGTACGGAACGGCGCTTCCAACGGGAGCGCTGATCATGCACGTGGGAGGCAGGTTGCTGGCACCACCACCACCGCCGCCGCCAATGCCCGCGTCGTTGGAGCCACCACCGCCACCAGACCCCGCCAGAGCCATCGCAGTCGCAGTTGCGGCATTGCTGTAGGCCGACGGCACGTTCCCCTTCATCGCGCGAACCCGGTACGTGTACGCGGTATCGAAGGTCACCGGCTCATCATGGAACTGCGCGATGTCGAACACCACGCTGCCGATCGTCGCGAACCCACCGTTGGACTTGCGCTCGATCTGAAACTCATCTTCGTCCAGCGAGTTGTCCCTCCACGTGAGGTGGAGCCCGATACCGAGCTGGTAGACCATCAACTCGGTCGGAGCGGGGAAGGGTGGCGGATCAATCGTTGCGCTGCCGCAAGCGGTGAAAGCGAGCAGAGATGAAAGAGCGAGACGGTTCATGGTTCTCCGGGGTCAACGTCAGGGCTGACGTTCGAGGTACCCGCAGCCGTGGCCGAGGCGGTGGTCTCGAGAGAGGGTGAGCGGCACCGCAGGCGTGCCCGTCGATGCAGGGTACCCGTTCACGGGGGCTCGACACAAATCGGAGGATGTGATCTCTGCCGATGGCAGTGACCCTTCATTTGTTGCCCAGCCCGCGTCAGCCATCAGAGACCCGGTCACGGCTTTGACCGCTCGCGCCTATCCCGGAGCACACATGGCTCAGGGATCAGAATTGGACCTGCTGATGGGCCGGCTGGCCGATGGGGATCGCCATGCCTTTTCCCCCCTGTTCAAGGCGCTCTGGTCACCCGCGCTCCGAGTGTGCAGCCGGATGATGGAACGAGAAGCGGACGCGGCCGATGCCGCCCAGGCGGCCATGATGAAGATCCTCGAGCGCGCTGCCGAATACGACAAGAAGCGCCCCGCCTTGCCCTGGGCGCTGGGGATCGCTGCGTGGGAGTGCAAGACCCTGCTCAAGCGGCAGCAACGCCACAAAGAGAGCTCGGCCGAGGTTTCGCTCAGCGACGGAGGGGCGGCCACAGAGGAAGTCGAGCAGCGCCTCCTGGTCGAAGCGGCGATGCACGCGATGGGCACGCTGTCAGAGGCGGACCAACAGACGCTGGTTTCGACCTACTGGGAGACCGCTTCTGCTGAAAAGGGAGCGACGTTCCGCAAGCGGAGAGAGAGGGCCCTGACCCGGCTGCGCGATACCTTCAGGAGGATTTATGGACTCGATTGACCTCGACGGCTTGGAGCGAAAGGCCCGCCTCCGCTACGAGTTGGTGCGCGCCGGCCGGAGCCTGCTGGCCTTTGCGCCCGCGCTTCTTCTGGTCGGGGTCGCCGCGGCACTGGGGCGCAGACCGAGCTCTGCGATCTTCTTCGGCACGCTGCTCTTCCTCTCCGGGGCCTTCTTGCTTTGGCGCGGTCGCACCGTGCATCGGGCGGTGCTGCCAGGGCTCTTGGCTGGAATGATCCCCCTCGCGTGCGCACTGATGGCCAATCGAGGCCACGCCTGCTCGGGAGGACATTGCTCCACCTGGTGCCTGCCGGCCTGCATCACCGGCGGCATCGTCGCTGGCCTGGTGGTGTCGTGGATCGCTACGCGGCGCGGCCTGGACTGGCGCTTCTGGGCTGGCGCCTCCGCCATCTCGCTCCTCACGGGCGCGATGGGGTGCTCGTGCATCGGCTACTCGGGGGTCATCGGTCTTGGGGCCGGCTTCATCGGAGGTGCGCTCCCGCTGATCGTCCGCCGGCTCTTTACCCGCGCGTGATGGAAGATTCAGTGCGATGCGCTGGCTTCCTTCACGACGGGGGAGAGTTGGCCAACGCGAAGCTGCCGACGCCGCCACAGCGTGTACGCGGCGGGTAACACGAGCAACGTGAGCAGCATGCACGACCACAACCCACCCACCACCGGCGCGGCCGTGCGGGCCGAGATGTCGGCGCCCACGCCGCTTTCCCAGAGAAGGGGCATCAAGCCGAGCACGGTGGTGGCCACCGTCATGAGCAACGGCCGCAGTCGCTGCGAGGCACCCTCGATCACCGCCGCGTCCACGTCTTCGGGCCTCAGCAGGCGCCCCTCGCTGCGATACCGCTCGAAGGATAGATCGAGGTAGACGATCATCACGATGCCGGTCTCGGCGGCGACGCCGGCGACGGCGATGAGCCCGACCCACACCGCGGTGGACAGGTTGTAGGACATGGCGGCGAGCAGCCACACGCTGCCCGCCAGCGCGAACGGGAGACTGAGCAGCACCAGCGCCGTCTGCTGCCAGCCCCTCAACGAGAGGTAGAGCAGGACGATCACCAGCGCGAGCGTGAGCGGGAGGACGACGCGCATCCGCGCTTCCATCTGGGCCATGAACTCGTACTGGCCCGTCCATTGGAGCCGGTAGCCGGAGGGAAGGGTGAGGCGGCTGGCCACCAGCGCCTTCGCGTCTTTGACCCAGCCACCCAGGTCGCGCTTCGACGAGTCGATGTCCGCAAAGACGTAGCCGACCAGCACGCCGTTCTCGTCCTTGATCATCGGAGGGCCTGTCACCACGCGTACGTCGGCGAGGGTCCCCAGCGGTACGGCTGCTCCGGGTTGACGCCATCGCTCGGCCGCGTCGGTCAATCCACCCGCCATTCCAGGAACGGCAGCGGGCGCGCCCATACCGCCTGCCGACCTGTCCGCAGCACCACCTCCCATTGCGCCCATGTTGGTGGCCCCGCTTCCTCCCGCCGCGCTCGAGGGCGGCATTGCAGACACGCCCGCGCCACCGCTGGTCTCGAGGCTCAGCGCTGACTCGCTGGTCTGCACCGGAATGAGGATCGTCCGCAGCGCCTCCGGGTCTGCGCGATAGCCGGCGCCGTAGCGCACGTTGACCGAGAAGCGCGAACGCCCAGCGATCACCGTCGAGACCGTCATGCCCCCGATGGCCGCCTCCACCACGTCGTTGACGTCACGAACGGTCAGCCCGTAGCGGGCGATCACGTCGCGATCCGGCACGATGTCGATGTACTCGCGGCCGGTCTGCCGCTCCGCGAAGGTGCTCCTCGTGCCGGGCACGTCCCGCAGCATGCCCTCCAACTCGAGACTGACCCGCTCGATCTCTTGCAGGCTCTCGCCAAACACCTTGATGCCGACGGGCGTGCGCACCCCCGTGGTCAACATGTCGATGCGCGTGCGAATGGGAGGCGCGATGGCCATCTGGAAGCCCGGCATCTGCAGGGCGGTGTCGAGATCACGCGAGAGCTCCGTGAGCGTTCGGCGCTTCTGCTCGGGCCAGAGCAGTCGCAGCGGCGGCTTGAGCCACTGAGGCCCACCACTGAACCAGCGCTCGCGCTCGAGCAGGGGCCATTGATCCTTCGGCTTGAGCGCGACCACTGTCTCGATCATGTCGAGCTGCGCTGGATCCGTCGGAGTCTCGGCGCGGCCCGCCTTGCCGTGCACCGAGGCTACCTCCTCGAAGCCCATGATGATTCGGTCCTGGGCGATCAACGCGCGCCTTGCTTCCTCGATGGAGATGCCGGGGAACGTGGTGGGCATGATCAACAGCGACCCCTCATCCAGCGGCGGCATGAACTCAGAGCCGAGCCGCAAGAAGAACGGCACCGTACCGGCCATGATCAGCGCCGCCGCCGCCACCACCCAGATCCGCCGCCGCACCACGAAGGTGACGATCGGCCGGTAGACCTTTCCCAACACTCTGTTGACGGGGTTCTCGGACTCCTTCCGAAAGCGCCCCTTGAGCAGAAGCACCATCAGAGGTGGCGCGAGCGTGATGGAGAGGATCGCCGCGGCGAACATCGCGAAGGTCTTCGTGTACGCCAGCGGGCGGAAGAGGCGGCCCGCCTGCCCCGCGAGCGTGAAGATGGGCAGGAAGCTGACGGTGATCAGCAGCAGCGAGAAGAAGATGGGCCGGCCCACCTCCTTGCAGGAGTCGATGATCACCCGCGCCCGATCTTCGCCGGGCTTCATGGCTGCGAGCCGCACGTGCGCGTTCTCGATCAGCACGATGGCCGCATCGGACAGCTCGCCCACCGCGATGGCGATGCCGCCCAGCGACATGATGTTCGAGGAGAGCCCCAGGTAGCGAATTGCGATGAACGAGAGCAGCACCGAGACCGGCAGGATGATCATCGCGATCAGCGCCGAGCGCGCGTGGAACAGGAAGATGAGCGAGATGAGCGCGACGATGAAGCCCTGCTGCAGGAGTGTCTTGGTCAGGGTGTTCACCGAGCCGACGATCAGCTCGGAGCGATCGTAGGTCGCGATCAGCTCGACCCCCTCAGGCAACCCGAGCTCGGCGACCTGCGCCTCGACGCCCTTGATGACCTCGAGGGCGTTCGAGCCGATGCGCATCACCACGATGCCTCCGACGGTCTCGCCCTTCGCGTTCCAGTCGGCTGCGCCGCGGCGAAGCTCGGGTCCAAACTGCAGCCGGGCGACGTCGCGCACGCGGATCGGCGTGCCCCCCGGGCCGAGCGAGACCACGCTCTTCTCCAGGTCCTCCAGGGTCTTCACGTAGCCGCGCCCCCGCAGCACGTACTCGCGGCCTGCGAGCTCGAGCACCCGGGCTCCAACCTCTGAGTTGGAGTCACGCACTGCGCGCGTGACGTCGCCGAGCGTCAGGCCGTACGCGGTGAGCCGCGAGGGATCGAGGATGATCTGAAACTGGCGCTCGAAGCCTCCGAGCGACGCGACCTCGGCCACGCCGGGCACAGCCTGGAGCGCAGGGCGAACAGTAAAGTCTTGCAGCTCGCGCAGTTGCGCCAGGTCGAGCTTCCCCGAGGTGTCCTGGAGAACGTACTGGTACACCCAGCCGATGCCGCTCGCGTCGGGCCCGAGGATGGGCGTGGCGTCAACGGGGAGCGACGCTTGCACGCGGCCAAGCTGCTCCAGCACCCGCGTGCGCGCCCAGTAGATATCGGTGCCGTCTTCGAAGATGGCGTAGACGAAGCTCATGCCGAACATCGAGTAGCCGCGCACGGTGAGCGCTTTGGGAGTGCTCTGGAGAGCGCGCACCAGGGGGTAGGTGATCTGATCTTCGACCAGGTCGGGGCTGCGTCCCATCCACTCGGTGAAGACGATCACCTGCGGATCCGAGAGATCGGGGAGCGCGTCGAGTGGCGTCTTGCGGATCGAATCGATCGCCCAGCCGACGAGCAGCAGTGCGATGGCGAAGACCGCCAGACGGTGTTTGGCCGACCACTCGATGACGCGCTCGACCATGGCCTACTCCCCGTGTCCCTGGTGGGGATTGGGCGCGGTGACCCCTGCATCAGCTGCGTCTTGAGTGGGCACTGCGGGCCTGGCCCCGCCACCGTGTCCAGAGTGACCTGTGCCTCCGCTCGACGCGCGCAGCCGGCTCTCTGAGTCGATGAGGAAGACGCCGGAGGCCACCACCTGCTCGCCGCCCTCCAGCCCCTCGAGGATCTCCACGCGATCCGTGAGGCGGGCTCCGAGCCGAACGATGCGCGGCTCGAACTGCCCTTCGCCGGTCATCACGAAGACGTGCTGTTGGGCCCCGGTGTCCACTACCGCGTCCCGCGAGACCGTGAGCCGCTGCTGGGGATCGAGCTGAAAGTCTGCCGTCCCATAGAGGCCTGGTCGCAGCGAGCCGTCGGGGTTGGGCACCGAGAAGCGAACGCGCAGGGTGCGGGTCCGGTCGGTGAGGGTCGGGTAGATGAACTCGACCTTCGCGTCGATCGGCTGCCGGCCCGACGCGGAGAACTCCAACCGCGCCGAAGAGCCCGGGCGGATCGCGCTCGCGTCACTCTCAGCGACTTCGGCGAGTACCCAGACCTGGCTGAGATCGGCGACGGTGACGATCTCGGTCGAGGGATCCACCGCGGTTCCCACCGCCACGCCCCGGCGGAGAACGATGCCGGTGCGGGGGGCGACCAGCGTCACCAATCGTTGGGGCGTGCCTCGCCGCTCCAGCGCCTGGATCTGGGCTTCCGACATGCCCAGGACGATCAGCCTCGTCCTGGCGCTGGCACCGACGAGGCTCGCAGGGCCGGCCTGCGCGGCCTTCAGGGCCGAGAGGTACTCCACCTGCGAGGCGAACAGCTCTTGCGAGAAGATGCCCGCGAGCGGCGCGCCTGCCTTGACGCTCTGCCCGGTGGTGTTGACGAAGAGCTTCTCCAGCCAGCCGGAGACCCGGGTGTGCACGTGCGAGACGCGCGACTCGTCGGGGACCACCGTCGCCACTGCGCGCACGGCGCTGTTGACGACACCCACCGTGGCTTGCTCCACCCTGATGTCGAACGACGCGAGCCTCGAGGGCTCGAGCTGCACGGGCGCACGCTTCGCGGTCCCGGGTACGGACGCATCGGGAGCGCTGCGCTTCGCTTCGATGCCGCCGACGCCGACCCCGTGGTGCAGCGAGAACGGCCAGCCGTGCCGGAAGTGCTGAATGACGAAGAACCCGCTGACCAGGACGACCGCGATCACCGCCGGGGCCGCGCGTCGAAGGAAGGTCTTGAGCCGCTCAGTGCGCGCCATGGAACATTCCTTCCAGATCGCCGGTCGCCCGACCGAGCCGAGCCCAGGCTGCGCCCAGTGAGACCTCTGCTCCGAGCAGCTCTGCTTGCGTGGCCCAAAGTGTGCGCGCTGCATCGAGCACTGACACCAGGGGCAGCTGGCCCGAGGAATACCCCGCGAGCGAGGGCTCGATCGCCTGCCTGGCCCGCGGCATCACGTCGTCATGAAGTGAGGTGAACTGCACGCGCGCCGCGACCACCTCTTCGCGCGCCGAAGCGGCCTGACCTTCCGTCATCCGCTGCATCGCCTCGAGGTCGGCCTTCGCCATCCGCGCCATCGCCTCGGCTTCGGAGACGCCCGCGCCCAGCTTTTCGCGCCACAGGGGGATGCTGACGCCCACCATCAGCATCGCGCCGAAGCCGTCGGTCATGGTGTACGCGGGGCCCGTTCGCACCATGGCCATGGGGAAGTACATCGACTTCATCACGTCGACCTCTGCCTCAGCGCGAGCGATCTCTGACTTCCCGGCGCTCAGCTCGGGCCGCCCCGCAAGCGCAGCGTTCACGGTAGCTGCGCCATCAGGTGGACCGCTGACGCCCGACGAGAGACTGAGCTCGGGTATCGGCAGACCGGTGGCGCGCCCGAGGCTCGCGTTCAACATCGCCTCGGAGGCCTTGATCTGCGCCGCCATGGTCTTGAGACCCGCTTCGATGCGAGCGACCTCGATCTCTGCGCGAATGACGTCGGCCTGCGCCCCCGTCGCGCTGCCGTAGCGGGCGTTGGTGGCGCTGACGAATTGCTTCGCGAGCAGTCGCTGCTCCTCGAGGATCCGGAGCATTCCACGCCGCTCATAGAGCATGAGAAAGGCAGTCACCGCGTCGAGCTGAACGTCGAGCTTGGTGCGCTGCTCGTCTGAGCGCAGCCGCTTGGCTTCGGCCTCGGCCACTCGCCGTCGGTCACCGCGGATGCCCGAGAGCGGAAAACGCTGCTCGATGGTGAGGCTCACGTCGGCCGCAGCCATGCCGAAAGGCCAGTGATCGACCGAGGGCGAGATCATCGGGTCATCGAGCGCGGAGACGATGGCGGGTCGCTGCTCTGCGGCGAGCGCGCGCTCCCGGGCCGCGGTCACCTCAGCTCGTCGCTCCCGCGCCAGCGCGGGCACGTCTTCGAAACGGAGTGGGCTGGGGAGCTCGGCTGAAGGCTGGGCTCCTGCCAGCCCGGCGAAGGAGCCGAGCACGAGGGCGGTGAGTCTCAATGTGGAAATGCGAATGACGCACACGTGAACCCTCCGGTCGTTTTCGGCGGCCCTCGTTGTCGATAGGCGCGCGAGCCCGGCACCGTGACTTGGTCGGTGTGCACGTTTGCGGCCGTTGAGTTCGCCCGGGACGTGGCGCAACCGCCGCAACAAACAGACTGCCGAGCGCACCAGTCGGCGCACACTTTGCGCTGGCTCTCGCGGCGCCCTCTTCGGCCGCATGAGTTGAACTCCTGCGCTTGCCAGCGAGCCGCAGATGCCGCGTCACGCCCGCCGGAACCCACGCCTATCGCAGCAGCCCTTTGTCGCGGGGCGCGAGGAGGTGTTCGACATGAAGAAGAAGCTCAAGATTCGTCACTGCGGCATCTGACCGGTTTCGTTTTCTCGGCGGCTGGGTGAACTCAGCCGCCGTTCTTTCTCCTCCTCATCAGGATGCTCTATGCGCTTCGAGTCTCTCGTCGTCGGCGGTGGTCTGTGTGGAACTCTTGCTGCGCAGCATCTGGCCGAGGCGGGCCGCTCCGTCTTGCTGCTGGAAGCGGGCCCCACGGCGAAGCGCGCGCTTCCCATTGACGTCGCCGGCTTTCAGCGCATCACCCGCCCGCTCACCAAGCTCGACGCGCAGCGGTGGGCCTTCGCAGGGCCCAAAGGCTACGACTGGCATCGAGTGCGCGCGCTGGGCGGCCGTACGCTGCTCTGGGGCGGGTGGATGATGCGCCCCACCGCCGACTACTTTCGAGCGCGCAAGGAGCTGAACGCGGCCTGGCCCGTGGAGCTCGAGAAGCTCGGTCATTGGCTCAAGCTCGCGGAGCGCCGACTCGAGGTGAAGAAGGGTACCCGCGGCGTTCTCCATCGCCGGCTCGCTCAGCTGGGACTGAACACGCTGGTCAAACATGAGGCGGTGAAGCCCGGCAGCCGCAGGATGCTCACCGCGCTCGACCTGCGCCCCCAACACGTGCGCGAGGCGGCGGTGCTGTCCTTCGAGACAGGAGCCAAAGGCGTGGTGGTGCATCTCGAGGGCGGCCGTTCGATCGAGGGCCAGCGGCTCATCCTCGCCGCTTCACCGATCGAGACCGCTCGCATCGTCGCCGCCAGCTGTGGCAACGGAAGGCGTACGCGGATCAATTATGCAGACCATCTCATCGCGGGTGTCATCGGCATCACCGAGCGCCGGCCTGCAGCGGGCCATCCGCTCAACGGCGCTGATCCATCGGCGGTCATCGCTCCGGCCTCTGACGCCAATCATCGATTCACCACTGAAGTCCGGGGGCCCACTCCGCTGGAGCAGCTCGATCCCGATGACGTGAAGGCCCTTGGCTTCACTCCAGAGGAAGCCAGACAGCACTCGTTCTACGTGGTGTTCGCCATGGGAGAGACCGACCCCCGCGTGCCTCGCCAGTGCGTGCTCGACCCCACCTCGAAGGACGGCCTGGGCCGCCCGCAGCCGCGCTTCGTGAAGCGGCGCCACACGGACTGGGAGCGCTCCCTGGGCGAGGCGATGAACGGCACCTGCGTCCGCATCGGGGAGGCTCTGGTGGGAAAGCACGGCAAGTGGTTTCAGATCTACGACGCGCTCGAGTACGGCTCAGGCGGCCACGAGACTGGCACCTGCATGGACCAGGTGCTTCCGGACGGCGCCCTCCTCGGTTCGCCCGGAGTCTTCCTCGCCGATGGCTCAGGCGTTCCTGCCGCCACTGATCGCCACCCCAGCCTGACGCTGGCGGCCAATGCGCTGCGCGTTGCGGAGGCTGCCCTTCAGAAGTGACAGGGCGTGTCACGGCGCAGAGGCCCCGCGCCTAGCACAGCTGGATGAGTCAGCCCCTGAGCCAACGCCTCTTCGCTTCGATCACCCTGGCGCTGATCTCTGTCGGATTCCCCTCCTTCGCGGAAGCGGGTGATGACGTTTCTGGCGACGCGGCGTTGCGGGAACTCGTTCAAGAGGCCCTTCAAGCAAGATCAGAGCTGGCCCAGCTCACCGCGCAGGCCCGGGCCGCCCAGGCGCGGGTGCCGCAAGCTGAAGCCTGGCCCGAACCGATGCTCCAGGTGGGCGTGCAGAACGACAGCTTCAAGCGCTGGCAGGTGGGGACCATGGAGACCAGCTGGGTCTCCTTCATGGCCTCCCAGACCTTCCCCTTTCCCGGGAAGCTCGGCCTGCGCGGAGAGATCGCCCAGAGCGAGGTGCGCACGAGCGAGCTGGCCGTGGAGCGAGTCAGGCTCTCCACCATCGCCGAGGTGAGGCGCGGCTACCTCTCGCTGCAGCTGATCCGGGAACGCAGCGTGCTGCTCGAGCGGCTGATCAAGCTCAGCGGTCGCGTCGTCGAAGTCGCGCGCCTTCGCTCCTTGTCGGGCATGGGCTCGCAGTCCGAGGTGCTCAGGGCGCAAGTCGAGCTCAGCCGGGTCACCCAGCGCGGCCATCTGCTGGCTGCCGATGAAGCGCTCCAGGTGCAGCGCCTCAACCAGCTGCGGCGCAAGCCGCTCGACACCGCGATCGAGACCGGCTCGCCCTTGAGCTCGCTGTCGATGCCTGAGCTGCTGTCAGAGGAGCGCGCTCTGGAGCTCGGCCGCCAGCGCAGCCCGGAGTTGCTGCGCGCCCAGGTGGGATCGACTCGCGCTCAGAGCTCGGCTGCACTGGCTCGCCGCTCCTACTTCCCCGATGTCTCGGTCTCTGCGGGCGTGATGCTGCGAGGGCGCCTCGAGCCGATGTGGGCGCTCAACGTGGGCGTGCCGCTCCCGGTCTTCGCGGGCATCCGGCAAGCGCGCGCCGTGGAAGAGGCCTCGGCTCAGGGCGAGGCGGCGCTGCGTGACACCGAGGCGGTCGAGCAGCAGCTGGTGCTCCGAGCACATCAGCGCGCAGCGTCGATGAAGGCCCTGCGCGCGGTGTGGCGCAGCTACCAGGACGGTCTCCTGGTTCAGGCGGCAGCCGCGGCGGAGAGCACCATGTCTCAGTACGCAGCGGGCCAGGCGCAGTTTGCCGCGGTGTTGGAGGCCAACGCCCTCTCCATCGCGGAGACGGAGGCCTCTCTCGAGGTGCTGGCCAGCGCCTGGCGCCTGGTGATCGCGCAGGACGAGCTATCACCGGGCGCAGCCGACGACAGCAGGCGCGTCGGCGCGAGCACCCCTTCACCTTCACCTTCGCCGGGGATGTGAGCCATGACTCGATGGGGTCTCTTTCTGGTGGTGGCGGCGACCCTGGCCGGAGGCGTCACCGCTGGCGTTCTGGTGGGCCGTCACGTTCCCGAAGCGCACGCCGGGACGGAGGTCGAGGCTGCGTCGGAGAAGTACCAGTGCCCGATGCACCCGGCGGTGATCCAGGATCACCCCGGGAGCTGCCCCATCTGCGGAATGAAACTGGTGAAGATGGCCAGCAACCCCGCCAAGCCCGTCGACGAAAAAGAGAGGGCAAGCGGGTCGGAGGTCGACGGCCTGGGCGCGGTGGAGATCGACGGCGCCCGGCAGCAGCTGATCGGCCTGAAGACCGCGCTGGTGGACCGCGGAGTCGTGGGGGGCAACCTGCGCACCGTGGCGCGCGTGAGCATCGATGAGACGCGGGTGCGCCGGATCAACCTCAAGGTGGCGGGCTTCGTGGAGCGCATCTTCGTCGACTACGTGGGCAAGCCCATTCGCAAGGGCCAGCCGCTCTTCTCGCTCTACAGCCCGGAGATCCTCGCCGCGGAGAACGAGCTGCTCCTCGCCCAGAGGACTGCGGTGCCTCAGCCGGATGGTGGAGTCGATCCACTCCTCGACGCTGCGCGACAGAAGCTCGAGCTGTGGGGCGTGCCCGCGGCGGAGCTCACTCGCCTCGAGCGAGAGGGGCAGGCCTCGGGCGTGGTCACCTTCGTCTCCACCGCATCAGGGGTCGTGACCAGGAAGGAGATCGTCGAGGGCTCGCGGGTGGAGATGGGCGCCATGCCCTACGAGGTGGTCGACCTCTCGACCGTCTGGGTGCTCGCTGACGTCTACGAAACGGAGCTGCGCTTCATCGCCCCGGGCATGACCGCTTCGCTCCGCCTCGACGCCTGGCCCGGCCGCTCGTGGGAGGGGAAGGTGCTCTTCATCGATCCCCTCCTCGACGCGAAGACGCGCACCGCCAAAGTGCGCCTCGCCTTCGCGAATGCCATGGGCGAGCTGCGCCCCGAGATGTTTGGCGAGCTCACGCTTGACCGGGAAGGGCGGCAGACGATTCGCCTGCCCACCGACGCCGTCGTGCAGAGCGGCACCCGGCAGGTGGTCTTCGTGGCGCTGGGTGAAGGGCGCTTCGAGCCGCGCCGAATCGAGACCGGCGAAGTGGGGAGGGACTTCACCGAGGTGCTCTCCGGACTGGTGCCTGGCGAGGCGGTGATCACCCGCGCCAACTTCCTCATCGACTCGGAGTCGCGACTGCGCGCCTCGCTGACGCGCATCGGCAGCAGCGACGCTTCCGTGCCCGAGAGCCAGCGATGATCCGCGCCGTCATTCGCTTCTCCGCGGAGCACCGTTACCTGGTGATCGCGCTGGCGATCGGGGCCCTGGCCTTCAGTTGGTACTCGATGCGGACCATCCCGCTCGACGCCTTGCCCGACCTCTCGGACACCCAGGTGATCGTCTATTCCCGCTGGGACCGCAGCCCCGACATCATCGAGGACCAGGTGACCTACCCCCTGATCACCTCGCTGCTCGGTGCCCCGCGCGTGAAAGCCATTCGGGGCTTCTCCGACTTCGGCTTCAGCTTCGTCTACGTGATCTTCGAGGACGGCACGGATCCGTATTGGGCCCGCACCCGCGTGCTCGAATATCTCTCGAAGATCACGCCGCAGCTGCCAGCGGGGGTGCGCACGGAGCTCGGGCCCGACGCGAGCAGCGTGGGCTGGGTCTTCCAGTACGCGCTGGTGGACAAG
The DNA here is from genome assembly GCA_030695565.1 of Archangium sp. GTDB lineage: Bacteria > Myxococcota > Myxococcia > Myxococcales > Myxococcaceae > Archangium_A. The sequence continues at coordinate 56,735 of JAUYRZ010000112.1, forward strand.
AGCGGGAAGCACTCCTCTGACGAGCTGCGCTCCTTTCAAGACTGGTTCTTGCGCTACTCGCTGCAGGCGGTGCCAGGGGTGGCTGAGGTCGCGACCGTCGGCGGCCAGGTGCGGCAATACCAGGTGAGCGTCGACCCGACGAAGCTCGCGGCCTACGGACTGTCGATCGGCGCAGTGGTCACCGCGGTGAGGGCGGGCAACAACGACGTCGGTGGGCGTCTCGTCGAGTTCTCCGGTCGCGAGTACATGGTGCGCGGCCGCGGCTACGTGAAGAAGCTCGAGGATCTCGAGCAGCTGGTGCTCAAGGTGGAGGAGGGCACGCCGGTGCTGGTGAAGGACGTGGCGACGGTCGCCCTCGGCCCGGAGATGCGCCGCGGCATCGCCGACTTCGACGGTGAGGGCGACGTGGTGGGTGGGATCGTGGTGATGCGCCAGGGAGAGAACGCGCTCAACGTGATCAACCGGGTGAAGCAGAAGTTCGAGGAGCTCCGCCCCTCACTGCCCGAAGGCGTCGAGGTGGTCACCACTTACGATCGTTCGGAGCTGATCCTCTCTGCCATCGACACGGTCCGCGACAAGTTGATCGAAGAGATGATCGTCGTCTCGCTGATCATCCTCCTCTTCCTCTGGCACTTCCCGTCCTCCATCGTCCCCATCATCACCATCCCGGTGTCGGTGGCGCTGGCCTTCATCCCGATGAAGTTGATGGGCCTCAACGCCAACTTGATGTCGCTTGCGGGCATCGCCATCTCCATCGGAGTGCTGGTCGACGGCGCCATCGTCGAGGTGGAGAACGCCTACAACCGCATCCACCACTGGGTCGCCGACGGCAAGAAGGGCGACTTTTACCAGGTCAGGCTGAACGCCCTGATGGAGGTGGGCCCGGGCGTCTTCTTCTCGCTCCTGGTGATCGCCGTGGCCTTCGTGCCTGTCTTCACCCTGGTGGATCAGGAGGGTCGGCTCTTTCGACCGCTGGCCATCTCCAAGACCCTGGCGATGGGCATCGCCGCCTTCCTCGCCATCACGCTGGATCCAGCGATGCGCATGCTCTTCGCGCGCATCGACCCGTTCACCTTCCGCCCCCGGTGGTTGGCGACGGTGGCCACCGCGTTGCTCGTGGGCACGTACCGAGCAGAAGAGAAGCACCCCATCAGCCGGTTGCTCCATTGGCTCTACGAGGGTCCTTGCCGGTTCGTCTTGCGGCACCCGAAAGCCGTGCTGGTGGTGGCGGGGTTGATGGTGGCCACCACGGTGCCGCTGTACTTGAGCCTCGGCTCCGAGTTCATGCCGCCCCTTCGCGAGGGCACGTTGCTCTACATGCCCTCTTCGGTTTCTCCCGGCATGTCGGTGGCGGAAGCCCAGCAGGCGTTGCAGACCCAGGACCGGGTCCTGAAGACCTTCCCCGAAGTCGATCGCGTCTTTGGAAAAGCGGGCCGAGCCAACACCTCCACCGACCCCGCGCCCTTCACCATGATGGAGACGACGGTGACGCTCAAGCCGGAGCTGGCGTGGCGCGAACGCCCCCGGTGGTATTCGACCTGGGCGCCCGAGTGGCTCAAGCGGCCACTGCGCCCCTTCTGGCGCGACCGGATCACCGAGGCGGAGTTGGAAGAGGAGATGAACACCGCGCTCCAGCTTCCCGGGATTTCGAATGCGTGGACCATGCCCATCAAGGGGCGCCTCGACATGTTGTCCACGGGCATTCGCACCCCGGTGGGGATCAAGATCATGGGGGCAGACCTCGCCGTCATCGAGGCCGTCGCGCTGCAGACCGAGGCCGCGGTGGCGAAAGTGCCCGGTACCCGCAGCGCGTTCGCCGAGCGGGTGGCGGGCGGCTACTTCGTCGACTTCGAGCTCAAGCGCGATCAGCTGGCTCGCTACGGTCTCTCGGTCGACGACGCCAACATGATGGTGATGACCGCGGTGGGCGGCGACGTTCAGAGCATCACGGTCGAGGGCCGGGCCCGGTATGGGATCACCGTTCGCTACGCGCGCGACTTCCGCGACGACCTCCCGGCGCTGAGGCGGGTGTTGGTGCCCTTGCCTGAGGGGCGAGGTCAGATTCCCTTCGAGGCCATCGCCGACATCAAGCTCACCACCGGTCCCTCGATGATCCGCGACGAGAACGGGTTGCTCGCGGGCTACGTGTACGTCGACTTCGACACCTCGAAGGTCGACATCGGCAGCTACGTGGCAGAAGCGAAGAAGGCGGTGGCCAGCCAGGTGAAAGTCCCCACCGGCTACTCCCTGACCTGGAGCGGGCAGTTCGAGAACATGCTGCGCGTTCGAGAGCGCCTCACCCTGATCTTGCCACTCACGCTGGTGCTGATCTTCGGGCTGCTCTACCTGAATACGAAGTCGGCCTTCAAAGCGGGGCTGGTGATGCTGGCGGTGCCGTTCTCTGCGGTGGGAGCGCTGCTGCTGCTGTCGCTGCTCGGCTACAACCTGTCCATCGCGGTGTGGGTGGGGCTGATCGCGCTGATGGGCCTCGATGCCGAGACGGGGGTGTTCATGCTGCTGTTCCTCGATCTCTCCATCGAAGACGCGCGCCGTCGAGGGGCCCTGGGGACGGATGCGGAGCTCATCGAGGCCATCGTGCACGGGGCGGTGAAGCGGGTGCGCCCCAAGGCGATGACGGTGTTGGCCGCAATGCTGGGGCTGCTTCCCATCATGTGGTCGACCGGCACCGGCGCCGACCTCATGAAGCGCATCGCCGCTCCCATGGTGGGCGGGCTGTTCACCAGCTTCGCCCTGGAGTTGCTCGTCTATCCCGTCGTGTATCTGCTCTGGCAGCGGCGGCAGCTCCGGCTGGCCCTCCTCATCAGCGAGACCGCCGCGTAGTCAGCGCGACCGAAGCAGCGCCTGCAGCTCCGGAAACTTACGGAGCGGAATCCACTGTTCGCTGCCGCTGTCCCACAGAGAAGCCGTGGCCTTGAAGTGCTTTCCGACGACATCTTTGCGAATCTGATCGGGCGTCAGCAGCCCGGAGACATGGTTGTTTCCAAAGAACTGATACTGCACCCGCCAGCTGCGCGAATCGAAAGCGGGCGTCGGCGCGGCTTTCTTCTCGGCCTTGATGACCGCCTCGAGCTTCTTGGTGGCCGCCTTGTACGCAGCCTTCTCAGCCGCCGAAGGCTCAGGAGGCTTGGGCCACTTCTCAGCGAACACCCGGCCCGCCGCGTCGGCGTTCGGCCGGCTCTGCGAGAGCCCCGAATCCCAGCTGTAGTTGTCGAGCGCGGCCTTCTGATTTTGCCAGGTGTTCCACGCGTCCATTCGGGCGATCGCGGCCGCGGGAAGGTACTTCAGCAACCGGGCCGATGACTTGAACGCGGGAACTTCGGGCACCGTCGGCCCGGTGGGCCGCGTCGACTGGCGAATGCTGGCTGAGGAAATGGGCACGGCTCGTCTCCTGAAAAAAGTGAGTCCTCAAAATAGAAGCGGCCCGCAGGTGGGGTCAAGCCCTCTGGGGCTCACTCGAACGCCAACGCCCGCTCGAAGTCGCTCGGGTTCGACGCCGCTTCCTTCGCCACCTCGACGGTGATCTGCCCCGCGCGGAGCAACTGCACCAGGTGCTGGTCGAAGCTCTGCGTGCCCAGAATGTCGTGGCTGCGCTCGCAGAAATCTTTGATCTCATGGGTACGCGCCGGGTCCTTGATGAACTCGGTCACCGAGATGTTCGCCACCATGATCTCCGCCGCCACCACGCGGCCCTTGCCCGACGCATGCGGCAACAGGCGCTGCGAGATGCTGCCCTTCAGGTTCTCTGCCAACCGGTTGCGCACGCCCGTCTGCGCCTCATGCGGGAACACGCCGATGATGCGGTTGATGGTGCGGTAGGCGTCTTGCGTGTGCACGGTGGAGAGCACCAGGTGGCCCGTCTCCGCCGCCTTGATGGCGATCTCGATGGTCTCCGCGTCGCGCATCTCACCGACCAGGATCACGTCGGGGTCTTGCCGCATCGCCGCGCGCAACGCCTTGCCGAAGTCGGGCGTGTCGGGGCCGATCTCCCGCTGCATCATTCGCGAGAACTTGTCTTCGTGAACGAACTCGATCGGGTCTTCGATCGTCACGATGTGCTTGCGGTAGTGCTGGTTGATGTAATTCACCATCGCCGCCAGCGTCGACGACTTGCCCGAGCCGGTGACGCCGGTCACCAGGATGAGCCCGCGATCTTCCTGGCTCATTTTCTCCAGCACCTTGGGCAGGCCCAGCTTCGCGAAGTCGGGGATCACCAGGGGGATCGAGCGCATCACCGCGCCCAGGTTCCCCTTGTTGCGGAAGATGTTCGCGCGGAACCGGCCCACGCCTTCGAGCGGATAGCTGGTGTCCCAGTCCTGCAGATCTTCCAGCGAGCCCTTGTACCGGCTCTGGGTCAGCAGGTGTTTGGCGATGCGGGCCGTGTCTTCGGGCTGCAGCGCCGGCACCTTCACCGGCAGCAGCTGCCCGTTGACCCGCAACGAAGGCGAGGCCCCCACCTTGAAGTGCACGTCTGAAGCACCGTTCTTCACGGCCGCGGCGAGGAACTGATTGAAGGTCGCGAGTTCCATGGGTCCCTGGAATTACTTCTGAAAGACAGTGGCCTTCGAGAGCTGCTGGTTCGCCCGGCGCAACCGATCAGACATCGTGCGAATGAACGAGCGGTAGACCTTCACCGCCAATTTATCGTCCGCTGCCAGCATCGACTCGAACGCGGAGCGCGGCATCTTGAGCAGCCGGCACGGCGTGGCGGTGGTCACCCGCGCCGAGGTGAGCACGTCGTCGATGAGCGACATCTCGCCGAACAGCTCGGCTTCACCCAGCTTGCCGATCACCTCGTTCGTCTCGTGCTTGCCGTCTTCATCGGCGTCGCGGCTGATGTGCACTTCGCCTTTGGCGATCACGTACAGGGCGTCGCCCAGCGCGTTCTGTTCGATGACCACCGTGCCGGCGGGCACATCGAGATACTGAATGATGCTCCCGAGCCGCGAGGTCTCGTCGAAGGTGAGCTTCTGAAAGAGGTGGAGCTTCTGCAGCAGCTCCACACCCTCGAATTCACCGAATCCCGTCAGTTCGAGTTCCACGGTGAAGAAACCTTATGCCAAGTCTTTCCGATACACCCCGTTGATGAGTTCGGGGAGCGAGCGGCGGACAGACCCAAGGTACACGGCCCACTTCGACGTCCGGTTCACCCGGGCGATCGATGCAGCAAAGGCCCTCAACGCCTTTTCCATCAACTTCTCTTCGGGTGGGTTGTGCCTGCGCAGCAAGACGCCCTACGCGTTGGGTGAAGTGCTTTCGCTTTCGCTGACCGTGGAGGGCGACATCTTCGAGCTGGAAGGCGTGGTCTCGTGGGTGCGCGGAGAAGCGGTGGGGGTGCGTTTCACCAACGTCAAGCCGGCGGTGCGCGCGCGCCTCGAGAAGGTGGCCCGCGAGCTCTCCAGCCGGGGCCCTGCGATTACTTGAGGCGGAACACGCCGACTTCGGCTGCGTCGAAGCCGCAGGCCGCGAAGAACGCGCGCAGCTCAGCGGTCACCGGGCCGTAGGTCTCGACCTCCAGCCGCTTCACCGAGAGCACCTTCGCGCGCTCGACCACCCGGCGCAGCAGCTCGCGGCCCACGCCCCGGCGCTGCCAGGCCTTCGCCACGTTGAGCTCGTCGATGGTGCCCGCGCGGCCGCCGGTCTTCAGCACCGGGCGATGCGAGAGGGTGATGAAGCCCACGACCTTGTCGAGCGCGTCGGCGGCGACCATCAGCTCCATCTCGGGGTGGCTGATGATCCACGTCACCGTGTTCGGATCAGCTGCGAGGCCCACCTCACCCAGCAGCGAAACGATCGGCCCCGCATCACCGCGTCGGGCGGGGCGGACTCTGAAGCCAGTCGGCGGTGGTGTTGGTGAGTGAGCCACGGATCAAAGCCCCCTGGGGCGTGCGCGTTTGAGTAGGTGAGCGGAGTCTAGGCCTCTCATCCCTCAGGTCCAGAAAGCGGGTGAGGGCCTCGCCTACACGTCGACCAGGAAGACCTCGACCGCGAGGTCGAGCAGCTCCCTCGAAAGGGCAGGCGGCTGGCCCCGATAGCGCGCTGCGTCTTTGACCAACTGCACCAGATCGCGCGGGTGGCAGCTGCGCAGCTGCAGGCTTCGTTCTTTGTAGGTGTGCTCGAGCAGGTAGCTGACCGCCTGTTCGACGTAGGGAATTCCCGAGGCCTCGCAGACCCGCTTGAAGATGGTGCGGTACTGCTTCTCGTCGGGGTTACCGACCTCGATCTTGTACTTGATGCGCCGGAGGAAGGCCTCGTCGACCAGCTCCTTGGGATCGAGGTTGGTCGAGAAGACGATGAGCTGATCGAACGGAATCTCGAACTTCTTGCCGGTGTGCAGGGTGAGGAAGTCGACGCGCTTTTCCAGCGGCACGATCCACCGGTTGAGCAGATCGGTGGGGTGCACCTTCTGCCGGCCGAAGTCGTCGATGAGCAACATGCCGCCGTTGGCCTTCACTTGAAACGGCGCTTCGTAGAACCGCGCGGTGTCGGAGTAGATGAGATCGAGCGTCTCGAGCGTGAGCTCTCCGCCGACGATCACCGACGGGCGTTTGCAGACCTGCCAGCGGTTATCCATCTCGAAGGTCTGCCGGCGGCCGCCCGCATCGCGGTCGAGCTCGAGCGAGACGGGGTGGTGCACCAGCTTGTCGAAGACCTTGACGATCTGCCCATCGATCTCCAGGCAGTGGGGGATGAAGGCTTCTCCGCCGAACATCGCGCTGATCGCCTCGGCCAGTGAGGTCTTGCCGTTGCCGGGAGGGCCGAAGAGGAACAACGAGCGGCCCGAGTTCACCGCGGGGCCCAGCTTGTCGACGATGTTCTCGGGGACGACCAGGTGAGAGAGCGCCAGCTCGAGCTGCTTCTTGCTGATGGTGGGTGACTCGCGCGTCTGCTGCTGAATGAGCGCGTTGTACTGCTCGATGGGCACCGGCGCGGGGCCCACGTAGGTGGTGCGTTGCAGCGCGTCGCGCGCGTACTCGCGGCCCTTGTCGATCAGCTGGAAGTCGACCGAGACGCGGCCGAAGCCCTTGCCGCCGCGCATGTCGACCAGCTTCTCGGTGGTGAGGAAGTCGATCACGTGCTCGATGACGCCGGTCCACGGCAGGCGGAGCTGCTCGGCCACCTCGGCCCCGGTGGCCTGGCCCTGGTAGTAGAAGAACTTGAGCGCGAGATCGGAGAGCAGCCCCATCTTGAGGCCGGTCTCTTCGATGGTGCGCGGCTGCTGCGGCGCCAGCTCGAGGATCCGCGGATTCTCGAGGCTGAACGGGTTCGGCGTTTCCTGCGTGGGGCCGGTTTCGTGAACGCTGGTGCGCCGGTTGTTCATGAGCCCACGACTGTACTCCCTCTCCCTTCGGGAGAGGGTCGGGGTGCGGGCATAGCAGCGGAGGGGCCGAGTACGCCCGCACCTGCAGCCGAGGCCGGGGTGGAGACGTGCTTCGTCGCCTTCCTTCCCAAGCCCGACGCGCTCATCGATGACGTCCGCGTGGCCGACTGGCGGCTCACGCAGCTGCATCCTTCAGAGTGCCGCGGCCGGAGCGCTTTGCTTCCGAGTTGGTGAGTTTTTTCGACGCCCTCACCCTGACCCTCTCCCGAAGGGAGAGGGGACTTCATTTCGTATCAGTTACACGTAGGTCAGCCAGTGCTCGTACCGAGGCTCATGCCCGCGCACGACGCGGAAGTAGAGCTCCTGGATCGACTTGGTGATCTCGCCCGGCTTGCCTTCACCGACCTGCCGGTTGTCGACCTCGCGCACCGGAGTCACCTCCGCGGCCGTGCCCGTGAAGAACACCTCGCCTGCGATGTACAGCGCGTCGCGGGTGAACGAGACCTCCTCCACCTTGCGGCCCGCATCCTTCAGCAGATCGATCACCGTGTCGCGCGTGATGCCCCGCAGAATCGGCGAGCTGAGCGAAGGCGTCCGCACCACCCCGTGCCGGCCCACGCAGAAGATGTTCTCACCCGACGCCTCAGCCACGAAGCCGGAGATGTCGAGCAGAATGGCCTCGTCATACCCGCCCATCACGGCCTCCCGCTTGGCGAGGATCGAGTTCACGTACTGGCCCGAGATCTTCCCGCGCACCATGTTCACGTTCACGTGCATGCGGGTGAAGCTGGAGACCTTCGCGCGGATGCCTTCCTTGATGCCCTTGTCGCCCAGGTAGCTGCCCCACTCCCACGCCGTGATCGCCACGCGGGTGTCGTTCTGCGCGCCCAGGCCCATCGCGCCGTCGCCCATGAAGGCCACCGGCCGCAGGTACGCGCCGTTGGGAAACTTCGCGTCCTGCACGCGGAGCACGTCCATGCAGGCGTCGACCAGCTGGTCCTCGGTGTACGGCATCTTGAGGAGAATGATGTGCGCCGAGTCGAGAAACCGGCGGATGTGCTCTCGCAGGCGGAAGATGGCCAGCTTGCCGTTCTTCGCCCGGTAGGCGCGGATGCCTTCGAAGACCCCGAGGCCGTAGTGCAGGGCGTGCGTCATCACGTGCACGGTCGCCGACTCCCAGGGGATCAGCTTGCCATCCATCCACACCTGGTCGGCCTTCAGAATTGCGTTCGAAGTCGAGCTCATGCGGTGCGTTTCACACGATGCGACCATGCCGCGCAACGGGCATCATCGGCGCATGTCGCTCCACGAGTTCAGATGCGCGGCAGCGGCGCCATCATCCGGGAGATCACCTGCATCTCCCAGGCGAGCGCCGATCGCCCCAACTGAACCGCCTCGAGCAACTGCTCGACCGTCGGCACGATCACCAGCGGGCTCAACGTGCGCGGAAAGTCGTGCACCAGGTGCGCCCACGCCCGGTTGCGCGACACGTTCACTTCCGCCAGCCGCTCCAGCATCAGCCACAGCGGCGTGGACAGCTTCATGGAGAACCCATTGAGCGCGAGGATGAACGCGTTGCGCGTGCCCAGCTCGCCCTTGTGCACCGCCCGCCACGCCGCGCGCGCCGGCAGGTTGTCCACCAGGCCGCCGTCGATGAACCGCGCGATGCCTTTGTCGCCCATGTACTGGGTGAGCAGCGAGTGCATGCGCGGGTCTTCGCGGAACACGTCGTAGTGAATCACCCCGGGCAGCGCGCTGGAGAACCCGGCCGCATCGAGCGCGTCGAAGTCTTCGGTGCCCTCGTCGGCGCCCAGGTGCACGCGGGTGAGAATGTCGGGCCGCGCGGTGAACTCCGCGATCGCCGAGAACCACCTCGGGAGGATCATCGGGTTGAGCAGCCACCGCGGTGAGGTGGAGATCAACTTCTCGTAGAACTCCAGCGGCTGGGGCAGCTTGCCTTTGCGGATCCCGCTCACGGCGATGATGGTCTTGACCGGCAGATCCTTGAGCCGCGGGCCTTCACTGCCCCGGCTATCGACCCCGAAGTACCGCCCGATGCCGCTGCGCAAGAACAACCGGAGCGCCGCCGGCACGCCGTACCGATTCGCCGTGGACAGCGTGCGGAACAGCTTGCGCCACGAGAGCGAGCGCACGATGCCCACCACCTCGTCTTGTTCGAAGCGGGCCATGCGGCTGCGGAACAACGCGAGGATGCTCCCCATCGAGGTGCCGACCAGCAGCCTGGGCTGCAGCCCGTACTCATCGAGCAGCGACATCGCGCCCAGGTAGACGTACGCGGTGCCGCCGCCGCCCCCCATCACCAGCACCAACGCCTTCTCCCTGAGCTCCTTGTCGATCGCAGCGGCAGGCAACCGCTCCGCGAACCGGCGCACCAGCTGATCGCGGGTGTTGGTGGTGCGCTCTTTCAGATCACGCAGGTGAGGCAGCAGCTGCGAGCGGGTGAGCTTGCCGTTGGCGGGGAGCAGCAACGTGCCCAGCCGCCGGGTGAGATCTTCCCGGAAGGGCTGCAGGTAGGCGCCCACGCCGACGTCGCGCCCTTCGTGATTGACCTTGTAGAGCCGCGCCAACGAGAGCGCGGTGCGCAGCGTGGCCTCTTCATGCGCGTCGACCAGCTTCGGATCGGCGATGGCCGCGCGCACGAGGGCCAGCTCCATCTCCTCGAGCGGTCGGGTGATCTCGAAGCGTTCGCGGAGCCGCACGGGTCCGTCTTTACCGCCGCTGCTTGCCGAGCAGCCGCAGTTCTCGCAGCGCCTCGGTGCAGTCGGGGTTGCACTGAATGGCCTTCTCGAACTGGCGCTCAGCGCGATCCGGCCGGCCGGTGGCCTTGTGGATGTAGCCGAGGAACAGGTACCCCTTGTCAATCTTGGGGTTCAGGTTCACCGCCTGTTCGATCGAGCGCACCGCGTCGTCGGCCCGGGTGGGATCGGCCTGGAAGAGCGCCCAGCCCTCCCACGCGTGGAACTCGCCTTCTTCCGGGTAGAGGGTGATCGCTTCACGGAAGAGCCGATTCGCGTCGCCGTACTGGCGCAGCCGCATCAGCTCTTCACCGCGCTGGAACTTGCCCTCGGCCGCGAGGATCTTGCCCACGTCGGCGTCGTCGGGTTGCTTGGCGCCTTCTTCCAGCTGCGCGATGTAGCGCTTGCGATCGTCGGCATCGGTGAGCGTGTCGTGCGCGGTGCTGATGAGATCGTAGATCTGCTGCGCGAGCGCTCGCGTCTCTGCGCTGGCCGACGAGAAGTGTTTGTCGGGGTGGTACTCCTTGGCGAGCGCGAAGTAGGCGCGCTTCACGTCTTCACGCGTCGCGCTCCACTTCACGCCGAGCAGCTCGAAATAATCGAGCCGGCGCATGGCGGTGAACTTGGCGGCCAGCTTCTCGCGCTGGGCGCCTTCCTGGCCCGAGAGCCGAGGCAGGCTGACCACCTCGGAGAGCTCGGGCAACAACGAGCCCGCTGACTTCGCCAGCACCTGCGGTTCGGCCTTCTTCGCCGGCCGCTGCGGTGACGCATCAGGCGGCGGAGGCGGCGGCACGTCGAGGCGCGCCATCGGCTGCGCGAGCTTCGCGTCGCTCCAGGGCAGCTCGAGGGGCGGCTCGGCCGGGTGCGCCGCGGGCTTCTTGTTCGCCGGCAGCGGCGGGGGAAGCGGGGGCGGCATCGAAGGCAGCGGCGGCGGCAGCGAAGACTTCTTCGCCGGCATCGCGTTCGCCGAAGCGGCGATCTCTGCGTACGAGACCTTCGGCTTCCCGTCGGCGTGCTGCGCCTTGAACGAGACCATCTGCGCGCACTTCATCGAGAAGAAGAACCGATCGGTCTCGAAGGGCGGCAACACCTCGAGCGCGCGCAGGGTGGTGAGCGTCTTGTGCCCGTCGGCCAGCTTGAGCAGCTCCTGCTCCTCGGGCCCCAGCCCCACGTCTTGCAGCGCGTAGAGCGGATCGTCGCTGGGGTGCACGTACTGAAGGTCCAACCCGGAGAAGGCCTTGAAGAGCCGCTTCTCGTCGTAGGTGCGCTTGACCCCTTCGTGGATCAACTGCGCGCAGGTCATGCCGATGCTCAGCGGCTCGGCAGGCAAGGGCGCGTCGGCGATGAACTGGTACTCGCCGTCATCCCAGCTGAAGGCGTCCCACACCTTGTGCTGAAGCTGGAGCACCAGGGAGTGCTGGAGATTGTGCGGGCTGATGCAGCCCATCTCGATGAGCACCGTGCCCTGCATGCGCTTGCTGGCCTTCATGCGGCGCAGCGACTCTTCGCACTCCGCTTCGCTGATCATCTTTTCCTTCACCAGCACCCGGCCCAGGCACTCGACCAGCAGGTTCGACTTCACCAGCTCGGGCGTGCCCTCGCGGAAATAGACGATCTTCTTCACGTTGCCGCGGCGCAGGCGAACGGCGCCTCCGAAGCGGGTGCGGTAGGCGTCAGCGAGGATCTGCGCGAACGACTTGTCTTGAATGCGGGCCCAGGCCACTTCGCTCTTCGTCTCGACTTCTTCCTCGACCGGCGGCGGAGGCGGGCGCGGCGCTTCTTTCTTCTTCACTTCTTTGGGCGCGGGGCGGGGCGCCTCACGGGGCGCACGAGGCGCCTCTTTGGGTTTCGCAGGAGGCGCTTTGGGGCGGGGCGGGGTGACGGCCGGCATGTCGCGCTCCACGTCTTCGGCTTCTTCGCGGGCCGAGTCGTCGGCCATGTACTCGCCGGTCTTCTCGTCCTCCTCCATCGGGGGGGGCGGCGGCTGCGGAGGTGAGGGGCTGGGGTACCGATCACCCAACGCATCTCGCAGCGTTCCGGTCAGCAGCTTGAGATCGAGCGGCTTCTCCAACAGCGCGAAGGCGCCGTGTTTGTCGACCGCCTCCCGTTGGTGCACCGGGTTCTTGTAGACGCCCGAGATCATGATGATCGGCACGCGCCGGCCGCGGGGCAACGCGCGGATCTGCTTGGCCACTTCGTAACCGCTGAGCGCAGGCAGCAGCAGGTCGAGCAGCACCGCGTCGAAGTTCTTCTTCTCGAAGCTCTTGATGGCCCATTCGCCGTCGCGTTCGACGGTGACCACGAAGCCCTGCCTGGTGAGTGCGTCGGCCAGAACCCGCTGCACGCTGCGGTCGTCGTCGACGATGAGGATGTTCACGGTGCTGGACAAAGTGCAGGGAGCCTAGGCGACCTCTGAATGTGCGGGTAAGAGCTAAGTCTCAAGCGCCGCCTGTCTCTTTCCTCTGGAGCCCCGATGTCCTTCCGCCTGCTCTCAATCGTCTGTGCCCTGATGGCTTCCCTTGCTTTTGCGCAAGGCACCGAGGGCCCCGGTTCCGGCCCTGCTGCTGCGGCCGCGGCTGACAGCGACGCGCCCGAGGCGAAGGAGGCCAAGGAGTTGGTGCAGAAGTACCTCACCGCGGTGAAGGCCAAGAAGTGGGCCGACGCGAAGAAGCTGCTGCACCCCAAGACGGTCGAGGCGATCGCCGAGCGCAAGAAGCGCATGGGCAAAGAGGATCACCCCATGGCCCCCTGGTTCCACGAGAAGGTCGATTACTTCCTGAAGGACTTCAAGATGGGCGCCGCTTCGTTGGGTGCGCTGGGCACTGTGATGGTCGAGGTGACCGAAGACAACTTCCAGGTCGCCGACAAGGGCATGGCCGAGGGCGAACCTTCCGCGTACCTGGTGGGCAAGAAGGACGCGAAGTGGTTCGTGGTCGACAAGAAGCGCGGCGAGGTCTTCACCAAGGACTCCGTGAAGCTCGGCTACAAGGGCTGGTTCGACAAGATCGAGAAGGCCGAAAAGGCAGCCCCGGTCGACGACACGCTGTAGTCCCTCTCCCGCTGGGAGAGGGTCAGGGTGAGGGCCTAACCAGGAGTCGCCAGGGAGTGAATCTGCCCCTTGGCCTTCTCCACATCGGCCTCATGCTTGAGCACCAGGTTCAAAGTCTGAGCGACCAGCTCCGCCGACAAGGTATCGGCGTTGAGCAACACCAAAGCCTGGGCCCAATCGAGCGTCTCCGAGATCGACGGAGACTTCTTGAGCTCCAGCTTCCGCAGCTTGCCCACCGCGGTCACCACCTGCTCCGCGAGCTTCTCCGGAACCCCCGGCAACCGCGAGCGCACGATCGACAGCTCACGCTCCCGGGTCGGGTAGTCGATGTACAGATGCAGACACCGCCGCTTGAGCGCATCCGACAGCTCGCGCGCGTTGTTCGACGTCAGCACCACGCGCGGAATGTGTTTCGCCTTGATGGTGCCGAGCTCAGGCAAGGTGACCGCGTTCTCCGCGAGCACCTCGAGCAGAAACGCCTCGAACTCCGGATCGGCCTTGTCGATCTCGTCGATCAACAGCACCGCGGGCTTCGGGTTGACCAGCGCCTGCAGAATGGGCCGGGGGAGCAGGAAGCGCTCCGAGAAGAACACCGCGTCTGAGGCCGCCACCCGATCCGCGGCTTCTTTGATCGAGCCCGCGCCCACCATCAGCTCGCCGATCTTGTCCTTGAGGAGCTGGGTGTAGAGCAGCTGCTTGGCGTACTCCCACTCGTACAGCGCCTTCGACTCGTCGAGGCCCTCGTAACACTGCAGGCGAATCAGCTCGCGGCCCAGCGAGGCGGCGAGCGCGCGGGCGAACTCGGTCTTGCCCACGCCCGCGGGCCCTTCGATCAGCACCGGCTTCTCCAGCCGATCCATCAGGAAGGCCGAGGTGGAGATGTCGCGAGAGGGCAGGTACCCGACCGAAGCGAGGCGCTTCGAGGCGTCGTCGATGTCGGCGAACTGGCTCATGTGCGCAGAGCAGATAGCAGCGGAACGCCACGCGAGACAGCTGTTCAGCGCATACGCTGCCGAAGGTGAGCATGACCGGCCTCTGTCCCTGGGATGGTTTTACGCCCGCGACGATCTCGTTCTGCGAAGCGCGGCTGTGCGCGGTGATCGCCGAACCCGCCAACGCCTTCACCAGCCTGAGCAAGACCCTCGTCGGTCTCTGGCTCATCGCCCGCTGCTGGCGGCGCTCATCGCCCGCCTTGTGGGCCATCGTGGTGGCCGCCTTGCTCCAGGGGCCGTTGGGCTTCTCGCTGCACGCCACCGGCACCTTCTGGGGCGAAGCGCTCGACGTCTCCGGCATGTTCCTCATCAGCGCCACCCTGCTGAGTTTTGCCCTGGCGCGCAGGTTCGACTGGTCCACCTCCCAACTCACCAGGCGCTGGTTGAGCCTGGTGCTGGGGTCGGTGGCGACGCTCCTCCTGGTGCCCCGCAGCGGCATCCCCGTCTTCTCCGTGCAGGTGCTGATCTGGTTGGGGCTCGAGCTCCGGCCGCGCGTGGCCCCCAGCGCCACCTCACGCCGCTGGCTGCGCTTCATGATCGGCTGCTTCCTGGCCGGGTTCGGGTTCTGGCTGGCCGACAAGACCCGGCTCGCGTGCGACCCCGACAACCACCTGCTCAACGGCCACGCGGTCTGGCACCTGGCCACCTCCGCCTGCCTCGGCTTCTTCTTCGAATACGAGTCGTCGCAGCGAAAGCCCTGACACGCACGTCACAGGCCGCCCGCGGAGCCCCGTGGCGCGGGTGACGCGATGGACCCGCAGAGGCTGCGTTGACTCATTCGATTTCGCCCGCAAGAGCCTGATCTGGCAGCGGAGTTCGTCAGCCTTCAGGTGGGCACGCCGACTGCACTTGCACACGTTCGGAGTGTGCGGGGTTCACGATGACAACGACCATGATGAGACTGTTGACCCTGACGCTGATGGTGGTCGTGCCCGGTGGCCTGCTGGTGCTCGCGGCCTTCGTCCTGGCCCGCACCATCGGCCGCCAGATGCAGCTGGAGCAGGGCACCAACGGTCACCGGTTCGCCCGGGCCGTCAGCACCATCCGCTTCAGTGATGTGTGGTCGAACACCCGCCAGACCTTCGGCGGGCCGTTCACCCTCAAGGCCAGCTGAAGTAGCGCGCGGCGCCTTCGACGTCGCCGCCGATGCCGGAACCCTGAATGAACACCCCGTAGACCGAGATCTGCTGGTCGGCCGTGAGCGAGGTCACCGGCGGCTGCGGCGCTCCGAAGGTTCCCCGGGGATCGAGCACGCGCTCGTCTGACATCTTCATCACCGGCGGCACGAACCAGCCGCGGCCGTTGGTGATGCTGGGCACCCGGTCGAGATCGAACGGCACCATGTACATGCGGTAGTCGCCCGAGGTGCCGTTGTGCGGCCCAGCCACGAAGCTGAACGCGAACGTGCCGTCAGGCAGCGGCGCAAATTGCGGCGAGAAGGCGAACCAGATGTCGGTGGGCGCCTTGGCCGGCAGCCAGACCGAGGTGTTCTGGTCGGTCACGAACACGTTCAAGTGCGAGCCGGTGCCCCAGCCCCGCGTCACGGTGCTGAACAGCGAGACGTAGACGGTGCTGTACTGCTGCGCGCCGGGTGTGACGGTGGTGAAGGCGCCGACCGCGCGGCCGGTCTTCGGGTGGATGCTCACCGTGGTCCAGTCTTCGGGCAGGGCGCTGGGCTGGGCAGACGGCGTCATGCGCGCGGCAGCGGAGAACGAGCCCGCACCTTCGCGGAAGACGCCATAGGGCTCGGTGTCCGTGCTGCCCGAGGTCAGCAGGCGCGTGCCGGTGAAGGTGATGTGCACCACGCCCGTGGAGGGCAGGGTGGCGATCGCCGGGTGCGAGGGCGCAAAGACGGCGGTGACGCCGGCATCGGGCGAGGTCGAGGTGAAGGCCGGGCCCGTCATGGTGACGGACAACGTCTCGCTCAGCTCGCGCACGATCAGCGTCTCGGGCTCGGCAGTGACCATCAGTGCGCCGCCGTTCTTCCAGGGCGCGATGTCACAGTCGCGGATGATCTCGCCCACGCCGCCGTCATCGGGCAGCGGCGGCTCGAAGGTGTTCACCAGCAGGCCCCAGGTCTGACCGCGATCGACGCTCTTCTGCACGCGGATGCCGCGGCCGACCACGTAGCAGGCGTAGAGCGCCTGACTGTCGGGGTTCCACGCGAGGTGCACCCGGGTGCCCGTGGTGTCGAGGCTGAAGCTGGTGCTCGCTTCGTCGGTCAGAAAGTCACCGCCGCGTTCGATGCTGGGGTGGGCGATCAGCTGGCCTTCCTGCTCCAGCGCCAGCGAGACCCGCGCCGTGTCGAGGGCCGCGATGTCGGGGCGCTTGGCGCTCACCGAGCCGACCGTGACGGTGGGCCGAACCAGCGGCGGCCGGGGCGTGACGGCGATCTCGTTGGAGATGTACGGCAACGGCGCCGTGCCCGCGTCGCGCCGCATGCCGCCGGTGAAGACCCCGCCATCCATCGAGGTGCGCCGGCACTCGCCCGGCGAGAAGCAGGCGTAGCCGCCGGGGCAGGTGTTGTTCATCTGGAAGGGGCAGGTCTGCAACCGGCACTGGCCCAGATCGCACACGCGATCGTCGGGGCAGCCGTCGGGGCCCATGCACGCCATGCCGGCGTCGACCACGGGCAGCATCTCCATGATCGGCATGCCCAGCAGCACGTCACCGGCCGCGTTCAAGCCCGCGATGTAGTACCGGCGGCCGCCCATGCCCGCGTCGGGGATGAGCACGTTGATCGCGGTGCCCGGCGTCATGTCGAGGAACCGCTCGGTGCGGTTGTCACCCAGCGCGTCGCTCTCGACCAGCATCCACTTCTCCACCATCGCCGTGCGGCGCCGATCCCACGCGAGCGCCACGGTGTCGGCGTTGGCCACCCCGAAGAGCCCCAGGGCGTTGCCGCCGTCGTTGATGGCCTGCGGGCCGGCGTCGGGCATGCCCGCGTCGATCATCGGCACGGCGCTGGCGAACGCAGCGCGGCAGGGGGGCGAGAGCGTCTGCAGATCAGCCGCGCAGCCGTCACGCTGCAGCTTCCAGGCGTCTTTCTGAAATGAGCTGCAGGCCGACATCTTCTCGACGCAGGTGAGCACGTTGCCGATCACCTTCTGGTCGGCCTCGTTGCACGAGCTCAAGTTCGACGAGCAGGCGCTGCCCAGGAGCGAACCTGCGATCTCGTCTCCGCAGTCGCCCTGGTTGGCCTTGGCGGCCTTGGTCGAGCGTTCACAGGGGTTGGGCGCACAGCCGACGAGCGCGAGGGTCAGACTGCAGCAGACGGCGACGGCGCGGAGTGACGTCATGCTCGACCGTCTACCCGGTGGCGCCCGCAGGCGCTACCTCTCACCCGCCGGGGTTGATGCCCGTCACGATGGTCGTGAGGTCGAGCCCGCCAGTGTAGCCGTAGCTCACGTAGGCGTCGTAGCCGTAGACCGTCACGCCCGCGCCGGGGAGCGTCAGCTGACCCGCAAGCGGCGTGACCTCGATGGTGTGCGTGCCGGTGGTGACCGGATGATTCCGGGTCTGGAAGCTGGTGCCGGCGATGGTGGCGAAGCCGGTGACGATCACCCCGTCGACCTTCACGTTCATCACCTTGGTGCCGTCGATGGTGAGGCCCAGATAGTTGTCCTTGAGGCCGGTGGAGGCGAGCACGGTGTATCGGCTGCGCCACTGCTCGACGGGCGGCAAGAGCACCATCGACGGGTCTCCCTGCTGCGGATCGGTGGGTGCGCCGCTCACGTTGCCCTGGCCGGGGAAAAACTGGGCGACCGCGATGGGCGCGCTGGCGCGCACGGTGAACGGCCGTACCGATTTGAACTCCACGAACGATCCGCCGGCCAACTGGCAGGTGTTCGCCTGGAGGCTGCCGCTCAGGCAGTTGAGGGGCACCAGCACGTCGGCTGCCGCAGGGGGAGGCGTGAGGATGAGGGTGGTGGGCGCACCGGCGACGATCTTGAAGTGATCGGGCGGCGGGTTGGTCGAGAAGTTGTTGTTGATCAGCCGCAGCGGAGCGCTGGGCACGGCCACGAAGTTCTGACCCCAGGTGTTGAAGGGAAAGACCTGCTCCTCCACGTGATCACAGGCGGCGCGCGTCCACGGCACGTTGAGGCAGGGGTTGCTACCGAACAGGGCCACGGGCTTGTCGGAGGTGATGATGGAGCCGGTGAGATCGTTGGCCTTGCGGCACCAGGTCGCTCCACCGCTGAAGTTCTGGCAGTCGGGGGTGAGGTTGGCACCGGCGGTGGCCGAGGAGAGCTGAAGGACCTCGTAGCTCTGGAGCGTGAACACCCGCGTCTCGCCCACCGCCATCGCCGCGACCGCGGTGCCCGAGGTGGAGGCCTGGGTGACGCCCGCGGCCTTCACGGTGACCGCGGTGTTGTCGGCGGTGGCCACGATGGTCATCGCCGAAGAACGAGGCAGATCGCGCTGGCCGGCGGGGGCGCTGGGATCGTTGATGTGCGAGTGGCCGGGCGTCACCGCCACGTAGCTCAAGCCCAAAATGTGCGCGGGGAGCAGCAGCGAGGCGTCGTTGCTGAACGTGCCGTACGAGCACCGTTTGCCAGCACCCGCCTGCGAGCAGATGCCGGGTGAATTACACGCGATGCAGGTACCGAAGAACGTCGTGGTGCAGACGAACTCGCTGTACTCGTTGCAGTCGCAATCACTCGAACCCACGCTCGCGGTGCAGGCCTTGTTGGTGACCTTGACCGCGTCGATGGGGTTGAACTGGTAGACGGTGACGGGCCGGGTCGAGGTGAGCCGGTAGCCGTAGCGCGCCCGCCCGGTGAGGGCATTGCCGGTCTGCGCGTTGGCCGGGCCAATCGATTGCCAGGGCACAGGGATCTTCACCAGGCCCCTGGTGGCCGGATCGTTGCGGCCCGGCACGGTGACCTGCTTCACGCGCACCGGCGCGGTGCCCACGTAGCGCCAGACCTCGACGGTGGCGGGCACGGCCGACTGGTTGGTCACCACGAAGACGAAGTCGCTGTCGGCGGTGCCCTGCCCGGAGAGCGTGCGGCCCTTGAAGAGCGCATCGACGGAGTTGTCCGTGATGGCCGACCAGTATTCGCAGCCGAAGTAGCTGCGCGCGCGCACGGCGTCGGCGCACTCGTCGACGCAGGCGCCGTTGAGGCACTCGGCGGTGGGGCCCATGTTGGGCAGTGAGCTGCAGGCCACGCTCGACCAGGCGCCGGTGGGGGAGCAGACCTCCTGGTTGGTGGGGCTGCCGCAGCGCAGGGCCCCGGGCAGGCAGGCGGGCGCGCGGCACTGAGGGCCCGAAGCGCCCTGTTCACAGACCTGGGTGACGCAGGTGCCGTCGAAGTTGTCGCCCGCGGCCACGTAGCCGGCCGAGAGATCTTCGCGCGGCAGGCGCTGGCACTCTTCCAGGGTGGTGTTGTCGGGGCTGCAGCGGCGCTGGCCCACGGTGCACTCCACGCACTCGCCGGCGACGCAGCTGGCACCCACCGCGCAGGTGACCGCCCGGTAGCCGCTGCCGTCATCGCGGCAAATCTCCGTGCCGGAACCCGCGCAGCGTTTGGCGCCGGGGCGGCACACCAGGCACCGTTCGTTCTGGCAGAAGCCGTCGGGCTGCACGCACTGCTGTGAAGTGGCGAAGACGCCCGCGTCGCCGCAGGTCTGCACGGCGGTGTTGTCGGCGGAGCAGCGCACTGCGCCTTCGGTGCAGGGAATGCGCGTCTCGCCAGCGTCGACCGGAGCCGGCCGGGGCGCGCAGGTGCCGATGAGCAGATCGCAGCGTTGGCCCGTGGGGCAGTCGCCATCACGGGTGCACACGAAGCGGCAGGCGCCGTTCACCAGGCGCTCAGCGCCTTCACAGATGGGGCCCGCGTCGACCTGCGGCTTGGTGCGGACGACAGGCTCACACCCGGTGGCCAGGCAGAGGGCGATGACGAGAGGAAGCGCGCGCATGAACTGCCGGTATAGCCAAGAACTGAGCTTCCGGGCAGTGGCCTCGTTCTCCCTCTCCCTTTGCCGCTCGAGGAAAGGCTCTCGATGCAAACGGGAGGACCGTCGAGGGCCCCTCACCCGGCCTGCGGCCGAGGTCTCCCCGCGTTCGCAGGGAGAGGTGACTGCTCAGCTCTCGCCGAGGTTGTCGACGATCGAGGTGAAGTCGACGTCGTCGTCACCCGAACCCGCGGGGGGCAGGGCGCTGCCGCTCATCACCACGGTGCGGTCGCTGCCTTCCTGAGGACGTTTTTGGGGAGCAGCCGCGGTGATCGCCGGGCGAGGCGCGCCGGGTTTGGCGGCGACGGGCGCTGCAGGCTTCGCCGCCGGAGGGGGCCGCTGATCGGGGATCGCGTTGACCCGGGTGGCGCCTTCGTCTTCGTCACCGAGGAACGAGTTGGCGAGGCTCGACGCAGGGGGGCGGGCCGGCGAAGAGACCGGCGCTGCGGGACGAGCCGCGGCCGCCGGAGCACCCGCGGGCTTGTTCTTGTACCGGGCGAGCTCCAGCTCGACGACCTTGAGCTGCTTGCTCTTCTCCTGCACCGCTTCCTGAAGCCGCTTCACTTCCTGCGCCTTCACCGCTTCGCGGCGCTCGACCTCGGCCTTCTGCTTGGTGGCCAGGTCCTCCAGCTCCTTCATGTGCTTGGCCTCGACGGCCTTCTTGTCCTGCGCGGTGGCCGCGAGGCGGGCGGCGTTCTCGGTGGCCTTCTGCTCGGCCGCGGCGATCTTCGCCTGCAGCTCCTTCTCGCTGCGGCTGCGGGCGGCGTTGGCGCCTTCGGTGGCCTGCTCCAGCTCCGACACGCGCTTCTGGCGAATGGCCAGCTGGCTCTGGGCCTCCTTGAGCCGGGTCTCCATCTCGCCGAGCTTGGCCTGCATCTCCTGCTGCACCTGGGCGATGCGTGTCTCGGCGCGCTGCGCCTTCTGCGTCAGCTCGTCGCCGATCTTCTTGGCGGCGGCCTTCTCCTGGGCCACGGCCGAGTTCGCCTCCTGAATGCGGGCGTTGGCCTGCTGCACGGTGGTCTGCATCTGCGTGCGAACCTGATCGCGCTCCTGCGCTGCCGACTGGGCGGCTTCGCTGGCCTTCTCCACGGCCGCCGTGCGCGCGGCGAGCTCCTTCTGCGTCTTGTCGAGCTCTCCACCCGTGGCCGTCAGGCGCTGGGTGAGCTCGTCGGTCTTCTTCTTCGACTCGTCGAAGAGCGACTTGAGCTTGAGCTCCAGGTTCTTCGCGAGCTCGGCCTTGGCGCTGGCGTCGCGGGTGAGCTGATCGACCTGGCGGGTCTTCTCTTGCTGGAGCGTGGTGAGCTTGCGCAGCGTGTCTGCGAGCTCCTTGCTCTTGGTGGCCAGGTCGTTCTGCAGCAGCTCTTCGCGGCGCGAGCCCTCTTCGGTCGAGGTGGCGATGCGATCTTCGAGGTGCTGCCGGGTGTCTTCGGCGTGCGCCAGGCGGGCGTTGAGCTGGGTGAGCTCGGCCACGCGGGCGCCGAGCTCCTGCTTGGTGGCCTGCAGGCCGTCGTTGAGATCCTGGGCCTGCTCGCGTGACTTGAACAGCTCGGCCTCGAGCCCGGCGATGCGCTCTTCGGCGTGGTTGTTGGTGTCGGCGTGCGCGCGCTTCTCGATGTCGAGCGACTTGAGCGCGTCATCGAGGTTGGAGCGGGTGGCCGCGAGATCGACCTGCGTGGCCTCGAGCCGCTGGGTGAGCTGGGCGACGTTCTGCGAAAGCTGCCCAATCTGAGCCGAGGTCTCCAGCTGGAGCCTCTCGTGCGCGGCGGCTTCGGCTTCGTAGTTGCCGCTGGCTTCGGCGAGCGAGGTCTTGAGCTGACCAATCTCTCCCGAGAGCTGCTCCTCGAGCTGGGCCTTGTTCGCTTCGGTCTGCCGGTAGAGCCCGGTGACCCGCTGGATCTCGTTGCGCGCGGCGATGACCTCGCCCTGGCGCTCGTCGCGTTCGCCACGAACCTGCGCGAGCTCTTGCTGAGTGCGCCCGAGCACGTCGGCGGTCTGCGCCTGCTCGGTGGTCTTCTCTTCGAAGGCGGCCTGGGTCTGGTTGAGCGAGTCCTGCGTCTGGAGCAGCGCGTTCTGCGTCTCCTGCAGGCTCATCGTCAGGCGAGAGATGTTCTCGTCGCGCTGGGCCACGCCCTGCTGCAGCTGCGCCACTTCCTGGGTGCGCTGCTCGACCGTGTCCTTGAGCGCGCCCACTTCGCCATCACGCTCGGCGATGGTCTCCTGGGCGGTCGACAGCCGCGCCTCGAAGTCGGCGATGCGGGTGTTCTTGTCGGCCACCTCGGCGTTGAGGCCGTCGATGGTGCGCTGGCGATCGGTGTTCTCGGTCTCCAGCTGGGCGATCGTCGCGGCCTGGGCCTGCGAGGTCTGGGTCAGCTCTGAAATCTGAGCGCCGAGCTCGCCCGATTCGCCGGCGAACTCTGCTTCTCTGTCAGCCAGCGCGGCCTTGACCGCTTCGACTTCACCCTCGAGCTCGCCGATGGCCTCGAGGCGGGCCTGAATGTCGGCCTGCAGCTGGGCTTCCTGGCGATCCTTCTGCTCGACGGTCTCGGCGAGATCCTTCTCGAGCTGGGCGAGCCGGCCATCCCGCTGCTGCAGCTGCTCCTGGAGCTGCTGCTCCATCTCTGACTTTTGCGTGTTGAGCGACTCGAGCTGCGTCTGCAGGGTGGCGATCTCGCCATCCATCTCGCCGATCTTCTCGCTCGCACGGGTGCGGGCGTCGGCCAGCTCCTGCTCGAGGCGCACACCTTCAGCGTCGCTGCGCTGGGCGTGTTCTTCCGACAGGCGAAGTTTGCTCTCGAGATCGCGCACTGCGACGTCGCGCTCGTTCTGCGTCTTCTCGAGCGTCTCGGTCAGCGCGGCGAGCTGGCCTTCGAAGTCGGCGAACCGGGCGTCACGCTCGGAGACCGTCTGCTGCTGCAGCTGCTGCAGGCCCTCGAACTCTCCGTTGAGCTGGGTGAGCGAGGTCTCGCGGGAGGCGACGGTCTCGGCCAGCTGCTTCTCCTTGACCTCGAACTCCAGGGTGGCGAGCTGGTACTCCTTCTCCATCTGCTCGTAGTCGCGGCGCGCCTGATCGAGCTCCTGCCCCTTGCGGGTGATCTCTTCTTCGATCGAACTCTTCTCGCGCCGGAGAATGTTGATCTCTTTCTCCTTGGCGGAGACGACCTCGATGACTTCTTTTTCACCGATGAACTTCTGGAGGAGCAGATCTTCGACCTGGCGGCCGTGCTCGCGCTCCTTCTCGACCATCGTGTTCTGTGAATCGTTGAGGCGCCGGGTGAGATCGTCACCCTGCATCTTGAGACCCTGAATCTCGACGTCCTTCTCGTTGAGCCGATCTTCGACTGACAGCAGCTCACGCTCACGCACGCTCCAGATCTCGGAGATGCGGGCGATCTGGGCTTCGCGCGACTTGAGCTCGTCGCGCAGAATCTGAATCTTCGCTTCCGGAGTGCCCATCGCGTCGCGGCGGGGCGGGCGCTTCACTTCGCGCGATTCAGCGAGCAGCTCGGTCTTGCGATCGGCGATCGACCCGAAGGAACGATCGAGGAACGCCTTGTCTTCGTCGGTCAGCGCGCTGCGGCGTTCACGGCGGGGCAACCGCGGCGGGCCACCGGTCTTGAGCGGGGGCGGGGCCGCGGTCGAAGCATTGTCGATGTTCGGGTTGCCCTGCAGGGCCGCTTCGAGCTCGCCCTCCATGTCGTCGAGAGACTGGTTGGGTGAACCGGGCGGAACGATGGTCTGGGTCAAGCGGGCGAGCTCCCCCATCTCAAACGGGATGGCGAGGTATCCATTGGCGGCGTTGGGACCTTGCGAGTGCTGCTGCAGGGCCTCCGGGCCGGAGTCAGAAGAGACGAGAATGACGGGCAGGTTCTGGCCGAAGCGGCCTTTGCGGATCGCGCCGCACAAGACGAAACCCGATTGATCAGGGAGCTCCGCTCGGAGCACCACGATGTCGGGGCGCCGCTTTTCGAGCTCGCGTTGGGCGTCCCCTGCGTTGGCGGCGAGGCTGGTCTGAAAGCCTGCTCCTTTGAGGACCGACGCAAGGGTCAGGGCAAAGTCAGACTGGCTTTCAACGATGAGGGCGCGGCGCTCCATGGAACCTCAGATGAGCGGTGGGAGCGGGCATCCTGCTACGGGCGCGCGGGCCGGTAAACCGCCATGATCGCTACATGGTCAGGTATCTCGACCCGGCATGGTGGTCGGCGGGGTGTGGCGCGAGAACAGCCCCGATTCTGGGGGGCAGTAGCCGTGCACCAGCTGGGCGAGCCAGGGGTCGATGGCGGAGGGCGGAGGTGAGGCGTCGGTGTCGACCGTGGTGACGGATTCTTCCGACGCCATCAGAGGCGATTCGTCGACGGGGGCCGCTTCGGCCTCGGGCACATCGACGATCTCGTCGGCGTTCACCTCGACGGGGCCGTCACCTTCGCCCACCTGTTGAATGTCGCTCTCGTCGATCTCTTCCGGCTTCTCCGGAACGGAGACCGGTTCGGGAAAGAGCCCGGTGGCCTGTTTGGGCAGGGCGAAGACGCCCGAACTGGTGCGCGGCAACGGCGGAGGCACGGTGGCGAAGGTGCCCGAGACGCTCGATTTGGGGGTGTACGGAACGAACGTGCCCGAAGCGCTCGATCGCACCGGCAAAGCAGGCACCGTCAACAACGGCACCCCCTCTCCCTTCGGGAGCGGGTCGGGGTCAGGGGCGTTCTGGGGCGGCATCGCCAAAGGAGGAATAAAAACCTGAGCCTGCGCCGGAGGCAGCGGAGGTGGAGCCGAAGCCGGGGGCGGCTCCAACTCAGGCGGCCGCGTGGGCACGGTAGGCATGGGCTCATCGTCGAGGTCGGGCCGAACGATCGACAAATGGCTCCCCGTGGTGGGCGCGTCATCCAGATGCCGCGGCTCGTCGGGGATGGGCGCGGTCGGAGCCGGGATCCCCGGATCGCTCGAATCGATCTCCCCCAACTCATCCGCCAGATCGCCCGGCGTCACCGAACCGACGTTGCTGCGAGCCGCATCGGCCAACGGCATGCCCATCACCACCGGCGGCTCCATCGAGCGGCGCGCGTTGGGCTCGGTGCTGATCTGCGCGAACTCGGCAGCCACCTCCTGCACGTCGTGACCGAGCACCACCGGCGGCAGGTCATCTTCGTGGAGCGGCACGCCCATCACGCTGGGGCGATCGAGGCCCACCGTCGCTTCGGGCGAAGTCTCTTCGGCCAGAATCGCCGGATCGGTCTTCACCTTGTTGGTGCCCGTGGGGGCCTCGCCCTTCTCGCTCCTGGCCTGGGCCGCCGCGGCTTTGCGCTTCTGCGTGTCTTCCGCGCCGAGCGACGCACCGAGCTGGGTGACCTCGTCGGGGGTGGTGGTGTCGGCATCGCCCACCGCACGCACGCCGGTACCGCTCAAGGCCACGTAGATGGCCACCAGATCGGCGCGGATCTTCGCGGCGTCGCGATCGAGGCTCGCAGCGCGGGCGGCAGCGCCCAGCTTCACGCGGCGATTGGGCTCGGTGGCCAGGCTGACGATCGCGTCGGCCAGCGAGTGTTTGTCTTGCGGCCGGTAGAGCACCACGCCGTCATCGGGCAACAACGCGCGCGCGGCAGCGACGTCGGCGGCGATCACCGGCCGGCCCGCGGCCAGATACTCACCCAGGCGCGAGAGGGGTGAACCGACCCGGCTGTTGCGCTCCACGTCGGACAGCGTCAACAAGCCCACGTCGGCCGCGGCGAGCACCTTGTGCAGATCGTCGTGAGCGACCTGCGGTTGGAAGTCGACCTTGCCCGTGAGCTTGAGGGCCGCGACCTTCTCTTCGAGGCGCGCCTGATGCTCTTCGTCTTTGGGCCCCACGATGGTGAGGCGCACGTCGACGGTCTGCAACGCCAGCTGCATCGCCTCGAGCAACGTGGGGAGATCCTGCGCGTCGCTCTGGTTGCCCAGGTGCAACAACTTCATCGGCGTCGAATCGGGCACGCCCATCACCGCGGGATCGTAGGGCGTGAGGTCGACGGGCGCGGGCAACACCTGCACCTGTTCGCGCGGCACGCCCAGGCCCGCCACGAAGTCGCGGGTGAGCTCGTTGGCGACGATCACCACGTCGGCGTTCATCAGGCAGAACAGCTCCTGGCGGCGCACCTTGGCGATGAAACGCCGGTTGGCTTCTTCTTCACTGACGAGGAAAGGCAGGTCGACCGAAGGCAACGAGCAGGCGTCGTAGACGAGCTTGTACCCGAACTCCGATCGCCGCTCGCACAGCGCGTAGCCGCCGAAGGGATCGAAGAAGTGCACCATCACGTACTCTTCGCTGTCGAGCTGCCTGCGCACGGCGCGATCGAAGGCCTGCACGCGCGCCGCGAGATCGCCCGAGCCCACGGGCACCCGGAGCAGCCGCGCGCCCTGGTACCGCTCGATGTGCGTGTGATCGGGCGTCTTCACCGTCAGCACCACCACCTGGTACCGCTCCGAGAGGCCCTTCAAGTACTCGGTCGCGCGGCGAGAAATGGCCGAGGGCGCCGGGATGACGTCGAAGATGCACAACAGGAGTCGCGGCAGGTCGCTCACGGCGGGAGCGCATGTTGGCACGTTGACCGCCAACCCGGTCAGTGAGAAGTGCGCCCCCATGGAGGACCTGACCGGCCGCACGTTGAGGGAGCTCTTGACGTTGGCCCGCGAGCGCCTCGGGCCCGCCGCCTCAGGTCTGAAAACAAAAGAAGAAATCATAGCCTCCCTCTCCTTTCGGGCAGGGCGAGCGCATCTTAGGTGATCGGAATCACGAGTCTTCGGTGAGTCCTCGCGTGAGGACCAAGGCGAGGTAGTCGTCATCCCACCCCGCGCGCTTTCGCTTCGTGGTCGAGCCGTACTTAGCGGTCTTCTCGTTG
>JAUYRZ010000120.1 GCA_030695565.1 Archangium sp.
TTCACCAACTGCACCCATTCAGCGAACGTCTGACCCTTGGGGAAGCCGGTGTCGATGCGCGCGTCCTGGTTGGCAGCCGACGAGGCGCCCGGGGTGAAGGTCGCCGACGAGGTGAACGAGATCGCGCTGGGCTGGCCGTAGAGCCAGACGTAGGCGAAGTGGCTGGCGAAGATGCGGCCACCGGCGTTCGCGTAGGCCTCCATGTTCTGTCGCTGGAGGAAGGTCTTGGGCTGCTCGCTGCCCACGCAGTCGAGGATGATCATGTCGTGTTTGCGCATCTCGGCGAGGCTGTCGAAGATGGTCGCGGCCGCGGGTGTGGTGCCCGTCGTGTAACGGCCGCCGTTGTCGCGATAGAACTTCACGCGCCCGTTGCCCGAAGGCAGGGAGTACTGATCGGCCGCGATGCCGATCTTCGGCAACACGCACTCGATGGTGTCCACGCTGCCGGTGACCACGGCGATCTTCGGGAGGTTGTCGTTGGGGCTGAACTCACCCTGCTTGCGCGGCAGGCGGGTCTGCTCGGCGGTCAACGCGGTGTTCGCGCAGCACGCGGGCGCCGGCACCGTGACGTAGCGGCGCCACTTGCCCAGCTGAATCACCACCGGCACCTGCGTGCCCGCGCCGCACGGCACGTTGGTCAGCGTGAAGCTGCCGTTGGTCGCCGAGTAGGTCGAGGTCAGCGGGTTGCCGCTCACGCCATCGGCGCACTGGTCGCACGTCACGCCGCCATCACCCTCGAGGCTCGCGACGGGCGAGTTGGGAATGTAGATGAGCGCTCCGGGAATGGGGTCGGGCTGGCCGTAGCCGGCGTCGGCCTGGGTCGGCGCGAGCACCACGCCGGTCATCGTGCTGCCGCCGTCGAGGCCGGGGCAGGCCATCTGGTTCTGGCAGAGGTTCACGCAGGTGCCGGCATCGACGCCGACGCTGCCGCAGATGCTGGGCGTGCCCGCGCCGCCGCAGATGTCGGGATTGGTGCAGGTGCCGCAGCTGGCGGTGAGCCCGCCGCAGCCGTCGGCCACCGGGCCGCAGTTGGCGCCCTGCTGAGCGCAGGTCCTGGGAACGCACGCGGGGGGCGCGCCGCACGCGTTGGCCGTGCCGCCGCCGCCGCAGGTCTGACCCGAGGGGCAGGTGGCGCCGCAGTTGATGATGGTGCCGCAGCCATCGCTGACCGGGCCGCAGTTCGCGTTGAGGGTGGCGCAGGTCCTGGGCACGCAGGTGACCGAGCCGCCGCACTGGTTGGGCACGCCGCCGGCGCCGCAGGCCTGGGGGGCCATGCAGGTGTTGCCGCACTGGAGGATGTTGCCGCAGCCATCGCCGATCGCGCCGCAGGTGGCGTTGAGCTGAGCGCAGGTCTTGGGCACGCACACGGTGCCGCCGCCGCACTGGCTGGGCGTTCCGCCACCGCCGCAGACGGCCGGGGCGGTGCAGGTGCCGCAGTTGAGGATGTTGCCGCAGCCGTCGCCGACCGAGCCGCAGGTCGCGTTGGCCTGAGCGCAGGTCAGCGGCGTGCAGACCGCGCCGCCACCACAACGATAGGGGATGCCGCCGCCGCCGCAGGTCTCGCCGCCCAGGCAGCCCCCGCAGTTGAGCAGGCCGTTGCAGCCGTCACCGATGACGCCGCAGCTCGCCCCGGCGATGGCGCAGGTGGTGGGGATGCACTGGCCGGCGTCGTTCAGGTTGCTGCCGAGCAGGCCGCAGGTGCCGGGCACGCCGCCACCGCCGCAGATTTCAGGCAGCGCACAGGCGCCGCAGTTCATCAGGTTGCCGCAGCGATCGGCCATGGGGCCGCACTCCGCGCCGAGCTGAGCGCAGGTGACGGGGATGCAGCCGGCATCGCCGCCGCACACGCTGGGGGCCGCGGGTCCACCGCCGCCGCAGGTCTGGGGCAAGGTGCACGAGCCGCAGTTGAGCAACGCGCCGCAGCCGTCGCCGATGGGGCCACAGTTGGCGCCCGCGGTGGCGCAGGTGACGAGGCCGCAGCCGCCGTCCATCGCCATCATCATGCCGCCGCCACCACCGGTGCCGCCGCCCGCGCCGCCGCCGCCGTCGTCACCGCCACCGCCGCCCGTGACGACGTTGCCGCCGCCGGTGCCAGCGCCACCTCCGTCGGTGTTCACGTTGGGGTCGACGCACCCTTCACAACCAGAGACGGAGATGATCACGCCGAGCATGAGCACGGCACTTCGGAAGGAATTCCGCATTTGCATTGACTCCCAGCGGGGAAAGGCTCCGCGAAAGCCTAGCGCGGACTCGACGATGCTCGCCCGTTTCCTTTCTGGGGGTCGCAGACCCACATGGCGCACCCCGGTTCTGGGGCTACTCGGTGCTTGCGTTCGGGCCCCACATCCACGACCTTCGCCGCGCCCATGCATCTTCGTCTGACGCGGTTGCTGCTGCTCAGCGCAGCCCTGCTTGCCCTGCTCATCTCGTGTTCCGTCACCTTCAATGACCAGGTGAAGTACGCCTGCAAGTCAGACGCGGACTGCGGGGGTGACGGCTTCACCTGCGCGATGAGCCCTTCGCGCTCCGTCTGCTGCAAGCCCACCGGCCCCGAGGTGTGCGACAAAGTAGACAACGACTGCGACGGCTTCGTGGACAACACGGGCAAGCAGGAGACCTGCAACGGCCTCGACGACGACTGCAACGATCGCATCGACGATGGCTTCGACCTGCGCACGAACTCGAACCACTGCGGCGAGTGCAACAAGGCGTGCCCGGGCACTCAGTTCTGCAAGGCCGCCGTGTGCACCATTCGCAAGGAGAGCAGCTGCCTCGACAACTTCGATGACGACGGCAACGGCAAGACCGACTGCGAAGATGAATCGTGCGACCTGCGGCCGTGTGGCCTCAGCTGCATCTGCGCGGGCGGCAAGAAGTCGGAAGATCGCTGCGACGACATGGTCGACAACGAAGGCGACATGTTGACCGACTGCGCCGATCCCGACTGCCTGAACAAGTCGTGCCGCGACGGGTGCACCTGCGCCGCCGATGGTGGGCAGACAGAGACCGACTGCACCGACGGCGTCGACAACGATCTCGACGCGCTCAAGGACTGCTTCGACCCCGACTGCGTCAGCCAGTTCTGCACGCCGCCCGACATCTACTTCCGCTGCACCGCGATGCAGACCTGCCGCTGCAACGGGGGGGTGCAGATCTCGGAGGTGGGCTCGGTGTTGTGCCGTGATGCCATCGACAACGACTGTGACGGCGAGATCGACTGCGTCGAAGCCAGTTGCACCGGCCAGAGCTGCGCGCTCGACGGCGGCCTGGGTTGCGAGTGCGGCAACGGCGGCAAAAAAGAGGTCGGCTGCGGCAACCTGGTCGACGACGACGGCGATGGGCTCATCGACTGCGCCGACCCCGACTGCACCGCGGGCATGGTCTGCATGAAGCCCGACGGCGGCGGCGCGGGGGTCTGCGGCGCTTCGAACTGCGACTGAAGCGCCCTCGCCCCTCAGGGGTGACGGGTCACCTTGTCAACCGAGGTGGCCATCGTGGTTGACAAGCCCGATCCCTGACTGCAAAGAGGAGCAATTCCTCGCAGTTGCAGGGAGCGTTCATGTCCACCACCGGCTTCACGGGTCACGCCCACACCGCGCACGAGCCCGCGCACGTTCACACCGAGATTCCGCTGCGCCACGACTGGACGGTGGCCGAGACCAGGGCGCTCTACGAGCTGCCGCTGCTCGAGCTGGTCTACCGCGCCCAGTCGGTGCACCGCTCGGTGTGGAAGGACAACAAGGTTCAGCTCTGCAGCCTGCTGTCGATCAAGACGGGCGGTTGCCCTGAAGACTGCGGTTACTGCCCGCAGGCCGCGCGGTACCAGACCGGGGTGAAGGCCGAGAAGCTGATGGCCGTGCCCGAGGTGCTGGAGGCCGCGAAGACGGCGCGTGAAGCCGGCGCGACGCGCTTCTGCATGGGCGCGGCGTGGCGCGAAGTGAAAGACGGGCCGCAGTTCGACTCGGTGATCGAGATGGTCAAGGGCGTGAAGACGCTCGGCATGGAGGCCTGCTGC
Organism: Archangium sp.; assembly: GCA_030695565.1. Taxonomy (GTDB): domain Bacteria; phylum Myxococcota; class Myxococcia; order Myxococcales; family Myxococcaceae; genus Archangium_A. The sequence continues at coordinate 4,016 of JAUYRZ010000120.1, forward strand.
ACGCTGGGCATGGTGACGGACAGCCAGGCAAAGCGCCTCAAGGACGCCGGCCTCGACGCGTACAACCACAACCTCGACACGAGCGAAGGTCACTACGGCGACATCATCTCCACGCGCACCTACGACGATCGCCTCAAGACGCTCGCGCGCGTGCGCAACGCGGGCATCGGCGTGTGCTGCGGCGGCATCATCGGCCTGGGCGAGTCGATCGACGATCGCTGCCACATGATGGTCACCCTCGCCAACCAGCCGCAGCACCCCGAGTCCGTGCCGGTCAACGCGCTCGTTCCGGTGAAGGGCACGCCGCTGGCCGACAACGAGCGCGTCGACTCGCTCGAGATGGTGCGCACCATCGCGGTCGCCCGCATCCTGATGCCGGCTTCGATGGTGCGGCTGTCGGCGGGCCGCTCGCAGATGAACGAAGAGGCGCAGCTGCTGTGCATGATGGCCGGCGCGAACTCGGTGTTCTTCGGCGACAAGCTGCTCACCACCGGCAACCCCGAGTACGAGCAGGACATGAGCCTGTTCGAGCGCGCGGGTTTGAAGCCGCTCGAGCCCAACGTCGACAAGCCGCAGCAACAGTGAGCTGAAGGTGGCCGGCCTCGTCGACACCTGGGCGCAGGAGAGCTTGAGCGCGCTCGAGCGCCAGCACTTGCGCCGGTATCTCGAGCCGCTGCAAAGCCCTCAGGGGCCGCACGTGCGCGTGGGCGGGCGAGATTTTCTGAACTTCTCGTCGAACGACTACCTCGGCCTGGCGAACGATCCGGCCGTGATCGAAGCGGGCCGCGCGGCGTTGCTGAAACACGGTCTGGGTTCGGGTGCGTCGCGGTTGGTGGTGGGTGATTCAGACGCGCACGTCTCGCTCGAGCAGGCCCTGGCGCGTTTCCACGGCAGCGACGCCGCGGTGTTGTTCAACTCGGGCTACGCGGCGAACGTGGGTGTGCTCTCGGCCTTGTTCGGGCCGGGCGACGTCGTCTTCTCCGACGCGCTCAATCACGCCAGCTTGATCGATGGCTGCCGGCTGTCGCGTGCGCAGACGGTGGTGTTCCCTCATCGTGATGTCGAGGCGCTGGAGGCGTTGGTGAAGCTGCACCCGGGGCGGCGGCGCGCGGTGGTGACGGACACGGTCTTTTCCATGGATGGTGATCGCGCTCCGCTGCGCGCGCTGGACGAGGTGTGCCAGCGGCACGGGTTGGCGTTGATCGTCGACGAAGCGCACGGCACCGGCGTGTTGGGTGCGGGTGGCCGTGGGCTGGGTGAGCTCGACGACGTCGAGGTGGATCTCCACGTCGGTACGCTGTCGAAGGCGCTCGGTGGTTTCGGCGCGTACGTGTGTGGCTCGGCGGCGCTGCGCGAGGTGTTGATCAACCTGGCGCGGCCGCTGGTGTTCAGCACCGCGTTGCCCGCGGCCGTGTGCGCGGCGGCGGAGCGCGCGCTGGGGTTGCTCGCGGCTCCGGAGCGCCGGGCGTCGTTGCAGGCTCGCGTCACCCAGATGAGCGCGGGGCTTCAACGGCTCGGCTATTCCGCTCGCCCCGACTCGGCCGTGTTCAGCGTGATGTTGGGTGACCCGCAGGTGGCGATGGCCGCTTCGGCTCGTTTGCGTGAGCAGGGTTTGCTGGTGAAGGCGATTCGGCCTCCCACGGTTCCGCAAGGCACCAGCCGGTTGCGGATCTCGGTGAGCGCTGCGCATTCGGAGGCTGATGTGGCTCGGTTGCTCTCGTTGGTCAGCCCTCTCCCCCGCAGGGGAGAGGAAGGCACTGGAGAGAAGAGGAAACACCTTGAACACCGCTGAGCTGCTGGCCCTCGACGCCGCGCACGTGTGGCATCCCTTCACGCAGATGCAGGGGTGGCTCGATGATCGGCCGCTGGTGATCGAACGCGCGGTGGGCAACTGGCTCATCGACACCGAAGGCCGGCGCTGGCTCGACGGCATCTCGTCGTTGTGGGTCACCGTGCATGGGCATCGCAAGCAGGCGATCGACGACGCGGTGCGCGCGCAGTTGGACAAGGTCGCGCACTGCACCTTGCTCGGCCAGGCGTCGGTGCCCAGCATCGAGCTCGCTGCGAAGCTCGCCTCGATTGCTCCGAAGGGGCTCGGCCGCGTCTTCTATTCAGACTCGGGCAGCACCTCGGTCGAGATCGCCGTGAAGATGGCGTACCAGTACTGGCAGCTGAGCGGCCGGCCTGGGAAACAGAAGTTCGTCGCGCTCAGCGAGGCGTACCACGGCGACACCATCGGCTCGGTTTCGGTCGGCGGGATGGAGCTGTTTCACGAGCGGTTCCGTCACCTGCTCTTCCCCGTCGAGCGCGTGGCCACGCCGCACGCGTATCGCTGGGCGGGCAAAGATGTGCTGACCGAGTCGCTCGCGCAGCTCGCCGCGTTGTTCGAGGCGCGCGCTGACGAGCTGGCAGGCTTCGTGGTCGAGCCGCTGGTGCAGGGCGCGGCCGGCATGTTGATGCAGCCGGCGGGCTGGCTCGCCGCGGTGGCGGCGTTGTGCCGCAAGCACGACGTGCTGCTCATCTGCGACGAGGTGGCCACCGGTTTTGGCCGCACCGGCACGATGTTCGCGGTCGAGCAGGAGAACGTGACGCCCGACTTCCTCTGCGTCGCCAAGGGGCTGACCGGTGGGTACCTGCCGCTCGCCGCGACCCTCACCAACGACCGCGTCTACGGCGCGTTCCTCGGCCGCTTCGATGAGGTGAAGACCTTCTTCCACGGCCACACGTACACCGGCAATCCGCTCGCGTGCGCGGCGGCGTTGGCCAACCTTTCGCTCTTCGAATCAGAGAAGACGCTCACGACCATGAAGGCCGCAGAGGCCGTGCTCGCTGAAGGGCTCGCGCGCATCGCGGCGCTCCCCCAGGTCGGCGAAGTGCGGCGGCGCGGCTTCATGATCGGCGTGGAGTTGGTCAAGAACCGCGTCACCAAAGAAGAGTTTCCCTTCGCGCAGCGGGCCGGGTTTCAGGTCTGCCTGGCGGCGCGCAAACACGGCGTCTTGTTGCGGCCGCTGGGCAACGTGGTGGTGCTGATGCCGCCCCTCTCGTTGACCGTCGACGAAGCGCGCCTGCTCACCGCCGCGTTGGAAGAGGCCATCGTGGAGACCTTGAAGTGACGGCGCCGCGTTTCTTCGTCACCGGCACCGACACGGGGGTCGGGAAGACGGAGGTCTCCGCTGCGTTGCTCAGCTCGATGGTGAAGCGGGGGCTGCGGCCGTTTGCGTTCAAGCCGTGCGAGAGCGGGGGCAACGCCGACAGCGAGAACCTGTGGAAGGCGGCGGGTGGTTGGCAGTCGCGCAAGAGCGTGTGCCTGTATCGATTTCGCGCGCCGCTGGCGCCTTCACTGGCGGCGCGGGCCGAGCGGAAGCGCGTGAACTGGAAACGGTTGCTCTCGGGCTTCGCCGAGCTCGGTGACGGGGCAGGGGTGGTGGAGGGCGCGGGTGGGCTCTTCGTTCCGCTCGATGACGAGCACGACGTGATCGATCTCATCGAGGCGACGCGGTTGCCGGTGGTGTTGGTCGCCCGGGCGGGGCTGGGCACCATCAACCACACCACGTTGTCGCTCCAGGCGCTGGCGCTGCGGAAGATCCCGGTGGCGGGCGTGGTGCTGTCTCAGGCGACCCGCGGCCGTGAGCTCTCGTTGCCGACGAACAGGCCTGAGTTGGAGCGCCGGTTTCCGAAGGTGCCGTTCTTCGGGCCCGTGACCTTCGTGGCGCATGAAGATCGCCGGCGTGCGTCGATCTCGAAGACGATCGCACCACTGCTCGAGCGCGACTGACTCACCCGTTTCGTCCGGGGCGTTCGCATCGAGCGGGTCACCACGTCACATCTCTGACGCCACAATTCTCTGCGGCCTCGCGAGCGTGGCCTTACTCGTTGTCAATGAAGGTTCTGGTGGCGGACGACACGGATACTCAGCGTCGTATTCTGGTGGGGTTGCTTCAGGAGATGAAGCTCGAGACCGTGGAAGCCTCCACGGGGCAGGAGGCGCTCGATCACCTGCTGCGGGTCGACGGCCCGTCGGTGGCGTTGATCGACTGGGAGATGCCCACGCTCTCCGGAGTCGAGGTCTGCGCGAGGGTGCGCGAAGCGACGCTGGAGATCCGCCCGCACCTCATCCTCGTCACGGGCCGCAGCGAACGCGCCGACGTGGTGCAGGCGCTCAAGGCGGGCGCCGACGACTTCCTCACCAAGCCACCTCACCCCGCGGAGCTGCAAGCGCGGGTGCAGGTCGGCTTGCGCAACGTGCAGCTCCAGAGCGAGCTGTTGGTGCGCATCAAAGAGCTCAGTTCGACGCTGCGCCGGCTCGACGTGGTGGGCGGGCTGGCTGCGCAGTCACCGCAGCAGGGTGTGGAGGGCGCGCAGCGTGAGGGCACGCTCCGGCCCCAGCTCGAGGCGCTCGATGCCGTACGCGGGCTGCACGAACGGTTTTCCTCGGTGTTGGCCAACCTCGGGCCCTCTGATGCCAGCGTTCCCGGGCCTGAGCTGTGGGCGCATCTCGCGCTGGCGCTCCCGAAGCAGTCGGCGTGGCTCGACGTGACGCTCGAAGTGAGCCGTGCCCTGGCCGCAGCGGCGGTGGAGAAGCTGAGCGGTCAGCGCGCGACGAGCGATCAAGCCCTGCTCGATTGCGTGAGCGACGTGATGACCCTGGTGGTGCGCGGCTTTCAGCAGCAGTTGGAAACGGCCGGGGTGGAGGTGCTCAAGCCGATCTCCGGCCGTGGCTTCGTGGGCTCGTTGGCGCTGCCCTCCTCGGCGCACCACCTGCGGATGTCGCGAGGCGGCTGGTCGATGCAGGTGGTGGAGACGCCGACCGAGGTGTCGGCCACGCCGTTTGCGCTGCTCAGCCCCGGCAGCATGCTGGTGACGTCGCTGACGCCGCCGAAGCTTCCCGATGTCGAGGTGCTGGCGAAGGGCACGGTGCTCAAGCCCAGCTATCTGACGCGAGCTGGCAGCTTCTTCCGAGGTGACGCGGCGCAGACGCAGGTCTCGGTGATGTCAGCGTCGCTGTTCGCGATCGAGCACCGCAGCTGATCCCCCTCTCCCTTCGGGAGAAGGGGGTCGGGGTGGGGGGCCGACTTAAGGACAACCCACGAGCGCGAAGTAGATCTCGGTGTTGCCGTTGCGATCGTCACGCCAGCAGAAGGCGAACGTCGTGCCATTCCACAGCGCGGTGGTGAACTCCGACTTCGAGTTCCCCGTGGAGAGCTTGAGCTCAGCCCCGTTCTTCACGCCGCTCGCCGAGACCTGCGCGAAGTAGATGGCCGGCCGCCCCACGGCGAGCCGATCGTCTTGCCAGGTCACGCCGTACTGGAACCCGTTCCAGTCGATCGACGGGTAGGCGGAGGTGTTCGCCGCGGTGGTGAGGCGCGCGTCGGGCGCCTGCCGGGTGCCCTGATCATCGAAGCGCGCGAAGTAGATCTCGGCGTTGCCGGCCCGCGTGTCGCTCCACACGATGGCCCACTCGCGATCGACGTCGTTCCACGACATGTCGGCCCACGCGGAGTCGCCCGGATCGTTGGTGACCCGCACCTCGGGGCCCACCGGCGACCCGTCAGCGGCCAGGCGGCGGAAGTAGATCTCCCGGTTGCCGGTGTTCCGGTAGTCGGTCCACACCAGCGCGAAGCTGCTCCCGTTCCACTTCAAGATGGGGCTCGACTGGCGCTCCGCGTTGTTGGTGACGCGCACTTCGCCGCCGATGCGCGTGCCGCTGCGATCGAAGCGCTGGAAGTAGAGGTCTTGCTTCGAGCCGGTGTTGCGCAGGTCTTCGTACGCCAGCGCGTAGTTGCTCCCCGTCCACACCAGGTCGGGCCAATCAGAGTCACCGGTGGCGTTGGTCAGGCGCAACGCGGCGCCGGTGGGCTGACCGTTGGCGGCCAGCGGGCGGTACCAGAGCTCGGAGTCGGCGTTGTTGTCGGACTCCGAATACACGAGGCCCCAGGTCTGACCGTTCCACGCGAGGGCAGGGTGCGACGAGGTGCCGTTGGTGTTCGAGACGCGGAGGTCGTTGGCCGAGCTGCGCGCGCCCTGCGAGGTGAGACCGGCGAAGTAGATCTGCCCCTTCGGGCCATCGCGCTTGTCCTGCCAGACGGTGCCGAAACCGGTGTCGCTCTTGGCGATGTAGACGAAGTCGCTGGAGGCGTTGTCGTTGGTGATGCGCAGGTCGCCGGTGGTGTTGCCCACCAGGCCCTCGTCGACGGTGCCGTCGCAGTTGTCGTCTTTGCCGTTGCAGATCTCGGTGATGCCCGCGCCGGGCATGCAGGCCACGGGCACGCCCGCGTTGCACGACCCGCCGACCGCCGCGCACTCACCCACGCCGCACATCTGGGGCATCAGGTTGTCGTCGACCGTGCCGTTGCAGTCGTCATCGATGCCGTTGCAGGTCTCGCTTGAGGGGCCGAAGGGCATGCACATCGCCGGAGCGCCGCCGATGCAGCTGTACACCGTGCGCGCGCAGGCGCCCACGCCGCAGTCGACGGTGGGCAGGTCTTCGTCGATCGCCTCGTCGCAGTCGTCGTCGACGCCGTTGCAGATCTCAGCGGTGGGGTTGCAGCCGGGGCAATCGCCGCGGTCCACGCAGGTGCCGGCATCGAAGCCCGGCGGAACCGGGTCGATGGGCTTGATGCGCGTGTCGCCACAAGCACAGCCGGCGAAGAACGACCCGAAGAGAAACAGCGCGGCGAGGCGGTGAACCGACATGGACCGCGTGTGCCACAGGTGCGCAGGTGCTGTCACTTCACCTCGGGGTCACAGTCCCATGGCAGTGACATGCCGGTGTTTCTCAGGAAGTGAGAGCGGCAGGTTTCCTGTACATTCCCGCGCCAACCCCATGACTCTGTACGAGGCAGTCGAGACCGGTGACGTCGAGCAGGTGAAGGCCGCGTTGGCCATGAAGCCTGATGTGAACATGCTGGGCCCCGACAAGCGCACGCCGCTGATCGAGGCGGCGGGGCAGGGGGCTCTGGAGATCGTCAAGCTGCTGCTGGCGGCGGGTGCCGAGCCGCGTTGCCGCGACGCGCACGACGAGACGGCGCTCCTGCGCGCCGCAGCCAATGGTCACCTGGAGGTCGCCCGGGCTCTTTCGCCCCACGCCGAAGATGAAGAGCGTGAGCTGGCCCGCTCGTTTCTGGCCGCCGCGGGGTTGACCGCGGAGCAGGCAACGGTCGAAGAAGAAGTCGGCCTCAAGCGCAAGGCCGTGGAGTTCGTGGCGCGCGCTGCCGGGTTCGTCGGCCACGACGACGCCCTCGGCCGGGTGGCCCGGGTCGAGCGGGCCGAAAAGAACGCGAAGAAGAAGTGAAGCCGACGACGACGCTTCTGGAGTGGAGCCGCCAGCAGCGGAACGCTGCGCAGATGATGGAGACACAGTGAAGGCAGCGATGAAGCACGCGCGAGGAAGACGGGAAGTCTCCACTCCGAAGGGCCAGGCGTTGAAGCGGCCGGGGCCGGTGGGTGGCGTCAGGGATCTCAACCGGCAGAAGAAGGCCCAGGCGATCCGCGACGCGGCGCTGCTGCTGTTCCTCGAGCGGGGCATCGAGGCCGTCTCGGTCGACGACATCATGCAGGCGGCCCAGATGGCGAAGGGCAGCTTCTATCGGTATTACGTCGACCAGACGGCGCTGGTGGATGACCTGATGTCGCCCACCAGGGCGCTGCTGATCGGCGCGCTCGAGCTGTGTTCGCGCGAGCTGGAGACCGCAGCTTCTCGTGAGGCGATGATCAAGGCGTACACGCGCATCGGCGACGTGCTGGCGACGTTGTTGATGGAGCAGCCAGGCCCGGTGCGGCTGTTTCTCCAGGAGTCGCGTGCGCCGGCGCAGGGGGCGCGCAGGCCGATCATTCAGCTCTCGCAGCAGGTGTCGCGGTACGCGATCGAGATGACCAAGACGGCGCAGCGGCACGGCATCTTGAAGCCGATTCCGGTCGCGGTGAGCGCGTTGACCGTGGTCGGAGCGGCCGAGCGGCTTCTCCTGGCGGTGCTGCACGAAGAAGACATCGGCAACGTGCTCGAAGTGCCCGCAGCCCTGACGACCCTCATCCTGGACGGCCTCCGAGTTTGAATTGGAGGGAAAGTCGACGGCGCTCTCATTGACGAGACGCGAGCGCCTCTGCAATAGCCGCCGCCGTGCGAAACCACGCCTGGTCTCTCCTCGCTGGGCTCCACTTGCTCCTTCACGGGCCCGTATGGACAGTGCGGCACCCTCTCGGAGTATCTCTACTGCACCGCCACACAGACGGCGCCGATGGGTGTGTGCGCGAACCAGAAGAGCACCGGCGCAAGCTGCACGCGATTCCAGGAGTGCAGGACCGGTTGCACGAACGGCACCTGCACGGCTCCCACCTTCTGTCAGGACGAGACGCCCTGAGCATTCGTTCGGACGAAGAGGTTCGCAAACGTGACACCTCCGTCGCCCGTCTCGACGCCACCGCACACTTCCGACTAAGCGGCGAAACGTGGCAACCAAACGACTCAGCCTGATCCCGCTGCTGCTCCTGACGGCCTGCGGCCCTGTCGCCGTCGCAGCCGACGGCGCGGTGATCGACGAAGACGCTGGCCTCGAAGTCGATGCAGGTGACGTCGACGCCGGAGCTGATGCAGGCACCAGCACGGACGCCGGAACGCCCGATGCCGGAATGACCGACGCAGGCATGCCCGACGCAGGCCGCCCCGACGCTGGAATGCCCGGCGATGGCGGCAACCCGATGACCCTGGTGACCGTCTCACACGAGCGCGAGCTGCGCGGTGTCTGGGTGGCCTCGGTGCTGAACCTCGACTGGCCTGCATCGAACAACCTGAGCGTCGACGCCGGCCGCGCTTCGCTGACTGTCCTCGTCGACTCGATGGCCGACGCCGGCCTCAACGCGCTCTTCTTCCAGGTGCGCCCTGAATCCGACGCGCTCTACCCCTCGACCCTCGAGCCCTGGAGCCGCTTCCTCACCGGCACCCAGGGTCAGCACCCGGGCTGGGATCCGCTCGACGAGCTGCTCAGGCTCGCCCACGCACGGGGCCTCGAAGTGCACGCGTGGGTGAACCCGTACCGCGGGCTGCAGAGCTCGACGGTCACCACCGCGGCGAACCACGTCACGCGCACGCTCGCGAGCGCCGCCATCACCTACAACGGCGCGGTGGTGATGAACCCGGGCGAGCCCGCGGTGCGGCGGCATGTCGAGGCGGTGGTGAGCGATCTGCTCGAGCGCTACGACGTCGACGGGCTGCACTTCGACGACTACTTCTATCCGTACCCCGACATGAACGGCACGCCGTTCCCCGACTCGGCCACCTACGCGGGCTACACGGCCGACGGTGGCACGATGAACCTGGGCGACTGGCGCCGCGACAACGTGAACACGCTGGTGCGCGAGGTGATGGGCATCGTGACCAACGATCACCCCACGGTGCGGTTCGGCATCTCTCCGTTCGGCATCTGGAGGAGCAACATGCCGGTGCCGGGGCTCGACGCGTACAGCGTGATCTCCTGCGATGCGCCGACGTGGATGGCCAACGGGTGGGTCGACTACTTGACCCCGCAGCTCTACTGGCGCGAGGGCAGCGCGCAGGACTACTCGACGCTGGCGAGCTGGTGGGCGATGCGGAACATGGGCGGGCGGCACCTGTTCCCGGGGCACGCGGTGCATCAGCTGTCGAACGTGGGGACAGCGCAGAACTGGCCGCTCTCGGAGATCCGCGACCAGATCGCCATCACGCGTTCACTCAAGGCGCAGGGGGCGCAGGGGGCCGTGCATTTCCGCTCGGCCTTCATCCAGAGCAACCTCAAGGGCGTGCACACGATGTTCAAGACCGAGGCGTACGCGAAGCCGGCCCTGCCTCCGGTGTTGCCGCGTGTTGGAGCCAGCGTGGCGCCGGCGGTGCCCTTCGTGAACGTGGTGGGCAGCTCGTTGTCGGTGACGAACCCGTTGCCGGCGACGGTGCGGTTCTTCACGCTGTATCGCGAGCTTTCACCCGGCCAGTGGGAGCTGCGGCGCGTGTTGGGCGGCGCGCAGGTGAGCTTCCCGATCTCCTCGGGGACGTGGGCCGTCAGCGCGATCGGTCGCGGCGGCGCAGAGTCGCAAGGCGTCAAAGTCGTCATCCCCTGATCAACAAGACGCACCATCTCCACCATCTCCCTCTCCCGGCTTCGCAGGGCGAGGTTAGAAGCTGCCGCGCACCAACGGCCCGTCGAGCGTGTTCGTGCCGGTGTCGACGTAGAAGTGATCGCCCGACAGCGTGACGGTCAACTTGTGGCGCCGCTCTTCCAACGCCGCCAGCTCGCGCAGGAACGTGTTGTCGAGCGCCGCGAACTCCGCCTTCGCCAGCCGGTTGAGCTTCGCCGCCGCGCCTTCAGCGAGGAACGCCGCCTGCCGCTCCTCGCTCTCGAACAGCACGTTCACCTTGCCGTTGGCGTTCTGATCCACCGCCTTCTGGATCTTCGCCGGATCGCCTTTGCCCACCCGCACCCAGCGCGTGACCACGTTGGTGTAGTCGAGCGTCTGCAGATCCGGCGCGTCGGGATCACTCAGGCCCGGGCCGAACGTGAGGCGCTCTTCCCACAACCAGCAGTAGGCCATCACCTTGAGCCAGGCGCGCTCCATCAACTCGGAAGGATGACGGGCGAGCTTGAAGGAGAGCTGCTGCTCGACTTTGCGATCGACGTTCGAGAGAGCGATCTGAAAGTCGTAGAGGATTGCGGTGAGTGCCATGAACGAAAAACCTCAGCGGCCGTGACCGCGTTTCTGAAGCTCCAGCTTTGCGATCAGCCCCTTGTGCACTTCATCGGGGCCGTCGGCCAGCCGCAATGAACGCGCCTGCGCGAAGAAGCCGGTGAGCAGGGTGTCTTGCGACACGCCCGCGCCGCCGTGAATCTGAATGGCGTCGTCGACCACCTTCTGCAGCATCGAAGGAGCGACCACTTTGATCGCTGCGATCTCCGTCATCGCGCCGAGGGCACCCAGCTCATCGAGCTTCCACGCCGCGTGCAGCGTGAGCAGGCGTGCTTGATCGATCGCCACCCGGGCTTCCGCGATGCGCTCGCGGTTGCCGCCGAGGTTCACCAGCGGCTTGCCGAACGCAGTGCGCTGAGCACCCCGGTCGATCATCAGCTCGAGCGACTTCTCGGCAGCGCCGATGCACCGCATGCAGTGATGAATGCGGCCCGGCCCCAGGCGACCCTGCGCGATCTCGAAGCCGCGACCGGGCCCCGCGATGACGCTGTCCAGCGGCAGGCGCACCTGGGTGAACTGCACCTCGCCGTGGCCGTGCGGCGCGTCGTAGTCGCCGAACACCTTGAGCATGCGGGTGATCTTCACGCCGGGCGTGTCGAGCGGCACCAGCACCATCGAGTGTTGCGCGTGGCGATTGCCGCTCGCGTCCGGCGTGCGCGCCATGAAGATGGCCACCTTCGCGCGCGGATCGCCGAGCCCCGAGGTCCACCACTTGGTGCCGTCGAGCACGATTTCGTTTCCGTCGACGACCGCGGTCGCCTGCATGTTGGTCGCGTCCGACGAGGCGACCTCAGGCTCGGTCATGCAGAACACCGAGCGGATTTCGCCCGCGAGCAACGGCTCGAGCCAGCGCTTCTTCTGCGCGTCGGAGCCGTAGCGGTAGAGCACCTCCATGTTGCCGGTGTCGGGGGCGTTGCAGTTGAAGACCTCGGGCGCGAGCAGGCTGCGGCCCGTGGCTTCGGCGATCGGCGCGTACTCCAGCGTGCTCAACCCCGCGCCGAGCTTCTCGTCGGGGAGAAACAGGTTCCACAAGCCCGCCGCGCGCGCCTTCGCCTTCAACGTCTCCACCAGCGGGTGAACGCGCCAACGCGTCCAGTCGCCATCGGAGTTGGTCTGATGCACCTCGTGCCAGTACTTCGCTTCGACCGGCTCGAGGTGATCAGCCATGAAGCGCTGAACGCGCTCGAGGTATTCGCGACTGCGTGCGCTGGCTTCGAAGTTCATCTCAACGCACGGGAGGCGCCATGAGCGGCGCCGGCATGTTGTTGGACCGCACCGCGATGCCTTGAATGATGGTGCAGTAGCGGCTGACCACGATGAAGTTCTGGTAGTACGTCTCGGCCGTCACCTGGATGAGTGCGTCGCCGCCCATCCGCTTGATCGCGTCGGCCATCGCGTCCTGCATGTTGTTACCCGTGGTGATGGGAATGACGCTCAGCAGGTACCAGAGGCAGTCGGTCTCTTCGACGGGGCCGATCTCCGTGTAGCCGCCCTGCTCGAGCGGCTTGGTCGACGCCATCATCGCCACGGGGGAACGGATGCAGCCGGTGCTCAGCAGCGCAACTGCGGTCGCCAACAGCAGGGGTCGGGAGTTCATGACCGCGCTTATGCCACGCCCGATTTCACGTGAGTATCGATCCAGTCTTGCACCGCGAGCCCGGTGCCCATCGGCCACGCGCGCAGTTTTTCCTTCGGGACCAGCTTGTACGCGGCGAGCTCCTGCTCGTTGAGCGTGATGGTGCCCGACGTGCGCACGTGGAAGGCGATGATCAACTCGTTGCGCATCTCGAAGGGGTAGACGCCGACCAGCGAGACCACTTCGCCGTCGAGGCCGACTTCCTCTTTCACTTCGCGCAGCACGCCTTGTTGCGGGGTCTCAGCGGCCTCGAGGAAGCCGGTCACGAGCGCGAACATCTTCTCCGGCCAGCTCTTGCCGCGCGCCAGCAGCATCTGCCCTTCGTGTTCGATGATCGCGGCGACCACCGGCGTGGGGTTGCCCCAGTACACGTAGCCGCAGCCCGCGCCCTCACACAGCTTGCGCTCCTTGCCGTGGTGCTCGCGGGTGCCCAACGCGCTGCCACAGCGGGGACAGAACTTGAATTCGTCGGCCATGCGCGTGACATAACGCGCCCCGAGATGTTTCCACGTGCCGTGCTGTTCGACATGGATGGTGTCCTCGTGAAGAGCGAGGAGGTCTGGTTCAAGGTCTGCGAAGCGGCTGGCGTGAAGTTTCGCGGCAAGGCGCTCAGCCGCGAGGAGTTCTTTCCCACCTTTGGTCAGGGCACGGCCGCGGACATTCCGGTGTTCGGGCTCGAGTGCACGGTCGCGGAGCTGGATGCGTTCTACGTGAGCGAGTTCGTGAAGCACCTGGATGCGATGTGGGTGAATCCCGAGGCGCGGCCGCTGTTGGAGTTGCTCGCGGGACAGGGTGTGAAGCTGGCCCTGGTGACGAACACGGTGGGTCCGCTGGCGAGCGAGATTCTGGCTCGCGCGAAGCTCAGTGGCTTGTTTGGTTCGCTCGCGACCGCAGACCGGGTGGTGCATGCGAAGCCGTCACCGGAGTTGGTGCAGTTGGCTCTGCGTGAACTTGGTGTTGCTCCTGGTGAAGCCTGGATGGTTGGGGATTCGCGGTTTGATCGCTCTGCGGCTCAAAGCGCGGGTGTGTTTTTTGTGGGGCTCGGGATTGATGGCGATCGGCGGATCGAACGGCTTTCGGAGCTGGCAGCGTAAGCCCTCTCCCCGACCCTCTCCCCCGCGGGGGAGAGGGAGCACCGGCATGGCGGTGATGTTAGTGGTGGCTCATGACCACGCGCACGGAGAAGGACTCGTTCGGCCCCATCGAGGTTCCGTCGGAGCAGCTCTGGGGGGCGCAGACGCAGCGCTCACTGCACTTCTTTCAGGTCTCGGAAGAGAAGATGCCCACCGAGCTCATCGCCGCGCTGGTGTTGATCAAGAAGGCGGCGGCCTCCGTCAACGTGAAGCTCGCCGGGCTCGATCCGAAGAAGGAAGACGCCATCCGCCAGGCGGCAGACGAGGTGCTGGAGGGCGAACACCCGGGCGAGTTCCCGCTCTCCGTGTGGCAGACCGGCAGCGGCACCCAGACGAACATGAACGTGAACGAGGTGCTCGCCAATCGGGCCTCCGAGCTGCTGGGCGGCCCCCGCGGTGAAGCGCGCCTGGTGCACCCGAACGACGACGTCAACCGCAGCCAGTCGAGCAACGACGTCTTCCCCACCGCGATGCACCTCGCGGCGCTGGAGGCGATCAGCAAGCGCGTGCTGCCGGCGCTCGACACCCTGGTCGACGCCACGGAAGCGAAGTCCACCGCCTTCAAGGACATCGTGAAGCTCGGGCGCACGCACCTGCAAGACGCCACGCCGCTGACCCTCGGCCAGGAGTTCTCCGGCTACGTCTCGCAACTGAAGCACGCGCGGCAACATCTCGAGGCGGCGCTGCCTCACCTCGGAGAGCTCGCCCTGGGCGGCACCGCGGTGGGCACCGGGCTCAACACGCCTCCCGGCTACGCAGAAGCGGTCGCGCAGGCGATCGCCGCTCTCTCTGAGCTGCCCGTGCGCACCGCCGACAACAAGTTCGAGGCGCTGGCCACCTGCGATGCGCTGGTGCACGCGCATGGTGCACTCAAGGGGCTCGCGGTCAGTCTCTTCAAGTTCGCTTCCGACCTGCGGCTGCTGGGCAGTGGACCGCGCGCAGGCCTGGGCGAATTGTTGCTGCCTGAAAATGAACCGGGCTCGAGCATCATGCCGGGCAAGGTGAACCCCACCCAGGCCGAGATGCTCACCATGGTCTGCGTGCAGGTGATGGCCAACGACACGGCCGTGTCTTTGGGCGGCGCCAGTGGCCACCTCGAGCTCAACGTGTTCCGCCCGCTGGTGATCAACGCGTTCCTGCAGTCCTGCCGGTTGCTCGCCGACGGCATGGACTCGTTCTGCGAGCACTGCGTGGCCGGGCTCGAGCCGAACAAAGCCCGCATCGCCCAGCACGTGCAGGAGTCGTTGATGCTGGTCACCGCGCTCGCCCCGCACCTCGGCTACGAGAAGGCCGCGAAGATCGCCGCGCGCGCGCACCAGGAAGGCAGCACGCTCCGGGCCGCCGCCATCGCCACGGGCTTCGTCACCGCGGCCCAGTTCGACGCGTGGGTGAAGCCCGAAGACATGGTCGGCCCCCGGTAAAACCAACCAGCCGCTCTGGCTTCTGGGTGGCGGTTGCTGTGGGTGACGCGTTGCGGCAGGAGGCAGATTACGGGTTGAGGGGGAAACCCGGGCTACGATGCAGCTTCGCGGTTGGGCTCCCCACGCCCTCTCCCCAGGAGCATCCATGCCGTTCTTCTCCCGACTGTCCGTCGTCCTGCTGGCCCTCGGTCTCGCGTCGTGCACGTGCGGGCGCGCTCCGGTGCAGAACGCGCTCAAGCCCGATGGTCAGGCGTGTGCGGAAGACGAAGAGTGCGAGTCGTCGCTCTGCGACAAGCTCCCCGGCAAGGAGAAGGTCTGCTTCAAGAAGTGTTCGGCCGGCTGCAAGGCGGGCGACCTCTGCAGCGCGCTGGCGGTGAACGACAGGTTCGCCTGCGTGCCTGAAGTGCCGGGCCTCTGCCAGCCGTGCGCGCTCAACGTCGACTGCCCGTACCCCGGAGATCGCTGCCTGGAGATCGGCGGCACCAAGGTCTGCTCGCGTGACTGCAGCTTCGATGGCCAGTGCCCCACCAGCTACCGCTGCGCCGACGGCACCGACACCAACGGCGCCTACGTGACCAAGCAGTGCCAGCCCACCTCCGGCACCTGCGAGTGCGTGGCGGCGAGCGCGGGGCAGACGCAGCCGTGCTCCGAGACCAACAGCTTTGGTACCTGCAACGGCGTTCGCACCTGCCGGCCGCCCAACGGCTACGAGGCCTGCACCGCGCCCGTGCCCACCACCGAGTCGTGCAACGGCCGCGATGACGATTGCAACGGCATGACCGACGAGAACCTGGGCGACACCACCTGCGGCACCGGCGAGTGCCGCCGCACCGTCACCAACTGCGTCAACGGCGCGCCGCAGCCGTGCGAGCCGGGCCTGCCGGGCATCGAGATCTGCGACGAGAAGGACAACGACTGCGACTCGGTCGTCGACGAGGGCTTCGACAAGCTGACCTCACTGAACAACTGCGGCACCTGCGGCACGGTCTGCGCCCGGCCCAACGCCATGCCGGTGTGCATGGGCGGCATGTGCAGCATCGGCGCGTGCAACCCCGGCTTCGTCAACGCCGACGGCATCGATGGCAACGGCTGCGAGCTGATGTGCACGCCCACCGGCGCTGAAGTCTGCGATGGCACCGACAACGACTGCGATGGGTTCATCGACGAAGGCTTCACGCTCGCCTCCGACCCCACCAACTGCGGCGTCTGCGGGCGGGTGTGCAACGTGAACAACGGCAACATCCAGACCTACGCGTGCGTGGCCACCCAGTGCGGCATCATGACCTGCAACTCGGGCTTCGCGGATTGTGACCAGTCGTACGGCACGGGCTGCGAGCGCAACGTCGCCTCCGACATCAACAACTGCGGCAACTGCAACGAGGTGTGCACCACCCCCAACGCGACGCCGGTCTGTGCCTCGAGCGCGTGCGCGATCGGTTCGTGCAACGCGGGCTACTCCGACTGCGACACGGTGGTGGCCACCGGCTGCGAGGTGCAGACGGCGACCAACGTCGACAAGTGCGGCAGCTGCACCAACGTCTGCCCGACCCGCAACAACGCGGCGCGCACCTGCGTGGCCGGAGGCTGCGGCTTCACCTGCAACCCGGGCTTCGTGAACCTCGATGGCAACGCGGCCAACGGCTGCGAGTACACCTGCGTGGCGAGTGGCGCGGATGATCCCGACGACAGCTCGACCGACCAAAACTGCGACGGCATCGACGGCGACGTCTCGCGGGCGATCTTCGTCTCGCTCTCCGGCAACGATCTCAACCCGGGTACGCGCCAGCAGCCCAAGCGCACCATTCAGGCCGGCATTGCGGCGGCCTCCACCACGCTGCCGCACGTGTACGTCTCGGCCGGTTTCTACGATGAGCCGGTGGCGCTGCGCAGCGGCGTGTCGATCTACGGCGGGTACGCGCCCACCACCTGGGTGCGCGGGCCGGGCTCGGTGGTCACCATTCGCAACGGGCTCATCAACGCGGGCCGCATCGTGGCGGTCTCGGGTCTGGGCATCACCGAGCCGAGCACCATCGCGTACGTCACCATTCGTGCGCTCGACACCACCGCCGCGGGGGTGAGCACCTACGGTCTGCACTGTGAGAACTGCCCGGCGTTGACTGTGCGCTCCTCGCTGATCATCGCGGGCTCGGCGGGCGCGGGCACGAACGGCTCCAGCACGGGAGCGGGCGCCAGTGGCTCGGGCGGCTTCAACGGCAACGGTGGCTCTTGCGACAACTCGGCAGGTTCGGGCGGCGCTGCGGGTACCTCGAGCTGTGGCCGCAATGGTGGCGCAGGTGGATTCGGAGGGCAGGAAGGCCGGAACACCGGTACCCCCGGCGCCACGGGCGTGGTGGGCACCCCGGGAGGTGGAGGTGGAGGTGGCGGTGGTAGCTGCAACGCGTTCTGCGGCAGCTGCAGCGCGGGCGGCCGAGGTGGTGACGGCTTCAATGGGACTTCGGGCTCGAGCGGGAGCAACGGCGGCGCGGGCAATGGTGGCGTGGTGGTCGCCAGCTTCTGGGTGGGTTCTTCGGGCGGCAACGGCGCCAACGGCCTGCATGGCAACGGCGGCGGCGGCGGTGGTGGTGGTGGTGGCCAGGGCGGCGGCTGCGTCGATGACGGCGGCGGCAACGGCGGCGGTGGTGGTGGCGCGGGCGGCTGCGGCGGTGGTGGTGGCCTGGGTGGCGGCGCTGGCGGCGGCTCGTTCGGCGTCTTCCTGGTGAACTCCAACGGCATCCGTTTCGAGAACGCGGAGATCAGCAGCGGCAACGGCGGCTCGGGTGGTGTGGGCGCGCCGGGGGCGGGTGGTGGTTCGGGTGGCGGGCGTGGGTTCGGCGCCAACACCTGCACCGGCGAGGTCGGTGGTGGTGGCAACGGTGGCCTCGGCGGCGATGGCGGCGGAGGTGGCCACGGCGGCGGCGGCGCGGGCGGGTTGTCGTACGGCATCTACCGCGTCAACACGGCGCCCACGCTGGTCGGCGGCTTCATCTCGCCTGGTAACGCGGGCAACGGCGGCTTCTCGCCGGGCGCGTCGGGTTCGCCGGGTACGTCGGGCACGATGAACTGATTCAGGTCTCTCGGTAGCGACCCAGAAACCGCACCGGGGAAGGCGGTCAAGGCTGGGGCTGCTTCGGTGCTCGTGCCGCGCAGGCCTCTCGGCTTCGCGCGAAGGCGTTTACGGGGCGAATTCGGCGCGTTCAGCCGACCCGGGTCACTTGAGTCGAAGCTGGCCTGTTCGAGGCCTTTCCCGGCTTCCGATTGCGAGTCCTCATGTTGCGGATACTGCATCGAGAGCCGATTCTTGCTCGCGGCCGTACGGCAGCTCGGGAAATCCGGCGCTCGATGCAGAATCCGCAACACGGCTCGCGAACGACCTGGGTTCAGCGCCTTCACGCTCGAGTGTTCGTGTTACGGATTCTCCATCGACGCCCTGTTTCTGCTCGCAGCCGTACGACGCATCGCAAGATATCGGTGCTCGATGAAGAATCCGTAACAGGCCTGCGACCTGCGGGTCCTCGCCCGAGGCCGAGAGCCTGTTCGACGCGACCCCGATGCAGATCCGGAAACCAGCTCGTTCCCCAAGGCCGATTGACGTCACTGCACCAGGCCCTGCTTCACCAGCCAGCCCACGATGAAGCGCGCCACCCACGGGCGGCGATCGACCAGGCGGGTGATCATCTCGGCCTCGAGCTCGCCCAGCGTCCGCGGCTCGGTGGTGTTGATCAGCAGCGCTCGCACGTCTTCTTCGACGAAGAGGTGTTTGAGCTCGGGGTAGATGACGAAGTCGTTCGCCCGCGAGCTGCGCTGCACACGCCGTGATGGGTCGAACGTCGCCGTGGGGAAGTGACCGAAGAAGTCGCCGTAGTCGAGGCGCAGCGGGTGCGGTTTGCCACTGGGCTTCGCGCCTGTCGCAGCGAGGCGGTGCCACTCGTACTCGTACTTCGGAATCACCACGCTCCAGTCGTAGCGTTCACGTGCACGCCCGGCGGCCGCCTTGCCGAGGCGTTCACGCCGCGCCGGATCGAGCACCAGCTCACGCAGCGCAGACTCGAGCGGGCCCAGCTCGACCTCGATCGACTGCGCCAACACCAGGTGCAGCGGCCGCTCGTACAACAGCGGCGCGAGCTCACTCAGCTCCGACCAATCGACGTTGAGTCGCGTCGGCACGCGCACGCCCACGGTCTCATCCACCGTGTCGCGGTAGCCGTCGAAGTCGGAGGCCACCACCGGCAACCCCGCGGCGAGCGCTTCGATCACCGACTGACCGAAGGTCTCCTGCACGTTGTCCACCGGCGAGACGAAGAGGTCGCTCGCAGCCAGCAGGTCCTTCTTCTCGGCGTCGGTGAAGTCGACCTTGAGGCGCAGGCGATCGTGCACGCCCAGGTGACGCGCCCACAGCTCGAGCATCTCGGGCGTCTTCGTGCCCTGCCGCGCACCGGCGAGCAGGAGATAGACGGGCGGCGCTCCGGCGCTCGGCTCGCTCACCAGCTTCTCCAGCACGCGCAGCACCGGAAAGAGGTCGAGCTTGTCGTACTCTGTGAAGCGCGCGAGGCAGGTGATGAGCACGGCGTTCGAAGGCAGGTTGAGCGAGGTGCGCGTGGCGGCCCGATTGCCTCCGATCACCGAGTCCAGCTCGACGCCCAGCGGCACGTGCGGCAGATCCCAACGGGGCAGGGTGCCTTGAAATCCGGCGGTCTGCGCTTCGCTCTCCAGCCGGTTGAAGCTGCGTTCGATGACGCCGCGGCCCGCGGTGGAAGAACAGAACAGCGCGTCGGAAGCGGTGGGGCGCACGAAGAGGTGGCGCGCGAGCTCCTGGTGAAAACGCGGGTACGACAGCGAGTGGATCTGCCCGGTCACCGGCACCGTCTTCGAGGCGAACCGATCGCGCGCGGCGAGCAGATCGTAGAGCCGGTCGACGTGAGAGGCGTGGTGCAGCACGTCGAGGCGCCCTCGCGACAACAGCTCAGGCAGTTGCCACACCGTGTACGCCGCCAGCCGCTCTTCCGGCACGTTCCAGGTCTGCGTGAGCTGCTCGAGCGCGGGGAGGTCTGCGGTCTCTCCGATGAAGAGCGCGATCTCTTCGAAGCTCGAATGGCGCAGCAGCGCTTTGAGGAACTGCGCGTTGGCCACGGTCCGGCCGACCAGTGGTTGACCTGGAGTGGTCCAGGTTCCCGGTGCGGCCAACATTCCCAGTGTTCGCATGGCGGCGAACCCTAGCCGCGTTCGAAATCAAGAGTCGTCACGGACAGCTCGAGGCCGCCCATTGCTGCGCGAGATCCCGGGAGCCTGCCGAGCCGAGGCCCAGCGTGCGGTAGAGGGCAATCACGGTCGAAGCCACACCGGGCGTCGTGCCGCCGTAGCCCAGCAGTCCCACGAACGGAGCGTCACCTTGCTCCGAGGGATTGAAGTCCACGAAGGGGTAGGTGCCGAAGCTGCCCGGGCTCGAATACCGCCGCGCGCTGGCGCATTGAGGCGAGAAACTCGCCGAGGCGCACTCGGTCCAATTGCCGAGGTTGTAGTGCCACGCTTCGCCGTCATCGAGCAGCGGCGAATATTCGATGCCCACGCCCTGCCGCACCACCTCGTCACCGAACAGCTCCGCCACCGTCGCGAGCGGGAGGATCTCGCCGTGCACCAGCTTCACGAGGAAGGGCGTGTAGTCGCCGGCGGTGTAGCGCATCGCACCTGCAGGCGACGGCGAGTTGCCTGCGCCCGAGGCCGGGAAGAAGCCGCCGGCGCCGAACTGTGCAGGGCCCGGGCTCTCGAGTGGCGTCTGAAAGACTCCGTGCACTTCCTTGAAGCGTTTGAAGAGCGCGCCCCAGTCGCCCAGACCTGAAGCGTGCACTGCGGCGCGTGCAGCGACGAAGAGATGCGCGCCGCTGTAATAGAAGGTGCGCGGCGCGCTCCCGTTCGCGTTCTCCGCGAGGTTGGCGTCGACGAGGTTGCTGATGCAGACGTCGGGATCGGTCGTCGAGCTGATGCAGGCGTGCTCGCGCTCCAGACCTGAGGTGAAGGCGAGCAACTGACGGAGGGTCACGCTCGCCAACCGGTTCGACGCGCTGAGCGTGCCGAGCGTCGGCTTCCACGACGGCAGGAAGTCCCTGATGGGGCTGTCCAACGTGAGGGCCCGCCCGTTGACCTGCCCGCCACCCGGGTAGTTGCCCGGGTTGGCGACGACGTCGAGCACCACCGTCGCGGCGATCCACTTCGCCGTCGAGGCTGATTGCAGCTGGGTGGTCTCGGTGACGGGCGACTTCCCGGAGATGACCCGGTAGGCGCGGAACACCCGCCCGTCGGAGTCGCGCCGCAGCTCGAGGTAGAAGCTCTCCGTGGCAGGAGCGGCGGCCAGCGTCGCGCTCATCTTCGCTTCGAGCTCGGCAGTACACTGCACGCCGCCATCGACGACCTCGGGGCCCCCATCGTTCACCACGGGCAGCTCAGTCGTCGCGGGCGGCAAGCTGCCGCAGCCCATCAGGCTCGCGAGGATCGCCACGCCCCATCGCCTCGAAGTCACGCTCATGAATTCTCCAACACGACTGAGTGCATTTGGTTGCGGGGCCATGTGTGATGTGCGCCGTGACTGACAAGCGCCGCGAGAAGTTACTGCCGGTGCCGCGCTGGCCCACTCGTGAAGAGGCGGCCCAGGCGCGGTGGTTTCAGCCCGTGCAGCTGGGCCCCGTGAGCGCCGCGACCCGCACCTGGGTGCCCGCGATGGTGCCCTGGCGATCGAATGAAGAAGGCGAGACCACCGCCGAGGTGATCGCCTGGTACGAACGCTTCGCGCGCGGCCGCCCGGGTGTGCTGGTGGTCGAGGCCACCGGCATTCGCGACGTGCCTTCAGGGCCGCTGCTGCGCGCAGGTGACGATCGATTCGTCGACGGGCTCGCGCGCCTGGTCGAGGCGGTGAAACGCGCGAGTGGTGGCGAGACGAAGCTGTTCATTCAGCTGATCGACTTTCTCGCCATCAAACGCAGGCCTCAACGCAGTGCGTATCTTTCGCGTTTTCTGACGGTGACGCCTGCGCTGCGTGCCTTGCGGCCCGAGCTCGATGAAGCGGGCCTGCGCGCGTACCTCGACTCGCTCGACGACGACACGCTGGCGGGGCTGCTGCCGAAGCGGGAGCTCGAGGCGCTGCGTTTCGGTCTGCGCGAGCGCGTGACGGACACCCAGTTGCCGCACATCGCTGCGTTGCCGAAGGTGCTGCCTGAGCTGTTCGCCCGGGCCGCTTCGCGATGCGCTCGCGCTGGCTTCGATGGCGTCGAGTTGCACTACGCGCACGCGTACACGATGGCCTCGTTTCTCTCTGCGTTGAACACCCGCCTCGACGGCTACGGTGGTGAACGTGCTTCGCGCGCGCGCTTGCCGCTGGAGGTGTTCGCCGCCACGCGTGCGGCAGTGCCGGCTTCGTTCGCGGTCGGTTGCCGGTTCCTCGCGGATGAGATCATCGAAGGTGGCAACCGGCCCGATGATGCGGCGTTCTTCGCCGTGGAGTTCGCTCGTGCGGGGATGGACTTTCTCTCGCTCTCGCGCGGCGGAAAGTTCGAAGACGCGAAGCAGCCGAAGGTGGGCGCGTCGGCGTATCCGTACACCGGGCCTTCAGGGCATGAGTGCATGCCGACCACGAAGCTGGCCGCTCCGTGGGGCCGGAATGTGGAGGCGGTTGCTCACGTGAAGCGGGCGTTGGTGAGTGCGGGGTTCAGCACTCCCGTCGTCACCTGCGGTGGGATCGCGACGCTCGCGCAGGCGGAGGCGATTCTTTCGCAGGGGCAGGCCGACGTCGTGGCGAGTGCTCGCCAGTCACTCGCGGATCCAGATTGGTTGCTCAAGCTTCGCCTGGGCCGCGGCGATGAGATTCGCCGGTGTCTGTTTACGAACTACTGCGAGGGCCTCGATCAATCTCACCAGGCGGTGACGTGCCAGCTGTGGGATCGGGTGAAGGGTCTTGCGGATGATGCGACGGTGATGAGGGCCTCCGATCGGCGCCGGTTGTTGGCTCCCGATTGGGTTGATTAGGCCCTCACCCCGACCCTCTCCCAAGAGAGGGAGAGGGACTGCAGTGAGTTCAGTTGCGGATGAGCTCCGCCATCTTGAAGGCGGCGAACTGGCTCAGGTTGTAGCGATCGCCCTGCGCGGCAGGGGTCGGGTCGGCCTTGCGCGAGCTCATCAGGCCCTTGACCATGTCGAAGAGCTGGTTGCTGTTGGTGGCCTTCGAGCCGAGCCCGATGACCGAGCCGAGGCCGGTCTTGCTGAGCAGCGTGCCCGCCTTGCCGAGCAGACCACCGCCGAGGTTGCCCACGAGGCCGCCGATGATGCCCTTGAGGCCGCCACCGTTGATCACGCTGTTGGCGACGCCGACGATCTTCGCCGCGCCCGCGATGAAGGGGCCCACGCCCGGGATGAACGAAGCCAGCTTGCCCAGGGGCCCGTTCAGGATCTTGTTGGCGAACCCGACAGCCTTCTTCGCGAAGCTGCCAATCTTCTTGAACGCCTTGCCGATGCCTTTGAGGAGACCCATTTTGTAACTCCGGGAAAAAGTGGAACGTTGGATGGTTATCGCCCGCCCACGAGCGCGAGTTGCGCCGCGGGGGAACATCGAAAACTGAACAGTTTCAGCTCTTTCCGC
The DNA here is from genome assembly GCA_030695565.1 of Archangium sp. Classification (GTDB taxonomy): domain Bacteria; phylum Myxococcota; class Myxococcia; order Myxococcales; family Myxococcaceae; genus Archangium_A. The sequence goes on from JAUYRZ010000120.1 coordinate 27,536, forward strand.
GCGGGCGAGACTTCTTCACCACCGCCTCGAGGTCGGGATTCGAAGCGGCGCTGAGCGCTTTCCCGCCTGCGTTGGTGATCTCGACCGCGTTTTTCTTCGCCTTGTCGAAGCCGCTGGGCCCCTGGCCGGCCTTGATCGCCTCCACGCTGGCTTTCACGTTGGCCTCCAGCTCTTCGTTGGTCGGCGCGTGCACGCCCATCTTCTTCAGGTTCGCGTCGCTGACCACCAGGAACGCGGGCTCCACGCCTGGATTGTTCAAGTAGTAGCCCACGGTGTTCACGAACTCGTCGAGCGACAGCTCGAGCTCGGCGGCCATCTTCGCCACGTTCGGGTCAGAGAGGATCTTCGCGCGCTGCTCGGCGGAGATCGGCGGGGGCGCGTCGAGGTTTTCCTGCTCGGTCGTATCGCTCATGTGGCCTCGGGGGCTTACTGGAACGCGGGAGTATCGCGAGATCGAGGCACCGCTGTCGACCAGTTCAGTCACTGGGGTAAGAACAAGCCATGCTCACTGCCGCGCTCGTGCTCTCGCTGGCCGCCTCTCCGGAGGTCGCCGTGCTCAGCTCCCGGGGCGACGTCGCCGAGCTGCGATTTCAACCGCTGGGCGCCACCGAACTGACCAGCCCCGTCGCCCGCTTCACCCATGCCGAAGGCAGCGCGGTGAAGGGCTCATTGCTCCCGCGCAGCAAGGTGGTGGTCGCCTCGGCCACCTTGCGTTCGGGCGGAGACCTCTCGTTCGCCAATTCGTTGATCAGGCTGGAGCCCGGCAAGAGCCCGCGCGTGTTGGCCGATCAGCTCGTCTATGGCTCGCGGCCCCTCGTCACCGCAGAGGGCAGGGTGTTCGTCTCGCGCGGCACTGCGGGCCTCGAGCCGGTGGATGGCCGTGACGCGTTGCGGGTCGACGCGTTGACCATCGAAGAGATCGATCCCACCACGGCCACGCGCCGGGTCGTCCACTCCACCGCGGGCTACCTCACCTTCCTCGCGGGCGCTTCGGGGCGAGAGCTGATCATCTACGAAGTGGCCCCGGTGGGCGCGCGGTTGATCAGCGTGCACGTCGACACCTTCGCCGTGCGAGAGCTGCTCCACACCATGGCGCCGCTCGCGCGTGACTTCGTGGTCGACGTGCCGCGCCACCGGGTGATCTTCACGCAAGGCGTCGCCGATCGGTGGGTGGTGGAGCAGGTCGATCTGATCAGCGGCGCCTCGTCGCTCCTGGCGGAAGGCACCGAGGTCACCTTGATGCCCGCGGTGCTCGCGGATGGGCGCGTGCTGATCAACCGAGGCGAGGGCCTGCGCCCGCTCGAGGGTGCGCCCACGCTGCCGGGCTTCACGCGGCTCGCCTTTCAACAGAAGAACCTGATCGTCGGCCTGCACCTGCGGCCGGGCGACTTCCCCGTGCTCTTCGCAGTGAAAGACGGCGAGGCGCAGGTGCTGGCTGCGCCCCCCGACAGCCGGCTCGACGTGGCGGGGGTGAGCCCGTGATCAGCACCTTCGTCTTGTTGAGCCTGGGCCAGTTCTGCCCGAGCTACACGCTCAACAGCACCAACAACACCGCCAACTGCGGCGTCTCCGCGGTCAACGGCACCAACCCCACCACCGCGCAGTGGCAGGGCATCTTTCAGCTCGTCTCGCAGGGGCCCTCGGTGTGGGGCAGCGCGGGGCCTTCGGTGCCCGACCTCGGCCAGGGCTGTGGCAAGCCGATGCCCACGGTGCAGGTCTCCGCGAAGTTTCCCTGCGAGGTGCTCAAGGCCATCGCCATGGTGGAGTCGGGGTGGCGGCAGTTCTGCGTGCCCACCACGCCCAGTGATCAGGTGGGCGGCGCCTCGCGCACCATCATCTCGTTCGACTGCGGGTACGGCATCGGCCAGGTCACCAGCGGCATGCACATCGGTGAAGCGCCGAACTTCGATCGCGCGCGCGTGGCCTCAGACCCCACCTACAACCTCGCCACCGGCACCCGCATTCTCGGGGAGAAATGGCGCGCCACCCGCTGCGTGGGCGACAACCAACCGAGGGTCATCGAGCACTGGTACAGCGCCGTGTGGGCGTACAACGGGCTCGCGTACAGCAACAACCCGAACAACCCGAACTTCGACTCGGCCCGCGGGGTGTACCGGCCTTCAGTCGGCGGCGCCGCGCCGTACCAGGAGAAGGTGTTCGGCTGGATGGAGTACCCGCCTGCAGCCGGCCAGTGGACCTCGGTCGCGCTCGCGTACCCGAAGCTCTCCGACATCGGCACCACCGGCAGCCCCAACACCTTGCCTGATCCTTCCTGCGCTTCTCCGGCCAGCTGCGCTTCCACCCGCTCGACTCACGTCTCGGGTTGTTTCCAGATGAACGCCGATGCCGGCACCGGGGGCGGCGGTGGCACCACGGGTGGTGGCGCGGGTGGTGGAGGCGGTGCGACGGGTGGTGGCGGCGGGTCGACCCGTCCCGATGCAGGCGCCCCCGACGCAGGGATCCCCGACGCTGGAGCTGGCGACGCGGGAGTGGAACCGGCCCTGGTGACGCTCCTTCGCGCCGAAGAGACCATCGGCCCGCGCGCGGGGTGCGGCTGCGACAGCGCCCCCGGTCTGCTGGCGCTGATCAGCCTCGCGCTGTTGCGGCGTCGCCGAGGGCGCTGAAAACACTGGAAATACAGCTTGGAGCGCTCGCTGGTTCGCGCCTAGGTTCCGCGCGCTTTTTCCATTCGGAGTCACTCCATGCGCCTGCGTCTTCTGATCGTCTCGACCGCCCTCGTCGCGACCACCTCGTTTGCCGAACAGGCCGCGGTGAACTTCCACCTCGACCCGATGGTGGGCACCGGGCTCGACAAGTCCATCCTCGTCACCGGCGCATCGCTCAAGTTCGACATCACGTTGCTGAAGTTCCTCGGCCCCGTGGCACCGCAGCTCGAGTTCTTCGGCGCCTCGGCGGTGAGCAACACGTACCTCGACAGGGGCGCGGTGTTCGGCGGCGGTCTCGGCGCGCGCGTGCGCTTGTTCAATGACGAGAAGGGCTACCTGTTCAACCCCGGCACCAAGCGCACCGGCAATCTGTGGGGCAATGCGTGGGTCGACGGGCACGTGACCCTCAATTCCGGAGGCTTCGGCGTCGGCTTCGACGTCGGCGCGGGCGCCGAGTTCTCGATCATCGAAGGCCTCTCCATCGGCCCCTTCGCGAAGTTCATGTTCCTCGGTCAGCGCCCGGAAGACGTGGGGGCCCACGCGATGTTGCTGTTCGGTCTCTCCATCACCATCGGCGCGCCACAGACCACGCCGGCTGACGCCGACTACGACAATGACGGCATCAAGGGCGACGACGACAAGTGCGTCGACGAAGCGGAAGACTTCGACAAGTTCGAAGACACCGACGGCTGCCCCGAGAAGGACAACGACAAGGACGGCATCGACGACGACAAGGATCAGTGCCGCGATCAGGCCGAAGACAAAGACGGCGTCGCCGATGAAGACGGTTGCCCTGAAGGCGACGCCGATGCCGACGGCGTGACCGACGAGAAGGACAAGTGCCCGTTGGTGAAGGGCTCGGCCGGCAACAACGGCTGCCCCGATGGCGACAAAGACGGCGACACCGTGCTCGACCGCCTCGATGCCTGCATCGACGTGAAGGGTGTGGTCGAGAACAAGGGCTGCCCTGACGCCGATGCCGACGAAGACGGCACCGTCGACCGCCTCGATGCCTGCAAGACGGAGAAGGGCGCCGCCCGCAACAAGGGCTGCCCGTACCCCGACACCGACAAGGACGGCACCGTCGACAACATCGACAACTGCATCAACGAAGCGGGCCCGGTGGACAACCAGGGCTGCCCTGCCGCCCAGAAGCAGTTGGTGGTGATCACCGTCGAGAAGCTGGTGCTCAAGGACAAGGTCTATTTCGACACGGGCAAGGCCACCATCCAGGCGCGCTCCAATACGCTGCTCGATCAAATCGCCTCGATCCTCGGTTCACACCCCGAGATCGCCCAGCTGCAGATCGAAGGGCACACCGACAACACCGGCGACGCGGCGTTCAACCGCAGCCTCTCGGCCGATCGCGCGAAGTCGGTGGTCGATTACCTGGTGAAGAAGGGCGTGGCGGCCGATCGCCTCAAGCCCGTCGGCTTCGGCCCTGATCGCCCGGCGGAAGACAACGCCACCGCGAAGGGCAAAGAAGCCAACCGCCGGGTGGAGTTCAACATCCTCCCCTGAGCCTTCTCGTTTCGAAGTCGTGACGCAGCGCCCCAACCTCGAGGGTTGAGGCGCTGGATTCACCGGCTTCGCTCGTGTTTTTTTGTCCGCGATCCCGGTAGAAGGGCGTCGTTCGGCCGGCCTCGTTCGACCTGGAAACAGCCTTCAATGACCAATCAGCTGCGTGTTCTCTTTCTCGGCGTCGCGTGTTGCGCGGCGTTCACGGCATGTCCCAATCCTCGCGCGGTGTGCGGCAACGCGATCGTCGAGACCGGTGAGGCCTGCGACGACGGCAACACCAACTCAGGCGACGGCTGCGAGGCTGACTGTCTGAACGAGACGGGCACCGGCGGTGGCGGTGGCGGCTCGATGGGCGGCGGCGGCGGCACCGGCACCGGGGGCGGCGTGACGGGTGGCGGTTCCGGTGGCGGCGTGACCGGCGGGGGCGCGGGCGGCGGCGTGACGGGCGGCGGTGGCGGCGAAGTGGGCGGCGGCGCGGGCGG